>JBKQMU010000203.1:0-99356 GCA_052146555.1 Isosphaeraceae bacterium
AGATGGGGTGCGTGCTGGTGATCTCGTACACAAGTACGAGGCTGAGCGCTATCCGATCGAAGCGGTTGCCGACCGTGACATTGTCCGGTGTCTCCTTGAATCGAACGGGATGGACCAAATAGAGCTGGCCCGGTTGAGCGGGATCGCTGAATCGACGGTCTCGGAGATCCTTGCAGGGAAAAGAGAGTTGAGCCTTCGGCATAGCGTGAGGCTATCGAGGGTCTTTCCCCTCAGCCCTGCGGTCTTTTTTCCAGAGCCTCCTTCAGAGCGGGCGAAGACGTGATCGCCTCCCCTCCTCTTTCACGAGTCGTGCGCGTTCACGGGACGAGGGTGACAGCCGTCCGGAAGTTAACTGGACGCCTCAACCTGAAAACCCATCAATTCACCTTCGGGCCACAGGCGACCCCGGGGGCCGCTTCGGTGTGGCGGACCGATGTAATCTGCGTGAATTTTTGTTGTCGTACCGGTCGATTAAACCATTGCGCTTAACGACCAAGCTCACTTGCCCGGCCTGCGCCGGCGAGCATCGAAACCGTCAAAACCCCATCTTGCGGGCCGCGTCAGGTGCAGCGTCTGGTTCGACCGGTCACCTCAAGCCTCGGCAAACGGCGTGATAAGCCGGAGCTGGCTGTGCAGCGGCTCTTTGTCGATCTCGTAGATCTTGCGGGCATAAGGCCGCAACTGGTCGGAGATCGTGTTGATCGACCCCACCAAGTACAGCTCGACGTTCTCCGTCTCGACGAGATATTGGACGGGCTCGTGGAAGTCACCGTCGCCCGCGGCGAGGACCAGCTTGCTCCACTTTCGCTTGCTGAACGAGCGGATAAGGTGGAAAGCGAGTCCGACATCGACCGCCTTCTGCTCCTTTACCTCGTACTGAATCTCCTCGTTGTCCGGATGAAGCACCGGCATTCCGCCGAGTTGTGCCGGCCACCAAAGCTGCTTCCGCTGGAGCCAGTAGATCTTGACCCGCAGCCCGGGTCCCTTCGGCGGGGGGTAGGCGAGTGCGTTGTGCAGTTTCTGAGCCTTGGGCGGGTCGTCGTCTGCGTTGAAAAAATACCCCTCATCAACGGTGTCCTTGGTGTCGCCTTCGACAAGATTCCGAAGCTTCAGGTAATCGATCCGCTCTCGGAACACCTTCCACACGTACGCGCCGTCGATGAACAGCCCGAGCGCCATTGCTGCGCCTCCAGAAGCTCGAGGGATTCGCCGGAGACCCCGAAGACACTCGGCGACGGATAAGGGTTCGCGCCTTCGGGGCCGAACAGATATTCGACCGCCGAAGTGCGGTAAAACATTACCGCACTTTTACGGTCAAGCATGGAACAGTCAATTCTGATGTGTCATAGCGCACCAGGAGTTGTGGCGGATCGCTGGTCCAATCCCCATCCTGGGCCGCAACAGAGTCAGTGATA
Organism: Isosphaeraceae bacterium; assembly: GCA_052146555.1. GTDB lineage: Bacteria > Planctomycetota > Planctomycetia > Isosphaerales > Isosphaeraceae > Aquisphaera. Next base: position 1,416 of record JBKQMU010000203.1, read on the forward strand.
TTCCGCAGTCGTCACCGCGACGATCATACCTCAGGCAAACTTCGCCCGCTACACACGATTCCCAAGGAGTCACGATTCACGATTCCTGGACGCCGGTGCGACAGAACGTAATTGTAAACCCCCCTGGGCGCCGGGCATATGGTGGGACAAAATAATGATTGAGTCTTCCGAGCCGGCGAGGTAAGACCTTGAATCGATCCCAATTGCAGGACCTGGCCGAAGAACGCGCTCGCGATGCCGAGGCCCTTCTCAATGCCGGGCAGTGGTCAGGGGCCTACTACCTGGCTGGCTATGCGATTGAATGTGCCCTGAAGGCTTGCATCGCCAAGTTGACCAGTCAGCACGACTACCCCGATAAGGACCTCGCGCAGAGGTGCTACACGCACAAGACCCAGACCTTGGTCGAGGTCGCAGGGCTGGAACTGCAGCGTAAGACGGACGCCACTGCGAATCCGACTCTAGGCGGCTATTGGCTGGTCGTCAAAGACTGGGATGAGAAGGCTCGTTATCAGCGTTGGACGGAACTGCAGGCTCGCAAGCTCTTCAAAGCCGTAACCGACCCAACCGACGGAGTACTGCCATGGATCAGGGTCCATTGGTGATCGAAGAGATCGACGCGGGTGCAAAACTCGCCCACGAGTTCAACAAGTACCAACCGGTCAAAACTGCCTTCTGGCTAAAAGCCAGCGACGAGGACCACAGATATCTCTACATCGCTTCCGAGGGCATCAACGACAACAACTTCGACGTGGCGTACGGCGAGGTACTGCGTCTAGCCGGCAAGATGCAATCCATCTACCTCGACCCCTTCCGCGTGAAATTGATCGGCGCGGATGACCCTCTCGCTAAGGCTGCGGCGGAAATCCATACTCGCTTCCCGGGGCGGATGCCTACGCGATTTGGTGGGAAGACATTTGGTGGTATTAGCGTCGATGAAGTATATATCTATCCGTCGCCCGTGCCGGCACCGGCGCCCTGACACCTAACCCTTCGATTCAGAGGTCCCCCACCGCTTCAGCACGCATTCCTTCGAGCCAATGTCGGCTCGGCGGTGCGGGTCCGCTGAGCTTCGTCGATCCGCAAGGCGCTCCGGTCTGATCGACCGAAGAGCGGGGAGTATCTTCACGGCCCGACATTATCGCGTACGGTTGTCACCATCGAGTCGTGAGCGGTTACAACGACTCTTACCATCGCGACGGCCCCCGCCCCGACTTCATCAGCCCCATCGTGCATGGACCAAGGTTGCTGGTTATCCGTCTGTTTCCACTGCCCCAGCCTGCTGAGCGGAAATCTTCAAAAATGCACCGGCCGAGTCTTGCTTGACAGCCCCGCTCGAATGCCGCGACAATCAGTTCCCGCTGGACCTTGCGGCGATCGAACGGTTGCCGGGCCGCCCTCGCCGGACACTCTACTGGCCGTCGTAAGGGCTGGCAGAGTCATGGGTTTCTGAGCTGAGTAATTCATGGTGACAAGACGCGACAACCGGTCGTTCTCCCGGCTCGAGCAGATCCTTTCTGAGCGGATCATGATCCTGGATGGGTCCATGGGAGCGCTCATCTATTCGTACAAGCTCACGGAAGAGGACGTCCGGGGCTCTCGGTTCGCCCGTCACCCGCATGACCTCAAGAACTGCACCGAGGCGCTGGTGCTCACGCGGCCCGGGCTGATCCAGGACATTCATCGCGCTTACCTGGAGGCCGGTGCCGATATCATCGAGACCGACACCTTCAATGGCACCGCACTTTCCCTGGAGGAATTCGGCCTCCACGATCATGCCGCCGAGCTGAATCGGAAAGCAGCGGAGCTGGCGCGGCAGGTGGCTGACGAGTTTTCCAAGAAGTCCCCTGAGAAGCCGAGGTTCGTCGCCGGCAGCATCGGTCCGACCAAGAAACAGCTTTCCATGGGCATTCACGTCGAGGACCCCGGCCGCCGGGACGTGACCTTCGACGAGATGGCAGCCACCTACAAGGTGCAGGTGCGTGCCCTGGTGGAAGGCGGGGTTGATTTGCTCGTGCCCGAAACCTCGTTCGACACCTTGGTCTTGAAGGCCTGCCTCTTTGCCATCGACTCGTTCTTCGAGGAAACCGGAACGCGGCTGCCGGTGATGATTTCGGGGACGATCTTCGAGAACCGCCGAACGCTCTCGGCCCAGACCGTCGAGGCGTTCTATCACTCGGTCGCTCACTTTGACGCGCTGAGCGTGGGGCTCAACTGCGCGTTGGGCGTCGAGCAGATGCGCGAACCCATTGAGAGCCTCTCGGCCGTCTGCCGCAGCCGGGTCAGTTGCTATCCCAACGCGGGCATGCCGGACGGGTTCGGCGGCTTCCTGGGAGATCGCGATCACACGGCACGCGTGCTGGGGGAATTCGCGCGCAGCGGCTGGCTGAACATCGTCGGCGGCTGCTGCGGCACGACGCCCGACTGGATCGCGGCGATCGCCCAAGCCGTCGCGGGCGTCCCTCCGCGGCCGATCCCCGACCTACCCCACTGGTCCAGCTATAGCGGTATGGAAATCCTGGTCATCCGTCCAGAAACCAATTTCGTGATGATCGGCGAGCGGACCAACATCAGTGGCTCCAAGAAGTTCGCCCGCCTAATCAAGAGCGGCGACTTCGAGGCAGCCGTAGCCGTCGCGCGCGAGCAGGTCGAGAACGGGGCCAACATCCTCGATGTGAACATGGACGAAGGGCTGATCGACGGCGAGAAGGCGATGACCCGCTTTCTCAACCTGGTCTCGGCCGACCCGGCCGTTGCCCGAGTTCCGATCATGATCGATAGCTCCAAGTGGAGCGTGATCGAGGCCGGGCTCAAGTGCGTGCAGGGCAAGTCGATCGTCAACTCGATCAGCCTCAAGGAGGGCGAGGCGAAATTCCTCGAGCAGGCCAGGCTGGTTCGCCGCTATGGGGCTGCCGTGGTCGTGATGGCCTTCGACGAGACCGGCCAAGCCGTTACGCGGGAAGGCAAGGTAGACATCTGCAAGCGTGCTTACAAGCTCTTGACGGAGAAGGTCGGCTTCCCGCCCGAGGACATCATCTTCGACGTCAACATCTTGACCGTCGGCACGGGCATCGAAGAGCACAATAACTATGCCGTCGAGTTCATCGAGGCGGTCCGCGAGCTGAAACGGCTCTTCCCGGCGGCCAAGACCTCTGGCGGCGTGAGCAACGTCTCGTTTTCGTATCGTGGCAATGACTCGGTCCGTGAAGCCATGAACGCGGCCTTTCTGTACCACGCCATCGCGGCTGGGCTCGACATGGGCATCGTCAACGCCGGCCAGCTCGAGGTCTACGAGGAGATCCCCAGAGAACTGCTCGAACGGGTCGAAGATGTCTTACTCAATCGCCGCGCCGACGCCGCCGATCGCCTGACCGAGTTTGCCGAGACGGTCAAATCATCCCAGAAGAAAGACCGCAGCCGCGAGCTCGCCTGGCGCGACGCACCGGTCGCCGACCGTCTCAAACATGCACTTATCACCGGCACGGTCGATCACGTCGAAGAAGACGTCGAGGAGGCCCGCCAGCAGTACCAGCGCCCCCTGGCGATCATCGAAGGGCCCCTCATGGAAGGCATGAACGTCGTGGGCGACCTGTTCGGCAGCGGCAAGATGTTCCTGCCTCAGGTGGTCAAGAGCGCCCGGGTGATGAAGAAGGCTGTCGCCTACTTGACGCCGTTTATGGAAGCCGAGAAAGCGCAGGCCATGGCGACAGGCGGCGATGTCTCCCTGCACCGCTCTCGCGGCAAGATCCTCATGGCCACCGTCAAGGGAGACGTCCACGACATCGGCAAGAACATCGTCGGCGTCGTGCTGGCCTGCAACGATTACGAGGTGATCGATCTGGGCGTCATGGTTTCCTGCGAGGAGATCCTCCGGAAGGCCAAGGAGCACCAGGTCGGCACGATCGGCCTCTCGGGATTGATCACCCCATCGCTCGACGAGATGGTGCACGTGGCCAAAGAAATGCAGCGCGGGGGGTTCACCGTCCCGCTCTTGATCGGCGGCGCGACCACAAGCGCCAAGCACACGGCGGTCAAGATCGCCCCGCAGTATCAAGGCCCGGTGATCCACGTCAAGGACGCGTCACGTTGCGTCGGAGTTGTCGACCGGCTCAGCCGCCCCGCATCACGCGCCGAGTTTGACCTTCAGAACCGAGCTCAGCAAGACAAGGACCGCCAGGCGTTCGCGACGCGACGCGAGCGCAAGCTCGTCTCCTACGATGAAGCACGCCGCCGCCGGTTCACGATCGACTGGTCCACCGCGCCGATCGCCGTGCCCGAATTCCTGGGCACACGCCGGCTGCACGATTTTTCCTTGAGCGAGCTTGTGCCCTATATCGACTGGTCACCTTTCTTCATGAGCTGGGAGCTGAAAGGGAAATATCCGGCGATTCTCAAGGACCCGGTCGCAGGCGCCGAGGCGCGCGACCTCTTTGAGAAGGCCGAGGCCATGCTCGAGCGCCTGATCCACGATCGGACGCTTCATGCTCATGGCGTCTACGGCTTCTTTGCCGCCAGCGCCGACGGCGACGACGTCATTATTTACACCGACGAATCACGCTCAACCGAGCGCTGTCGATTCCACTTCTTGCGCCAGCAGTGGGAACGCCAGGGACAGACCGAGTTTCGCTGCCTGGCCGATTACGTCGCGCCCGCCGGCTCCGGCCGGGCCGATTACCTGGGCGCCTTCGCCGTGACGACCGGCGACGGCATCGAAAACCTGGTCGCGAGGTTCAAGGCGGATCATGACGACTACAGCGTGATCATGGTCGAGGCGCTGGCTGACCGCCTGGCCGAGGCCTTCGCCGAGCTCCTGCACCAGAAAGCCCGCCGCGACTGGGGCTACGGCAAAGACGAGGGCCTCTCGACCGACGAGCTGATTGCCGAGAAATACCGGGGCATCCGCCCGGCCGCCGGCTATCCGTCCTGCCCGGACCACTCCGAAAAAGCCACGCTCTGGAGTCTGCTGGACGCACAGCAAGACGCCGGGATTCGGCTTACCGAGAATTACGCCATGCTTCCGGCCGCCTCGGTCAGCGGTCTTTACTTCGCCCATCCGCAGGCTCGCTACTTCGCTGTCGACCTTCTGACCAAAGACCAGGTCGAGCACTACGCGGCCCGCAAGCACATCGCCGTGGCCGTGGCCGAACGATGGCTGGCGCCCAACCTGGCCTATGATACGGCCTGAGAACCAGCCGGACCTCTCCTCGTCCGGTCACGGCACGAAAAGTGGCCTAGAGCCCATCGCGTCGGAAGTGACTTGTGAAGTACATTTGAAGGGGGCTTGTACAGGGGCCTAACTTCAAGGCCTATCGAGCTGAAGCCGGCCTATCACGCACGACTTGCACCATTTCCAGGACTTGCACATCATGGCCGCACCGTCTCCCTATATGAGAATCGACCCGGCCGTCTTGCTCGGACTGGGCCTCGCGACTTTGTTTCCGCCGCATCTCAACGGCCAGGAAGGAATCCCGGCCGCCTCAGTCGCCGCACCGTCGCAGGTGCAGTCAAACTCAGTCTCCGACCGGCTGCTCCCGGACCACGTTCGGCCCCAGATGTATTATCCTCAGCGTCGCCGGAGCATCATCCACCACTATCCCTATCCATACCCCGGCTACTATCAGAATGATGATACCGCCGGCTTTCGCAACCCGGGCAACGTGGGTCGCCACGCCGAATACTATCTGCCGGGAGACCGGTTCCAGGTCGAGGGCGATCCCGTCCGCCCAGCCCAGTTCGGCGTGGGAGGCTATCCCAGCCGCGCCGAGCAGATGGAAGCCCAGCGGATCGGCATCTCCCGCGATAACTCCATCCAGGGCCACATCGACCGGTACGCCGCCCCTCACTGGGGATACGGATTTGGCGTCGGCGGCTTCGGCGGGTTCTGGTAAGCATGCGAACCAAGTTTCCGCGCGTCAGAATCGCCGCGACCCTTCCAGATCGCTCGAAATGCGCGACCCGCGGGGCCTTTGAAAAACATTTTCGTTGCCAATCATCCTTGACGCAGCATTATCATCAAGGATGACGCCAAGACCGGCAACTCAGAATGCTGTCGTGCTTCCCATGGGCCATTTCGGCCCTCGCGACGACCGGTCAGGCGCCTCGGCGGCCCAACGATGGCGCAACCGCTCGCTGCCGTAAGCCCAGCAAGCCTCTTGACCGGGTGGTCCGCCGCCATATCGGCGTTGCTGGACGCTGCGGCAGACGTGGTCAAGGATTTCGTCGCCGAGGCCCGATCTGCTGGTAGACTTCCGCCAGGTCGGCTGCGCCGCAGCGCGCGGGCTCACCTGGATGTTCAGTGGCTCGAGCCGCGGCTGGTGCTCACCCCCTTCACCTTGAACTCGCCCATTGGTTTGGAGCCGCTGGTGTCCGATATTCCGCCGGCCGGGGGGATCGTGCTCGACCTGGTTGGGTCCGGAGGGGGAAGGATTGAGGCCGAGGTCGCCCCCTGCCAGCTCTTTCGCGGAACCGCCAAGTGCGGGACGCCCGCCAGTTACCGTGGAGATCCCGTCACCCTGGGCATCCAGACCGACCTGTCTCCCACAGCCCTGCGCAGCCTGGGCGGGGGGCTTGCCGGCGTGGCCGTGCGGATCACGACGAGCCAGGGGGGCACGGGCCCCGGGGAACCCGAGCGGAACGCCAACTTTCTCTGGCTCAACGGGTTCTCGCTCGGCAATTTCAGCACCGTCGTGACCGAGCAGACCAGTCCCGACGGACTAACCGCGCTCTCGTCCAACCCCGAGGGCGGCTTCCGCACCGGCTCGCTGGATACCGGCTTCTTCAGCTCGACCGATCCGGCACTGCTTTCCGGTCTCTATCAATCGATTGTGCAGACTGGACAGGTCGTGTACCAGCTCCAGAACACCTCGTCGGTTGACCAGTCCCTGGACTTCACCACCGGGCTGGCCTGCGATCTGATCCATGTCCGGCAACCCCTGGTCGACGCATTCGACGCCCCGCGGATTACGGGAACCACCGTGGAAAGCCCGATCGCCGAAGGAAGCTCGGCCACGCTCACAGTGACCGCACGAACTGCACACGAGGACCCGAATCACCCTTCGGGACTGACTTTCCAGTTTGACACTGCCGACAATGGCTCCTATGCCGTTTCCAACTCGACGGGGACGGTCTCGCTCACATTCTTTCATCCCGGCACCTACGCGATTCCCGTGCGGGTGGTCACCCCGCAAGGAACCTTTGCCACCACGCAGGTATCGATCACGGTCTTGAACGTGGCTCCGACCCTGGTTTCGCCAGGCGTCCAGAGCGCCGTCGAGGGCTCACCCGCACAGATCAATCTGGGCCGCTTCAGCGATCCCGGCCTCGATTCGCCGTGGTCCCTCCGCATCGACTGGGGCGATGGCACGAACCCCCAGTCGGAGGTATTCCTGGCGACCGGCAGCCTCGGTTCGGAGGTTCATACCTACGAACTGGACGGTTCGTACACGGTCACCGAGTTGATGAGCGATAGCCTGGGCGCAAGCGTCCAGCAGTCATTCGTGGTCAATGTCCAGAACGTGCCGCCGCACGTCGATAGCTTCACCGTCACCCCGGAGCTTACGCTGGGACAGACGGCGCTTCTATCCCTCACTTTTTCCGACCCCGGCTTGCAGGACACGTTCCACGGGCAGATCAACTGGGGTGACGGCAGCACGACGAGCTTCCAGCGATCGGCCGGGCAGCACACGGTCGATGCAAGCCATCCCTATGTCCTGGAGCCCGGCAAGTTCGCGGTCTCCGCCACGATCATCGATCACGGAGGCGGTGAGGCGACCGCCTCGGCGACGGTTGTCGTGACGGGCTCGCCGGCCATATTGAACACCCTGGGGGCGATAGCAGCCACGCCCAACGCCGAGTACAGCACGCTTGCGTTCTTCAACTCATCGTCCTCCCCAAATCCCCCCACTACCGCGGCTCCGCCGGTGACGATCGCGGGTCGGCTCTTTGCGAGCGTTCCGGGGCAAGGCTTCAGCAGTGGAAAGCCTTCGACGGGCCGCAACCCCAAAGGCCCTCCCAAGTCTGAAAGTCGAAGCCTCGAAGAACTGCTCGCCCTGCTGCTGGAAAACCCCCTCGCGCCATCCAACCGGAAGAGATCCGGGACTGGGTCGAGCACATCGGCGACCTCCGCAGCGGTCGTGGCCCAGTCGACTGAGGAAACGCCGGGGATGGCGCAGTCGTCAACCCACCAGGGTGCTTTGCTCGCCTCGGCGTCCGGGGCCGGCGGGGTAGAGGAGCCGATATCCCCGGCGAGTGCCGCGAGTCGCATCCTTCTCATAGTCATCTGGACACTGAGCGTGGGACGGCAGCGTTTTCGAGTCCGCTTGCGGAGGTATTCTTCAGGCTTCCCCGGCCTGCCGAGCATGCCTCGGGTATAATAGACCTGTTCTGGCCGTCGCACATTCACAAACCGGCCTTCTTTACGCCGGCGCCCATTCACATCCTCTTCGCGCTGGAACGATCATGGACTCTATGCCCGACGTCGAGAACCAGGAGCTTCCCGAGAGCTGGGCCTATGATTTGCTGCTCTACGGAAACGAGCACATCATTCGTGGTTCAGACACCGGGACCCTGGTCGCGCTGGGGGGAATCGCAGTCCAGGCACTTCGGGGCAAAGGTTTGCCTCATCAGCAGTTCGGCTGTGGCGTTTTGCTCGCGAGCGTCCTCTTCTGCGCGCTGGTGCATTTCGGGGTAGGTGGGGCCTCCATCGGCCGGGCGCGGACGATTCTTCGGCGCGCCAGGGAAAGCCGGGGCCACCGGCTCTTCCGCCAGACCCATCAGTTCATGGCCTGGATCGCGGCCGCGATCCAGTTCGTGCTGCTCGTACTGGGAATCATCCTGATCCTGAAGGAATCGCCTCCGTACTTTTTCCAGAAGTACTTGCTGCCGCTTTTCTGAAAAGACTCGGGGAGGTTCCTTATTCTCGAAACCCGCCGCAAGCCAGCCCCTCATCGCGCTTTCGGCCACACCTTCCCGGCGTGAGAGGGCCTCGATCAACGTTCTCCCGCCGGGACAGGGTGCCGCGCGGCGGGGGATGTGGAACTCAGCCGGGAAAGCCAAACAGCCGTGACAGGGACGGGGACCGGCCGAGAGAAGTTTCGCGTCACTCCTCCTCGATCCCCGCACGCGATTTCTGGTAGCGGTCGACGATCTGCTGCTGGACATTCGGCGGCACGGGCTCGTAGCCGCGCAGCTCCATGGTGAACGAGCCCTGGCCGGACGTCATGCTCTTGAGGTTGGTGGCGTACGAGAGCATCTCGGCCAGGGGAACAATCGCCTGAATGACCTGGAGTCCGCCGGCCAAGGTGTCCATGCCCGTGATGTGGCCGCGGCGGGTGGACATGTCGGCCGAGATGTCTCCGAAGTTGGCCGCCGGCACGGTCACTTCGACCGAGACGATCGGCTCGAGCAGCACCGGCCGGGCCTTCTCGAATGCCTTGCGGAAGGCCGTGGCCGCGGCCGTCTTGAAGGCCTGCTCCGAGCTGTCGACCGGGTGGTCCTTGCCGAAATACACCTCGACCTCGAAGTCGACAACCTGGTTGCCCGAGATGACGCCTTTTTCTATCTGCTCGCGCACGCCCTTTTCCACGGCCGGGATGTACTGTCCCGGGATGACGCCCCCCTTGACGGCGTCGACGAAGCTGAATCCTTTGCCTCGCTCCAGCGGCCGGACGCGAAGATGGACTTCGCCAAACTGGCCGCGGCCGCCGGTCTGCTTCTTGTGCCGGTGGTCGGCCTCGGCATTGGCCGTGATGGTTTCGAGATAGGGAACGTGCGGAATGTGCGTGGTCATCTCCAGCTTGTGGCGGTTCTTGAGCCGCTGCTGGATGATGTCCAAGTGAAGGTCGCTCATGCCCGAGATCACCAGCTCGTGCGTCTGGGTGTCGCGGCGGATCGAGAAGGTCGGGTCCTCGTCGGCGATCTTGGCCAGTCCGGCCGAGATCTTGGCCTCGTCTTCGCGTGCCTTCGGCTGCACGGCGCGGGGCACCATGGGGGTAGGAAACTTGATGGGCCGGACCCGCAATTGCGGCACTGTGGTATTACCGCCGACGTTGCTGAGGGTGTCGGAAACGTGCAGATCATCGAACTTGGCGATCGCGACCAAATCGCCGGCGATGGCCTCGGGGACCTCTTCCTGCTGCTTGCCCTGAAGCACATAGATGTGCCCTGCTTTCCCTGTCTTGCCACTTCGAAGGTTCACGATCGTGGTGTCCGGCGCGATCCTGCCGGAAAGGATCCGCAGAAAGCTCATCTTGCCCATGAACTGGTCGTTGGTCGTCTTGAAGACCTGGGCCACCAGCGTTCCCTCCTCGGCGGGCAGGATCTCCTCTTCAGCGGCTTCGTCGTCTCCCCGGCTGCCGAAGCGATGGACATCGGCCGGAGAGAGGCCGCAACAGGCGAGCAGATCGAGCAGCTCCTTGATTCCCGCGTCCTTGCGGGTGCAAACGCAGAGCACGGGAACAAGCTTGCCGCCAGCGATCGCATCATGAGCCACCTTGCGCAGCTCTTCGACGCCGATCGTCTCGCCTTCGAGGTAGCGCATCATCAGCTCTTCGTCGGTCTCGACGATCTGCTCGACGACCATCCGGTACGCCTCCGTCGGAGGCAGCGGGCAGCCCTGCGGATCTTCGTCGTGCTCCTGGAGTACGTCGACGACCCCGGAGAACGTCGCGCCCTGGCCCACCGGCACGTTGAACGGAACGCACTGCGAGCCGAAGGTCTCGCGGATGGCCTCTAAGTCGGCGCGGTAGTCGACATTCTCGGCGTCCATCTTGGTGATCAAGACGAACCGGCCCAGGCCCAGCCGTCGGGCCTCTTGAAAGAGCCGGCGGGTGTTGACCTCGATGCCCGCGGGCCCCGAAACCGCCAGAACCACGTTTTCCACGGCCGCCAGGGCGGAGAGCGCATTGCCGATGAAATCGGGATAGCCGGGCGAATCGACCAGGTGAACCTGCTTCCCCTTCCAGGAAAGATGCCCCATATGGCAATCGATCGTGAAATGCCTGCGCTTTTCTTCGTCGTCGATGTCCAGCGTGCTGGTGCCATCGTCTACCGATCCCTTGCGCGTGATCGCTCCGGCCGCGAACAGGAGGGCGTCGGCAAGGCTGGTCTTGCCCGACGCCCCATGCCCAGCGAGCGCGACATTCCGGATATCCGCAGTATGATAAACCGTCGCCATGACACATCCTCCCGACCGGTGGTTCAAATGATCGAAGTGAATCGTACCGCGATGGAGGGCCTTTCCGTTTCGTCGAGCGTGGAAACCTACCGGCCGCCCTCAGGCAGCGAAGAAGCCTCCACCCGTGCGATGGCTTGGGCGAGCGTAAACTTCCCCTCGTAGAGTGCCCGGCCGACGATGCAGCCAGCCAGCGGCAGCCCGGCCAGGCGGTCGAGGTCGTCGAGACTTCCCACGCCGCCGGAGGCGATGACCGGGGTCTTCACGCGTCTGGCCAATTCGGCAGTGGCCGCGAGGTTCGGACCTTCCAAAGTCCCGTCGCGTCCGATGTCGGTGTAGACGATCGCCGCCAGCGGCAACCCATAGAACTCTCCGGCGAGCGCGGTGGCTTCCACCTCCGAGGTTTCCTGCCAGCCCGAAACGGCGACTCGCCCCGCTCGTGCGTCCAGCCCCAGGACGAGCTGCCCGGGATAGGTCCGGATCATTGCCTTGAACCAATCCGGCTCACGCAAAGCCGCAGTACCCACGATCACGCGGCTCAGTCCGGCATCGAGCCAGGCCGCGATCGTCTCCTGGTCCCGCACGCCCCCGCCAAGCTGGCACGGCACCGACACCCGCTCGACGATCCGCCGCACCGGCTCGACGTTCACCGGCCGGCCCGCCTTGGCACCGTCGAGATCGACCAGGTGAATCAGCTCCGCCCCTTCGTCCTCCCATCGCGCGGCCATCGCCACGGGATCGTCGCTGAAGACCGTCTCGCGCTGGTAATCGCCCTGCCGGAGGCGCACACATAACCCTCCCCGCAGGTCGATCGCCGGGATCACTCGCATGGGCATTCACCAAAACGACAGAGACCCTTCAACGAACTCTCAATGTATCTCGACCATAGAGCCGTCGCAAGAACCGACTGATCCCTCCGCAGGGCCGTTTCATTCTGACGGTGGACACCCCTCATCTGCCGCTGGGCGGCACCTTCTCCCGGGGGGAGAAGGTATCAATTTTCCTTCTCCCATTGGGAGAAGGTGGCCGAAGGCCGGATGAGGGGGCAGCTTCCAGCTCCCCGACAGACAATGTAACGGCCCTGGATCCCTCCGGGCTCCATGGTCGGGAGGGCTCAAACACACAGGCAACGGGTGCCACGCTCACGCAAAGAGTGAGCGTGCCGGGCTTATGAACCGATGCCTGATATCAAGAAAACCTTGCGGCCAGGAGAGCGGCGGATATGCTTGTATGGGTGTAGCGAGGGACTGATCGCGGGAAGTTTGGCCGGGGCACCGCCCGCAGATGTTCCGTCTGACAGGCAGCGGATGAGCAAGCGTATGCCTGAACCAGCGACGTACGACTACGACGTCTTCATCTCGTACAGCAGCCGCAATAAGCATTGGGTGCGCGGGGAGCTGCTCGCGCGCATCGAAAAGGCTGGCCTGCGCGCCTGCATCGACTTCCGCGACTTCACCCGCGGCGCGCCCAGCATCGTGGCGATGCAAGACGCCGTCCTGAAGTGCCGCAAGACGCTCGTCATCCTCACGCCGGAGTACGTCGAGAGCGAATGGGCCGAGATCGAGAATATCATGGTCCAGACCCTCAGTCCGGCCAATCGCGACCTCCGGCTCATTCCGCTGCTCAAGGCCGAGTGCGAGAAGCCCCTCCGCATCGGCGCTCTCACGCACGTTGACTTCACCGACGGAGCGGACCTCGACCTCGCCTGGCGGCAGCTTCTCACCGCGCTGGGCGCGCCGCCGGAACCAACCCCACCGGCGCAGCCGCAGCGCGACGACTGGCTCCTGGCCCATCCCTATCCCATGCCTCCGAACTTCACCGGTCGCCTCGCCGAGCGCGCGATGCTCTCCAAGTGGCTGAAAGAGGATGGCCCGCATCGGCTGCTGGTCCTCCGGGCTCTGGGCGGCTTCGGGAAGAGCGCACTGGTCTGGCATTGGCTGCTGCATGACGTGGAGCCTGCTAACTGGCCTCGCGTCGTCTGGTGGAGCTTCTACGAAGGCGATGCCAGCTTCGACAACTTCCTGGCCAGCACAGCGGAATACCTCTCCGGCAGGCCGATCAAGACGCAGCCACTCTCGGCCCGTGAGCAACTGGAGACGCTGCTGCAACATCTCCATCAGCCCGGCGCGCTGCTCGTCCTGGACGGCTTTGAGCGCGCCCTCCGCGCCTTTGGTGGACTGGATGCGGCCTACCAGGGCGATGATGCATCCAGGTCCGAAACCAACGAGCGCGATTGCATCTCTCCGCTGGCCGATCTTTTCCTCCGCAACGTCGCCGCGCTGCCGGGCATCTGTGCCAAGGTGCTGCTCACGACCCGGCTCACGCCAAGGGCGGTGGAAGCCAAGGGCGGAGGGTTGCTCCAGGGCGCCCGCGAAGAGGAACTGAAGCAGATGGCTCAGGCCGACGCCGTGGAGTTCTTCCGCGCCCAGGGAATCCGCGGCACGCACACCGAGATCGAGCAAGCCTGCGAACCTTACGGCTACCATCCCCTCAGCCTGCGCTTGCTGGCCGGCCTGATCGTGGGCGACTTCCAACAGCCCGGCGACATCGCCGCCGCGCAGCGGCTGGACGTGAGCGGCGATCTGGTCCAGCGCCAGCATCACGTGCTGGAAGCTGCCTACGACAGCCTGACTCCGCCTCGCCAGGCCTTGCTCGGCCGCATCGCCTGTTTCCGCAGCCGAGTGGGGTACGACGCGCTCAAGGCGCTTGCCGAGTCGCCTGAGAATGGGGCCGCGCTCGATTCCGACCTCCGGGACTTGATCAGCCGCGGTTTGCTGCACCACGACACCAAGGAGGGCCGATTCGACCTGCACCCGATCGTCCGCCGCTACGCCTACGACCGACTGACGGCTCCCGACCGCGCCGCAGCACACACCCGGCTCCGCGACTACTTCGCCTCCCTGCCCGAACCGGAAAAGGTGACGCGCCTGGAGGACCTGGCCCCGGTGATCGAGCTCTACCACCACACCGTCCGCGCCGGGCAGTATGACGAGGCTCGGGACCTCTTCCGCGACCGCATCAGCGAGGCCACATTCTACGAGCTCGGCGCGTACCAGGTGCAGATCGACCTGCTGAGAGCGCTCTTCCCCGACGGCGAGGACAATCCGCCACGACTGAAAGACGAGGGGGACCAAGGCTGGACGCTGAACGAACTGGCGAATTCTTACAGCCTGAGCGGCCAGCCCCGTCGCGCCGTGGCGCTATATGAGCAGGGGAACGCCATCGATGAAAAGCAGGGCGACAGGAAAAACCTGGCCATCGGTTTGGGGGCCGTTGCTTCAGTCGCGTTCTTGCCCGTCGGCGCGCTGCGGGCCGCCGAGGCCAATCTGCGGCGCAGGATCGCGCTGGGCCGGGAGATCGAGGACGAGCTCCAGGAGGCGATTGGCCACCAGGAACTGGGCCGGCTTCTCGCCTTCCGCGGGGAGTGGGCCGATTCGGAGGTGGAGCTGGCGACGGGGTTGACAATGTTCGAGAAGCAGGCCCGCGTGCAAGCGCAGGGATTGGCCTGGGCCTACCGCGCTTTTCGCGCTCTGCTGGCGCTCCGCTCGCGATCTGACTCGTCACTCGTCACCCGTCACTCGCCACTTGAGTCCGCTCGTCGGGCGCTTGAACTGGCGGATGAGGACGCCCGCACGGCCTCTCCGGTCGAGCGCGACTACGTCCGCGCCCACTGGCTGGTTGGTGCGGCGCATCGGGTCACCGGCCAGAATGCCGAAGCCGAGCACCACCTTCACGAGGCTCTGGAACGCTGCCGCCGAATCAATATCGTGTATCACGAAGCCGACATCCTCATCGACCTGGCACGTCTCCGCGCCGCCACGAGCGCGGCGGACGAGGCCCAGCGTCTGGCCGAGGAGGCGCTGGTGATCACCGAGCGCAGCGGCGACGTCCTCCAGGGCGCGGACGCTCACCTCGAGCTGGCCAAGCTCGCCCTCGCCCGCGGCGACAAGACCACCGCCCGCCAGCACGCCACCGAGGCGCGCCGCCTGGCCACCTGCGACGGCCCGCCCGACTATACCTACAAGGTCGCCTACGATGAGGCGGGCGAACTGCTCGACCAGTTGAAATAACCGGGGATTCGGGGGATCAAGTTCCAGGGCCACCGTGCTCAATTCCCCCGGAGCAGTCGGGTGGCCGGGGCAGAATGCCCCGGTCCTTCGGCAACCGCCCCGGGGCGTCGTTGCGCTCCGACCCGGCCACCCAGACGATCAAAACGATCGTCATGTCGTAAGATTATCGTAGATGGAGTGCGCTCGTTCCGCGTGACCAGAACTGCCGGGGGACCCGGCGATGTCCCAAAATGTCCTACTCCCAGCGAAAATTTCGCCGCGGAACAATCGATAAGGTCGGCAAGACCTGCAAAGGTCGCAAGGCGGGGCAGCTCACAGCCGCGTGAAGTTGGCGTACATCGCCAGGCCGACGCGCTGGCTTTTCTCGGGATGGAACTGGCAGGCCATCAGGTTGTCGCGCCAGACGATGGCCGCAAAAGGCTCGGGATAAAGCGCCACGGCGGCCACATCATCGGGGCGACTGGCGACCGCGTGATAGGAGTGCACGAAGTAGACCGAGGGCTCGGGCTCGAGTCCCTCAAGCAAAGGCACGGGCCTCTGCACCTGGAGCGTGTTCCAGCCCATGTGAGGGATCTTCAGTCCCGGCTGGGCCGTGAACCGGACGACTCGACCGGGGAGCAGGCCAAGGCCCTGGTGCTCGCCATCCTCGGTGCTCGAATCGAAGAGGAGCTGGAGACCCAGGCAAACGCCCAGGCACGGCTTGCCGGAGTGGACGGCATCGGCAAATGCCTCGCCCAGCCCGGTCCGGCTTAGCTCGGCCATGGCGTCGGCAAAAGCACCCACGCCGGGCAGGACGACATGGCTCGCAGCCCGCACGCGGTCGGGGTCGGCGGTCACGAGGGCCGCCTGGCCCACGGCCTCGATCGCCTTCTGAACGCTCCGCAGATTGCCCATTCCGTAATCGATGATCACGATCATAGCGACTGATCCCGGTCTCTGCTGGTGATGGTCCGGGTCGAATCGTATCATCGGGCCCGCCGTGACCGCAACGAGGGCTTACTTGTAGGCGGGAAGGGCCCTTTCCTTCTCCCGCCTGGGAGAAGGTGGCCGAAGGCCGGATGAGGGAATGGCGCATCCAGGAGCGAGAGCCAAGGGCCCTCAACCGCCGCTGCCCGGCACCTTCTCCCGGCGGGAGAAGGCATCGTCTTCCCTTCTCCCACCTGGGAGAAGGTGGCCGAAGGCCGGATGAGGGAACTACGTATCCAGGAGCGAGAGCCAAGGGCCCTCAACCGCCGCTGCCTGGCACCTTCTCCCGGCGGGAGAAGGTATAATACCGCGCTAACGTCGGGACATATCGTCAAAGTCGGAACCGCTGGCCACCGGATGCCAGCGCAGCGAGCCGCTGCCGCCCAGGACGCTCGCGGAGTCACCGGGAATCGCGCCGCGCGAGGGGGTGGTATCGGAGGTCTTGAGCGAGATCGTGTCGTCCGGCTGGCGATCGTCCGGGGCCCGGGGCAAGTTGTCGAGGTCGCCGGAAATACTCGCGGCCGGGGGCTTGCGGGGCTTCTTTCCGGTCCGGCCAGCCGGCAGCATGCGGGGACGCGTCACCGGCTCGTCAGGTTCGTCCGACCTGAGCTCGCGACCGCGTGAGCCTAACCTCGTTTCCGGGTCGACGCCCCGATCTCGCAGCGCGTTGCGGACGTCATCGAGCTGGGCCGCCAGGTCACCGTTGTGAATCTGCTCCTGGACCAGGCGGTCCTCAAAGCCGCGGTTTTCCTCCTTGAGCTTAGCGACCTCGGTCCTGAGCTGCTCGTTCTCAAATTGAAGGTGGCTGAGCGCCGTCTTCATCTCCCCGGGAGAGGATCCGCCCAATAGCAGACCGTCACGACCGGCGCAACCCGCAGTCGCGACCAAGAGGGCGACCAGCCAACCGGATCGCCCGGGGCGCCTTAAAAGTCGTCGCGCAGGGATCGGCAAGTCGCCACGCCCTGGTTGCCGGCCAGCGGCCTGCGATACCCGTCGCTCTGGGGCATGGGAAAAGAGGAGGTTCACCGAATTCCGCCGACAAGGTTTGCCCGGGCTTCTCGCCAGAGACACACCATGTCTTTTCGACCATCCGGGGAGGGAATGTTGCGGCCTTTTCCATTCCTACGGTCCCGGCCCATCAAGGACGCAAACTGGGCTCGCGGGGGAAAATGAGGAAACCTGACGGGCAGGCAGGGCCGTCGCTGGCTCCGGTGTCAACTTGACCACCGCGCCCCGGAGAAGCCTTCAGTCGTCTTGGCGGCGTAGTCAGCGGGCGGCCGATCTTCCTCAAGGCTTTTATCGGACACAGGATCGGGCGAGTCCTGGGGACCGCGAAACTTACGCGCGGCGGCGATGACCGTCATGATCAGAATCGAGATCAGAGCGCCAAAGACAGCCGAGAGCAGGATCACGACACCCAGTGAGCTGTCCAGATGTCCCAGCCGAAACGGGAAGGCCACTGTCACAGACGCGTCGTTGGCCCAGATGAACCAGAGCATCAGTCCCAGCAAGATGGCCGAGCCAATGAGCCTTCGGTACACCCAGAGATTGCGGAAAATGGAAAGTCTTCGCTTGTATTGGTAAGCCATATTCCCCTCCGTCTGCGGACGTTCGAGGCAACCGCGGGACACTTTCTCAGTCCGGCAACGGGAGATTGACACCCAGCATCCGCCAGAACAGCCAGGCGATCGTACCGAACTGGATCCGGCCCCAGTCGTGCCAGAACCATGGCCAGGCGAGCAAAAGCGTCACGGCCCCCATGCTCAAATAAGGACCGAAAGGGAGTTCCCGGTCGCTGCTCGTTAATTTTTGGCGGAAGATCTTCTTTTTCAAGAGAATCCAGAGTTTCCAGAAGGCATGCGCCAGTCCGAAGAAAGCACCTGCGAAGAGGCTGAACACAGCCGCCTGCCATCCCAAGAATGCACCAATCATGCCCATGAGCGTCACGTCGCCAAAGCCCATGGCCTCACGCCGGAAGGCAGCCGTTCCGGCCAGGCGGATACCCTGCGTCAGCCCCGCGCCCACCAGGAGACCCAGAACTCCGATCCAGAGCCCAGCGAGCTGCGACGTGGCGTGGGACGGTTCCGGCCGAATCCGCGGCACGAGCGTCCCCAGGCCAATTCCCAGAGCCATGCCGGTGACCGTGACCTGATCAGGAATGATGAACAGGTCGTAGTCGATGAACGTCGCCGCGACCAGTAAGGCCACCAGCAGGGCATGGTATCCGAGCGTGCACAAAGGGAGCCCGATGTCGTAGCCATAGCGTCCCCGCGGTCCGTAAACGACATCGACCACGTAAACGCCCAGGAACAGAAGTCCGACGAGCAATTCGACGAGGGGATAGCGCAGTGAGATCGGCAAGCCGCACTCCCGGCATTCTCCCCGCAGCACCAGCCAGCTTAAAATCGGGATGTTGTCCCGGGCCGAGATCGCCGTGAAGCAGCGGGGACACCGAGAGGCTGGCCAGATGACGCTTTTTTCCCAGGGAATTCGGTAGATGCAGACATTGAGGAAGCTGCCCACGACGGTGCCGACCACGAAGACGAAGCCGCCGATCAACCAGAGCACCGGTCCCATGTCAAGCACGATCGAGCGTCCTCCCATTTCGACTTCGCGGCCAGGTTCTCAGCGGGGCCAGATTTGCAGAATCTGCTCGGCAATCTCGTCAGGGGTGCGGTTGAGCGTCGCGATGACGGCAGCGGCCACTTCGGCATAGAGCGGCTGGCGCTCGTGGAGCACGGCGGCGACCTCTGCCAGGGTGCCGGCCGCCGTCAGCGGCGGACGCGTGGCGACAGCATGGATGTCGGTCTCCAGCCGCCGGATGAGCTCATCGGGATCGGCCTGCAACCAGACGACAAAGCCAAAGTGCGCCAGGAGTCGACGGTTGGTGGCCCGCAGCACGGCTCCGCCGCCGGTGGCCAGGACGGCGTCGGGATGGCTTCGCACCAGCTCTGCCAGAGTCCCTTCTTCACGGTCCCGGAAGGCTGGCTCGCCCTGGCCGGCGAAGATCGAGCTGATCGACTGTCCTGCGCGAGCTTCCAGTTCCAGGTCGGCGTCCAGGAACGGGCGGCCCAGACGACTGGCCACGATCTTGCCGACGGTCGATTTTCCCGAGCCGCGATAGCCCACCAGGGCCAGTCCCCTGCCGCGTGGCAGCCGGTCTGTTGCATGCGGAGAGGTTATCATTCTTCGCGTATCGGCCCGAGCTTCCGCTTGAGCGAGTCGCGCATCAGCTCGATGGGAGCGTCCGCTCCGGTGTAAATCTTGAATTGGTGCGCAGCCTGCCTGAGAAACATGTCGACCCCGGTGACGGTCGTGGCCCGGCACTCGTGCGCTAGCTTCAGGAGCATCGTGTGCTCGGGGTGGTACACCGTGTCGAAGACCACGATCCCGGGCCTGGAAAACGCCGACGGGGGAAGCGGCGTGTCGTCCACGTGCGGGTGCATTCCCACGGGCGTGCAATTGATGACCACATCGGCGATGGACGTAGCACGCTGGGACCAGGTAACCAGGCGGCAGCCAACCTCCTCGGCCACCGCCTTGGCACGCTCGTCGTGCCGGTTGGTGATCGTCGCGTGAGCTCCCCGGTCCAAGAGTCCAAACGCCAACGACCGGGCAACTCCTCCTGCCCCCAAGATCAAGACCTGCTTGTCGATCAGCGGACTGTCCGATTCCGTCTTGCCGATCCCTCCCATGCCCGCTTCCAGTGAGTCAAGAGCAGCGCGATAATCGGTGTTATAGCCGATGAGCCGGCCGCCGGCTTCGAAGACGACCGTGTTGCACGACCCGGTCCGCTCGACAGCCCCATCCTTCTGCTGGAGCAAGGGCACAACCGCTTCTTTGTGAGGAATCGTGACGCTAAATCCCTTGATCTTCAGCCACGAAAGCTCACGGAGAAAGGTTCCCAGCTCGCCGCGGGGAACCAGGATCGGCACCAAGACCTTGTTTAAGCCCAAGTGGCGAAACGCCGGGTTATGAATTGCCGGGCTCAAGCTTTGCTGGATCGGGTCGCCGACGACTGCGTAAACCTCGGTTTGGGAATCGATCTGGTCATAACAATAATCGCGTCTCAAGACCGGGAATTGGGGCATGCCAGCGGCGAAGACACGCTCGGGATTGAAGCCGGCATACGTAAAGGGAGCGCCGAACTTGGCGCCCAAGATCCGCGTGAAGAACCCGGCCTCGCCCATGGCGATGGAGATCGTCGGGAACTTCCCCGTCACCCCCAGGCTCAGCACGCGTGACGCGTCTTCGAGGCTCCCCGCCGCGGTGGCGATCTTGACGATGTCCGGGTCCAGCTCCTCGCATTGCTCGGCGACGTCCTGGACATCCACGGGCGTCTTCTTCAGGTTGTGATAGCTGACGATCCGTTTGGTCTTGCCGAATCGGCGGATCTTGGCGGCGATGTCGTGTTCGAGATCGACATAGTCGACGCCAAGGGCAATCGCCTCTCGCAAGAGCTGCTGACGCCTCTCTTCGGTTCCACTCCAGAGGCCGCCATCAGCCCCGCGGCGAATCGTGAAGACCAGCGGCGTGGGGCGAGCCTTGAGGATGCGCTTCAGGTCCGGCTCGCGCCGCAGGCAGTCAATACGAAGCTCGACCAGATCCGCGCCCGCCTTGGCCGCTTCGTCCCACTCCTCGGCCAGCGACAAGTGCCTTCCCCGCCCAATCGTCACGCAGATCATAGCCCGCAAGGCCCCCGATTGGTCGCTCACCCCTCATCCGCAGCATGCATACGCACGATCACCCACGGGCGAACCGAAGAGAAGAATGATTCTACGGTACCAGAAACATCCGATGAAAGGGGGAGTCTGCGGGTTCGTGAGTAGGCGGCCTGGGTATTGGGCAGTGATTGGGGAGTCACCATCAGTGCCGGAAGCGTCAGCGATGGACCTCTCGTTCCATGCTCATCGCTGGCTTCGGTATGATTGTGATGAGGCCGTCGCTGCTGCTTCCGGCTCTGACAATTGCTGCCCACTGCCCACTGCCGCCTATTCGCTACACCCTCCCGAACTGCTTCTCCAGCTCGGCTTTGGTGAACACCAGCGCCGTGGGCCGGCCGTGCGGGCAGTGGTGCGAGTCGGCCACGAGGTGGCGCCGCTCGAGCAGGGCGGCGATTTCTTCGGGGCCGAGCCGATCGCCGGCTTTCACGGCGGCTTTACAGGCGACCATGTGCAAGATCTCGGCCAAGAGCGCGTCGCGGGAGGGCGGAATCGGCTGCGTCTGCAAGTGTTCGGCGAGGTCGCGCAGCAAGCGGTCGACAGCCAGGTGCGAGAGCATGGCGGGCAGGGATCGAACCAGGATCGTGTCACCTCCGAAATCTTCGACCTCCAGGCCAAGCTCGGCCAAGAGCTCGGTCTGCTCAAGGATCGCCGCGGCCTCGCCGGGGGTCAGATGCACCGGCTCGGGAACCAGCAGTCGCTGTGATTCCACCTTACCGCTGGAGACCCGCTGGCGAAGCTGTTCGTACAAAATTCGCTCGTGCAGCGCGTGCTGGTCGATGACCATCATGCCGTCGTTGGTCTCGGCGATCAGGTAGCTATCGTGCATCTGGATAGCCTTGCGAACGGTCGTGGCGGAGCCTGGCTCGGCGGCGGATTCGCCGGCCTTGTCGGCCGCCGAGCTGTCGGTCACCGGCTGGGCGGTTTCCGTGAAGCTCGACTCTCGAACCCGGGGCAGCTCCTGCCGTGCCGAAGACGGCTCGGCGCCGGGGTTGGCGAACTCATCGAACGAGTCGCCCGCCGCGAATTCGAACCGGCCTGGGAGAGATCGCGACCACTCCGGCGGTGGGACCCGGCCGACGGACTCCGGAATCGTGGGGATGGCCGAGCTCGGCGCGGGCTCGAACCACGAGGCGACGGTCTGGCGGTCAGGCGCCTTGCCGGAAAGCTCGAAGGAGGAGCCGGGCCGAGAGCCCAAAGTGCTCGCACCGGCCGGACCTGTCGTGGTTCCACCGTTCTCGAGAATATGCGAAGGAGCCACGCTGGCGACGGCTTCCGCCGGCTGCTCCTGGGCCGCCTGCAGCCGCGCATGCAGATCGCTTGCCAGGAACGTCTGGCGGAGCGTGGAGAGCAGGTGGCTGTAAACGCGCTGGGGGTCGCGGAAGCGGACCTCGATCTTGGTCGGGTGAACGTTCACGTCGACCTCTTCGGGCGGAATGTCCAGGTGCAGAAACGCGACCGGGTTGCGTCCGACCATGAGGAGGCCGCGGTAGGCTTCGCCCAAAGCGTGGCCCAGCGAACGGTCGCGAACGTAGCGCCCGGTCAGGAACAGGAACTGCCCCTTGGTGCTGGACCGGCTCTGGGAGGGGTGGGCGACGTAGCCCCAGAGGTGAATCCGGTCCAGCCGGCCCTCCACCCACAGAAGCGACTCGGCCAGCTCGCGCCCAAAGAAGACGGCGATCCGCTCGCGCATGCCGGAAACCGGGGGCAAGTCGTGGACGATCTTGCCGCCGGAGCGAAAGCTGAAGTGAACTTCGGGATGGGCAATTGCGATCCGCGCGAACGTCTCGGCGACGTGTCCGGCCTCGGTCGTGTCCGACTTGAGGAACGTCCGCCGCACCGGCGTGTTGAAAAAGAGGTTGCGGACCTCCATCACGGTTCCAGGCGGGCAGCCGCAGGGCTTGACAGGCCCGGCGACGCCTGCCTCGATGGTGATTTCCGAGCCTCCCGGCGCCCCCTCCTGGCGGCTCTGGCAGCGGGCCCGGGAAACCTCGGCGATCGCCGCTAGGGCCTCGCCGCGAAAGCCGAGCGTACGCACCTTGTACAGGTCTTCGACATCCGCTAGCTTGCTGGTGGCGTGAGGCAAGAACGCCAGCGGCAAGTCTTCCGGGGCAATCCCCGCGCCGTTGTCGGCGACCCGCACCAAGTCTTTGCCCCCGCGCTCGACGCTGACATCAACCCGGGTCGCCCCGGCGTCGATCGCATTCTCGAGCAACTCCTTGACCACGCTCGACGGCCGCTCCACCACCTCGCCCGCGGCGATCTGGTTGACGACCGACGGCGGCAACTGACGGATTACGCCCATGCCATCAGCCTCCCTGTTCTAGCAGCCCTCGCCGCCAAGATCATTTTACTTGCTGATCTTGCGTACAGAAAGAGGAGGATGGTGGCGAGATCGAGAAAGTCGGGTACAATGCTCATTGGAGAAGGTGTTACGGAGGATGGCACCATGGTAGGCCTCGGGTATCCCCACATCGAGAAGCAGAACGGTCAGCCCGCACGCCTGCAACGTGCTCCCAGGATCCGCGTGGCCCAGATCGTTATGGACTACCTAGCCTACGGGTGGTCACCGGAGGAGATGTGCCGTCAGCACGAGGGCCTGAGGCTCGCCGAGGCCCATGCCGCGATGGCCTACTATTACGACCACAGTAACGAGATCGACCAGGAGATCCGGGAGGAACTGGCCGGCCTGGAGCGAGACGGCCTTACCAGGCCTCAGCCGGCGGTAGCCATCCGCCTATCCGCGCTTGCGGGCAAGGCTCGATAAGTGCCTGTCAAGCTTTACCTTGACGTTCATGCTCCGCGGGCCATCGCACATCAACTGCGTCGAAGAGGTGTTGACGTCCTTACCGCCCAGGAAGACGGGCACGATAGTGTGCCGGATGAAGTGCTTCTAGCCCGTGCCACGGTTATTGGACGGCTCGTTTTCACGCAGGACATCCGGTTCAAGTTCCTCGCAGAACAGTGGCAGGCTGACTCGAAGGCTTTTGCCGGGCTCGCGTTCGGCCATCAGCTTCGGGGAACAATCGGAATGTTCGTGGAAGACCTCACGCTCATCGCCCAGGCATCAGATCCCTCGGAATGGTTGAACCAGGTCGTTTATCTGCCATTCCACCGCCCGTGAACAAGGCCGAGGGGAGCCGGCGAAGCTTTGGTTTGCGGCCTTTTCATACAGACGCAAAGCCCTCCTCACTCAATCTCATCCTTACTCACTACCACTCTTCGCTCTTATCCGTGTGAATCCGAATCCATCCGTGGCTCATTGTCTTTCGCTTCAGTTGTAGCTAGTCCTTTCCGATCGGTGGCCAATCTTCCGTTTCCGCATCTGTGGCGTCTTATCGCGCTGTGTATTGGCCGCCTCAATGGCCATTCACTCCACGATCGCCTGCATGACGGCCGTCTCGAAGTCGCGCTGGACCAAGCGGCCGACGGAGGTCTGGATCATGAGGACGCCGACCACCTGTGATTCAGGGTCGACCCAGAAGTGGGTGCCGAAGGCGCCATCCCAGCCGAAGCTGCCGGCGGAGCGGTAAGTGCCGGCCTCGACCGGATCTTCGACGATTTCCACCGTCAGGCCAAAGCCCATGCCTTTGGGCCGGCCGAGCTGGCCTGTGAAGAAGTCGCCGACGTGGTTGGCCGAGAAGACCTCGACGGACCGAGGAGCAAGCAGCCGATGGCCGTCGAGCGTGCCGCGGTTGAGCAGCATCTGGCCGAACCGGAAGTAATCGGCGGCCGTCGACGAGAGCCCCCCCGCGCCTGAGAAATAGGTCTTGGGGAAATTGAGCGTAAGATCACTGTGTTCGAGACCTTTGGCACCGGTGCGGTAGATCGTGGCCGTGCGGTCTTTGCGGTCCTCGGGCACCACGAAAAAGGTATCAGTCATCCCCAGGGGCTCGAAGATCCGTTTTTGCAGGAACTGATCGAAGGACTGTCGCGAGGCGATCTCGACGACGCGTGCCAGGGTATCGATCCCCGCCAGTCCGCTGTACTGCCACTTGCTGCCAGGCTGGAAATCCAGCGGCAGATGCGCGAAGTGCGGCACGTGCGAACCGAGGGTGTCGTCGGCCTTGGGCCAGAGCGTCTCCGGGGAACCCTTGTGCGTGCCCGGCCCACCGCTGGCCAATCCCGAGGTATGCGTCAGCAGGTCGCGGATGGTAAGCTCCCGCTCAGCCTTCACCAGCTCGATATCGGACGACCCCTCCTTGGCAACGGCCACTTTCATCTCCTTGAATTCGGGGATGAACCGCGAGACCGGGTCGGAGAGGCGCACTTTCCCTTCCTCGACGAGCATCATGATCGCCACACCGGTGACTGGCTTGGTCGATGAAGCCATCTTGAAGACCGTCTCCCGGGTCATCGGCCGACTCGACTCCAGGTCGGCCAGGCCTTGCGCCTGGAAGTGGACGACAAACCCCTTGCGCGCCAGCAGCGTCACTGCACCTGAGATGTGATGCTCATCGATGTGCCGCTGGATCGCTTCGGGAATTCGCCTCAACCGCTGCGACGAGACCCCGACCAGCTCTGCGCTGGACCGGGGCAGCTCGTTCTGCGCGAGGGCGCTCGGCACCAGGAGAGCCGAGCCCAAGAGGATCGCTGCACAGAGACCCGCGGACCGGCCGGGGAGGAAGCTTGGTGTCAATAGGGGCATGATGAATCACTCCGCGGGAAGTCTGGATGTACAAGTGTTAGCGGCTCGATGGCTTGACAGCCCTCACCTCCTCCGAGGATGCGATCACGCGAGATTCAAGGTGGTTGGATGGCGTGAGGCTCGTTGCCGATTGTGGACGTCTCGGAATCTAGATATTACGTCAATGGAGACACTGTGAGAACCAAGCCTCACCCGACTTCGAACTCAGGGGTCGGGACGCCGGACTGGCGAATGATCGAGCGGAGGGTACCGAATCGCAGCTCTTTGTGGTCGGGCACGGGAACGGTCGTCGTTCCTGATTCGTTCCGGGCCTGCATTACGATATGGGAGCCTTTCCGACGCACTTCAACGAAACCGTACCGTGCCAGAATAGCACAAACATCCTGGCCGGACAGGACGCGTAGCTTACCCAACGGTCACCTCGAGCCGCGTCACGAACGTCTCCTGGAAGGATCGTCGCTCGCTTTCCGCGGGCGATGCGCACTCGAAGAAGAGCTGCACGGCCTCTTTCAAGTTGTCCCGCGCTCCCTCGATGGAGTCGCCTTGGCTGGCGATGTCCAGCTCGGGACAGAGGGCCACATAGCCATCGCCTTCACGATGAATGATGGCGGTCAGGTAATGATTCATGGAAATTCCCCTGTTCGCGACCTTGGCTTATCCGCCGCCATATTCCTTGAGCTTGCGATAGAGCGTCCGTTCGCCGATACCCAGAAGCCGCGCTGCTTCTTCGCGGTTGCCGCCGGTGAGCTTCAAGGTCTGGGTGATGTAATGCCGCTCGATCTCCTCAAGCGCCTTGCCCACCAGAGATGATCCGGCCGCTTCGGGCTCGGCCGGGGCTGACGTCGAGGACGCTTGAAGGTCCTCGGTGAGGTCGTCGATGTCGAGCACTCCATCGGTGTCGATGACCACCATGCTTTCGATGACGTTCTTCAGCTCGCGGACATTGCCGGGCCAGGAATGCTGGCGCAAGACCTTCCGCGCGGCGGGCGTGATGGCCGTGATCTTCCTGCCGTGCGAGGTCATGAAGTCCTTGAGGAAATGATCGATCAAGAGATCGATATCCTCACGCCGTTCGCGCAAGGGGGGCAGCTTGACGCTAACGACCTTGAGACGGTGGTAAAGGTCGTGGCGGAATTCACCCGCGGCGATGGCCTCGGACAAGTCGCGGTTGGTGGCCGAAATCAAGCGCACGTTGACCTTGATCGGCTCATTGGTGCCCACTCGCACGATCTCGCCGCTTTCCAGGGCGCGGAGGAGCTTGACCTGCGTGCTCAAGGGAATGTCGCCCACCTCATCGAGAAAGAGCGTGCCGCCGTTGGCATGCTCGAACCAGCCCTTGCGCTCGCGATCGGCCCCGGTGAACGCCCCCCGGACGTGCCCGAAAAGCTCGCTCTCGAGAATGTTGTCCGAAAGGGCGGCGCAGTTCAGCGCGACGAACGGCTTGTACCGGCGAGGGCTGTTGTTGTGCAGCGCCTTGGCGACCAATTCCTTGCCGGTGCCGCTCTCGCCGGTGATCAACACCGACGCCGACGTCGCCGCGATCTGGCGCAGACGGGCGACGACGGTGTGCATGGCCGGCGAGTTGCCGATGACTCCTTCGAAGCCGAACTTCTCGTTGAGCTGCTTTTGCAGCTCGATGTTCGACCGAGCCAGCCGCAGCGTCTGCGAGGCCTTGTCGACCACGGCTCGAAGCTCGCCGATATCCAGCGGCTTGGTCAGGTAGTGCATAGCGCCTGACTGCATGGCGGTGACGGCCGTTTTGATCGTACCGTGGCCGGTGAGGATCACCACCTCGGCGTCGGGCAACTCGCGCTTGGCCTTATTCAAAATCTCCAGGCCGCCGACCCCGTCCATGATCAGGTCCGTGATGACGATATCGAAGGTCTGCTCCTCGATCATCCGCAGCCCCTCGCGCCCGCTGGTGGCCACGACGCACTCATAGCCGACACGCTTGAGGCTCTCGGCCACGGCCTCGGCGTGAGGTTCGTCGTCGTCAACCACCAGGACGCGGATCTGCTGGTCCATCGGTACCTGCCCGACCATCCATTCGACGCATCGCCATGCGACCGAGAGATCGCTCGATTTCGCAGAACCAGAACGCTCGCAAACTAACCGAGCCAGCCCGTGGCTGACCCCACTTACGGAATGAACGCTCGGGGCTGGCGTGCCTGTTCGAAAACCGTCTCAACTTGTTTCCAAGTCCTCGACTTTTCCCAAGCTTTAACGCGAGAAGGAACCCCGTGAAGGTAATATGCGATGGCCGCTTCGGCAGCCTCTCTCCAGTCTTCGTTCTTGAGAAGTCTTTGTACTGTTGGGTGTTATCGTATGTTCTGTTCGAGCGAAGGAGATTCCTCGTCTCGCTTCATGTTCATTATGATCACTGTGGGTTCTTGCCTTCTCGGGGGAATCGGAATGTTCCGCTCCGCCAAGAGCTGCACGAACTCCCGCATGCCCCATTTTGCCTGGTAGAGACAGTCTTCGACGGAATGGCCGATTCCAGTGAATCCCTCCAGGTCAGGGGAGTAGAAACCAAAATAGTCGGGCTCATCCGTGGCTTCGATGACGAGGCAGTAGGGCAGCTCAAGCACGGGACGGCTCCTAGTTCCTCGAGATTCCGGCTGCTTTGAGAATGGCGCGGCAGGTTCCAGTGGGCACCTCCTTCGACCCATGATAGTCGATTCGTATCACCTGATCACAGCCTTCCTTAGCGTAATAACGGACCGAGCCTTTCTCGCGAATAAGGCAATAGCCATGGACTTGGATCTGGCGGACGAGTTCATTGAACGTCATCGTTTCCCTTCTCAGATCCGCCGAGAGGAAGGCAAAGTGCGTTCCACCGAGTTAAGGCAGACCTATGGCTCAGCGTGAACCTGGCGCGCCCGGGACCGGTTCTTCTTGCACCATCACCGGCAGCCGGACGGAGAACCTCGACCCCTTGCCCGGGACGCTTTGAACCTCAATGCTGCCGCCGTGCGCCTCGATGATCCGCCGAGTGGTCGGCAGGCCCAGCCCGTTGCCACCGGAGCGGGTCGAGAAGAACGGATCGAAGATCCGGGTGAGGACCGCCTCGGTCATGCCCACCCCTGTGTCGGTGACGTCGAGGGCGACCGAGCTGCCGTCATGCCGGGTTGTCATGATCAGCTCGCCCCCGTCGGGCATGGCGTGCTGGGCGTTGAGCATCAGGTTGAGCACGGCCTGCTTGAACAGGTCGGCGTCGATCGCCAAGGGGGGCAGTCCGGGGGCGAAGTAGGTGCGCACAACGATCCCCTGGGTCGCTGCTTGCGGCTCGTAGAAATCGCAGAGCTCTTCGACCAGGGCATTCAGATCGGCCGGTGCGGTATTCAGATCCTGGACGCGAGCGAAGCGGAGAAAGTTGTCCACGATATCGTGCAGCCGCTGAATTTCGCGCTTCAGGCGCACGATCCGCTGGACGATTCGGCGGTCGCGAGGGGACTCGGCTGCCGGAAATTCCTCGGCCAAGAGGTCAAGGTTCAAGGACAAGGTCGAAAGCGGGTTGCGGATCTCGTGGGCCAGGCCGCCAGCAAGCTGCGAAATCTCGGCGTACTGGGCGCGAAGGCGCCTCGTGGCTTCGGTTTCGATGGGCCCGCAGGCCGGCTCCGACCCTGCGGTCTCGGCTCCCGCCCCCCTTACGTCGGGTCCAGGAGAATGCGGATTTCCCGGCGGTTGGCAGACACGCTCAACACGGGGATTTTCCGACAGACGCGCAGAGGGGGGTTGGCCCGGGAGCTCCAGGGGGCCGTCGGTCGCGGTCTGGGCGACAGAATGGGCCATGAGATCGGTCCGCAACATGAGCTGGACTTCAAGCGGGAGCAAGCCGGCGTCTGCCGGCTGGCTGCGGTAATGCACCGCGCGGCGGTACGAGGAGAGTGACTTCGTTCTTACGGCCGGGAAGGGCCGCGTGGTCCGGAGCGATCACGGTCCCTGTCCCGGTCGCGGTCCTTGTCCCGATCGCGATCGCGGTCCCGATCGGGGGGAAAGCCGCGGTCGCGACCGGGATCAGCGGCGGGGGCGCGGCGGGGCGGACCAGCGCTACTGGGCCGGTCCGTCGGAGGAGCAGCGGCCGGACGGGTCCGGGACGCGAACTCGTCCGGCTGGCCGCGCTCGGCCAGCGCTGCTTTGCGTGAGAGCTTCACCCGGTCCTGGTCGTCCACCGCGATGGCCTTGACGAGCATCGGGTCGCCGACGCGGCAGATGTCCGTCACACTGGCGACATAGCCGTCGGACAGCTCACTTATGTGCACTAATCCATCCTTGCCTGGAAGAATCTCGACGAACGCGCCGAACTCCTTGATCGAGGTGACCCGGCCCTCGTAGATTCGGCCGATCTGCACCCCCTCGGTCATGGCCACGATCTTGTCGCGGGCGGCCTCGGCGCCGGCGGCGTCTTGGCTGGAGAGGGTCACCACGCCGGTGTCCTCGATGTCGATTTTGGCGCCGGTCTCTTCCTGGAGCCGGCGTATGGTCTTGCCGCCGGGTCCGATGATCAGTCCGATCTTCTCGGGATTGATCTGGATCTGGATGAGCCGCGGCGCGTTGGCCGAGATCTCCTCGCGCGGCCGCTTGATCGACCGCAGCATGGCCCGCAGGATCTCCAGCCGGGCCTCGTGCGCCTGCTCCAGGGTCTCACGGATGATCGGCTCGGTGATCCCTTTGTTCTTGAGGTCAAGCTGGATCCCGGTCACACCGCGCTGGGTTCCGGCGACCTTGAAGTCCATGTCGCCGAAGTGGTCCTCGTCGCCGATGATGTCGGTGAGAAGGACGTGCCGGCCGCTGGCCTCGTCCTGCACCAAGCCGATCGAGATTCCCCCCACCGGGTCGGAGATCGGCACGCCCGCGTCCATCAGGCTCAGCGTGGCCCCGCAGACCGAGGCCATCGAGCTGGACCCGTTGGATTCGAGGATGTCGGAGACCACCCGGATCGTATACGGGAACCGGGCGGGGTCGGGCAGAATGGAGGCGACGCACCGCTCGGCCAAGGCGCCGTGGCCGATCTCGCGCCGGCCCGGCCCGCGAATTGGCCGGATCTCGCCGACGGCGAAAGGGGGCATGTTGTAGTCGAGCATGAACTTCTTGCTGTACTCGTCCATGATCCCGTCAATCCGCTGCTCGTCGGCGGAGGTGCCCAGGACGGTGGTGACCAGCGCCTGGGTTTCACCACGCTGGAAGAGGGCCGAGCCGTGCGCCCGGGGCAAGAGGCCGACCTCGCAGCGGATGGCCCGCAAGTCGCGCGGGCCGCGGCCGTCGGGTCGTTTACCGTCGAGGATCAGCTCGCGAACGACCCGCTCCTCGACCGCCGCGAAGGCCGACTTGACGCGCCCCGGCGTGATCGGCTCGGTATCCTCTTGGCCTGCAGCGCCATACGGCGAGGAAGCCGGTGCCCCGTCCTGCGAGCAGAGTTCCTTCACCACCCGGTCGAGGAGGGTCTTGGTGGCCGCGTTGCGCTCTTGCTTGAGCACGATCTGCTTGGCATCTCTGATCTGCTCTTGGTAGCGATCGTAGAGGAGCTGGCGGAGGGGGTCGGCCGGCGCCGGCACAGGCTCGGGAATCGGCAGGCCGACGGACTCGAGCAGGTCGAACTGGAGCTGAATAACCTCTTGGTTGAGGTGATGCGCCATCATGATGGCGTCGGCCATCTCGGGCTCGGGCAACTCTTCGGCGAAGCCTTCGATCATCACCACGGCTCTCGAAGTGCTCGCCACAACCAGGTCGAGGTCGCTCTTCTCAATTTCCAGCGCGGTGGGGAAGGCGATAAGCTGGCCCTCAATCCGCGCCAGCCGGACCGCACCGACGGGCCCCTGAAACGGCACCCGGGCGAGCAGAAGCGAGGCCGACGCGCCGATCATCGACGGGACATCGGGATCGTTCTGGCGATCGGCCGAGATCGGTCCGGCCTGGATCTGCACCTCGTCGCGATACCAGTCCGGAAAAAGGGGCCTGATCGGCCGGTCGATGAGGCGGGCCGTCAGAATCTCCCTGGTGCTCGGCCGCCCCTCACGCTTGATGAAGCCGCCGGGAAACTTGCCCGCGGCATAAGTCTTTTCGCGATAGTCCACGGTCAGGGGAAAGAAATCGAGCCCCTCGCGGCCCGGCGCGGCCATGGTGGCCACCAGCGACATGGTATCGCCGATCCGCACCACAACGGCCCCGCTGGCCTGCTTGGCCAGAAGACCGGTCTCGAGGCTGATCTTCTTGTTCCCGATGGTTCGTTCGACGATCTTGCGAGCGATCACGGTACTGGACATGGAATGCTACCTAAAGCGCCACCCCCAGGCGACGCGACAAGAATGAGAATGAGGGACAAGCCCGGGCCACCGGGTTGGCACGCTCCGGGATTTAGGGTCTTCCAGAACGAACCGGCGTGAATTCCCAGGAAGAGCAGTGGCCTGCCGGCGATTTTTCAAACAGGGCAGGCTCGATTCCCCGGAGACACACCCAAGTCGCGCGCCCACGAAAAACACCGGGCTCATTGTCACAAGAATCCTGAATCAACGTGTTGGCAGCGAAAAGGCGTGAAGTTCGTTCGCCTCAGTTGCCCTGGCCTAGCAACCACAATCCTTGCCGCGATTCCGCGGCGACCGCGTGGTGCCTGCTGCGAAAGTTTCGCGACCTCGCAGTGCGGAAACCTGCTTATTTGCGGATTCCCAGGCGATTGATCACATCGAGATACTTCTTCCGGTCGTGCAGCCGTAGGTACTTCAGCAGGCCGGACCGTTTCGAAACCATCATGAGCAGTCCGCGGCGGCTGGCGTGGTCCTTCGGGTGTGTCTTGAAGTGATCGGTCAGGTCGTTGATGCGTCCCGTTAGGAGGGCGATCTGCACCTCGGGAGAGCCTGTATCATGCTCATCCCGCTTGAAAGATCCGATCAGTTGCGTCTTCTTCTCCTTGGTGATCGACATCTCTGGCCCCACTACCCCAGCCTTCGCTCGAAGGCCATCATTGTGAAATCCGTCAACACTTTAAGTCACTCACATTAGGCGAATGGGCGGCGAAATTCAATCCCTCCTGCGAGACCCTTCCTTGCGGGCGTGCTCGCACGCTCGAACTTCCTGGTCCATTGGGCAAGACCGCGGCAGCCGCAGCGCACCGATCACGGCAGCCCCCTCACCACGCGCTGGCCTTCGAGGCCGTAGCCAACGATCTGCCGCAGGTGGGACGCTGCGGCTTGACCCGTCCTTCGCGGGGCTCACTGGCGGTTTTCCTTCATCGCCTTGATTCCGGCCCCCCAGGTGAACCAGTGGAAGCTGTTGGTCCACCGCTGGTGCAGCTTGAGCGTCCCTCCCGGCGTCACCTGCACGGCCGAGAGGGCCACGATGGTCACGATCGTCAAGACGAGCCCGGACCGCAACCGCCCGGCGCGATTGAGGTCGCGGTGGTCCGCTGCCCTCATGGATGGCCGCATGGGGACCAGCCAGAGTCCAATCGCCACCACCAGCCCGCACGCGCTAAACAAGAGGCCCTGAACAAAACCGGCCGGCTGGTAGGTGAAGACCACCGTATGGCTGCCGGGCTGCAAGGCGACGGCCCGGAACGCCACGTACGCCGGGCGGATCGGTGCCGGGCTGCCGTCAACCGTCGCCCTCCAACCCGGATCGAACGTGTCGGCAAGGACCAGGAACGAGGCTGTCCTGCACTCGGTCTGGATCGTCACCCGCTCGGGAATCTCGGTCTCGATCCGCGCTGTGCCCGTCACTTCCGTTGTACTCGGGATCGGTTCGGTCGGATCTTCCACCACCAGCCGGCGGCATGCCTCCCGACCCAGCCTGCGCATCGCCGCGATCGCGCGAACCTGGTCTTCGGCGTAGACCGGACGGCCCGCCAGCCGGACTCGGGGCATGGCTCTGGGATTACGATAGATAAAGGCCGCACCCACCGGTTCATTAGGCTGGAACAGGCTGCGCAGACTCTTTCCCATGACGACGTGGGTGACACATTCCAAGTCGAACCGTCCGGCACCGACAGTCACGGTATCGTAGTAATCATGCAGTCGGCTCGAAATGATGGGCGTCTCGCCGATCGACGTGGCCAGGCCCCAGACGGCTGAGAGGCTCCATTCCAGGGAATCACGCGAAGCCATGAAATCGATCGGTTCGGATGCGTAACCGGGTTCGCCGGAGTGCTTATCGCCATCACCGAAGAGGCGTATGAAACCTGGGTCGGCCTTCAGCCAGCGGACCGTCTCCGGGGGCGAAGTCCAGTAGCTGGGGGGAACAGTCGGCACGTCCTCCGCGTGCGCTCCGAGTAGTTCGGCCAGGATCAAGACGGGCAAGATCCAGACGAGCCAGGACCGCCGCGCGGCCAGACTGGTTCGATTGGTATAAATGCAGGCACCGAAGGCGACGAGCAAGATCAACGCGTCGCGGAGAGATGACTGCACGAACTGGCGGACAAGCCAGCGATCGCGATCGAATTGATAAGTCGTGACCGACCGCTCCGGATCGTCCCGGAATACGGGGTAAACGTACAGCAGGATCGGGATCGACGCGACGATCAGCAAGGAAACCCAGATGAGCGCAGCGCGCAGCCGGACCGGTTCCGGCCGCGCCAGCCGCTCAAGACCGACAGCGGCCAGCGCGGCCGTCGCTAGCGCCACCCAGAGGTGAAACCGGACCGGCTCGCGCGCGCTGCCTAGGACCGGGATCCTGGGGGCATAATCAAAGAGAAACGTGTACTTGCCCAGCATCAAAAGCCCGCCGACCGCCGCCAGCACGACCCAAAAATTCACCCAGCGATCACGCAGGCCAACCCCCCCCGCGCCGATGACCGCAAGCGCCAGGCCCACCAGACCGAGATAGACGTCCATCTCATGATACGGATAGTAACCATCCATCCAGTCCGTATCTCGAGCCCTGGTACCGAACGCTTCGCGAACGACGACGCTCGGCAGCAGCTCGGGCGACCAGGAGGCGTAGGTGAGGTCCTTGTAGCTTAGCCCGCCGGAGCGAGGTGAGCGGTCCAAGAGCTCCTTCGATGGGATCCACTGCACCGCCGAGATCAAGATTCCCAAGGCGACTGTCGCGGCGGCCATGCTCAGCTCGCGCCACCGGCCGCGGCCAGCCTTGGCCGTCAAGAAGCGGTAAAGTCCATAGCAAGCGACGATGCCCGAAGTCAGCAGAACGTCTTGCAGGTGGCCGGCGAAGACCTGGCAGGCCAGTGCCGCGGCTCCCAGGACGACCGCTCGCCACGCCCCTCGTTCCCACGACCATTCAAGAGCCCAGATGACCAGAGGAACGCTCAGTAGCGCGTTGATCATGCTGGTGTGAACCAAGTGCGCCCAGGTGAATCCGCCCAGCCCGAAGATCGCGGCGCCGGCCAGTGCCGCAGCCGGCCGAACATGCCGGCGGAGCCAGAGATACGTCCCCGCTCCGGTCAGCCAGACCGACAGGATCATGTCCAGGTTGAACGCCTTCCATGTCTCCATCCACGGGTAGAGCAAGTACTTCAGCGGGTGCAGGTAACCTGCCTGGCTCTCGCTGTAAAGCGGCATCCCGCAATAAAGTAAGGGACACCAGCGGGAGAACCGGCCGGCGCGCAGCTCAGCGGCGAAAAACGAGCGATAGGGAAAATTGATCTCGGTGATATCGAAATAGAAAAGCGCTCTGCGCAGGCTGAGGGCATCTCTAAAAATCCAGGCGACCGCGCCGGTCCAGATCAAAATGGCCGCCAGGTCGCCCCGGCCCCAGCCGGTTCTCACAAACCAGTCTTGGCCGTGCTCCTCGCGTCCTTCCGCGTCTGTCACAACCGCTCCTCCGGGCGCATGCAATCCCCGGCGCATTTTGAGCATCTCTACGCTACCGCGCGGTCTTGCCGGCATCGCGCACGGGCCAATGCAGCACATTCAGTCCCGGAGTTTGATAGAGGACCTCCGCCCCCTCGGCGATTGCCCTGCTCAAGAACAGATGGCCTTCCGGCGTCCACCGCACGAGCAGCGTCTCGGGCCTCCCTCCCGGCAATATAACCGACCATTCCGGGAACCGATCCGGAAAAAGCGGGAACGGCACACCCACAACCCTGCCTCCCGTGAGGAACGAGAGGCGATAGACGTCCCAGTAGCTACCGTAGATCGACCCAACTTCGGGATGGCTCTGGAGCCAGGACTCGGTCGGATCTTCGAGCCGCTTGAGAACCGGCCGGCAGCGATCGTCGAGCCAGCCCATTCGACGATACCACGCTAGGACGTCGCCCGTGAACAGAGCCGCGACCAGGACCGCCAGGGCATAGCCCGCGAAGCGGCCAGCCAGGGGCAATTGGGAAAGCCTCCGCAGCAAGAGTCCTGAACCGATCGACCAGGGCAAAAGAAGCAGCACGAGGTAGCGGTAATTGTCCTGATTATAGATGTTGCGATTTACCAGAAAACCAGCCAACAGCGTCAACGCCGTGGCCAGCATGCCCGCGGCCACCGCTTGCTGGCTGTGACTGCCCTGCCCTGCCGCGACCACGCCTGCGGCCAAGAGCGCCGCGGCGAAAAGCCCCAAAGAGAGAACCACGAGCGCTAGGGCCGGCCAGTCCGTGCCGCTCCGGCTGCCTTCGGCTGGACGCTGGGTGCCTATGCCCAAGAGCGCAAGATCGGGATCGGCTTTAAGTCCGGGAATCCGGTGGCCGGCAACCATCCGGGGAAGGCAATCAAAAAAGAGGATCCGCAGGTGCTCGACCAGCAGCCTGCGATCCAGGCTGGCGGCGAACTGCTCGTTGTAGGAGTCGTAAGGATCGACCCACGTCCCGATCCACCGCGGCGCGGCCCCGATCAGAAAGGCCACAGCCAGAACCAAGACCTTCGACGCCTCCGAACTCGTCGGTGAACTCCCAGTGCTCCCCTGGTGGTCC
This sequence comes from Isosphaeraceae bacterium, assembly GCA_052146555.1. Lineage (GTDB taxonomy): Bacteria > Planctomycetota > Planctomycetia > Isosphaerales > Isosphaeraceae > Aquisphaera. The sequence continues at coordinate 37,831 of JBKQMU010000203.1, forward strand.
TCGCCTTCTCTTTGCTCCGCCTGTTTCCGGAGCACCGCTCGGACGACGCCGGCAAGCCCGCCAACGACCACCCCCAGGAGCGTAGTTGCGAACATCGAATCGAGGTAGAGCCCCAGCCCGCACCAGAGGCCAAGAACCGCTGCGTTCGTTCGCCTCCATCGTGTAAGCGTTTGATACACCAGAATCCAGGCGACCGCGCTCCAGCCGACGATCAGCAGATGGCCGCCGGTGATCCGCCCCGAGAGCCAGAGTACCCCGGTCGAGGCAAAGGTCAGTGGCCAGAGGCTTCCTACGGCCACCGCGCGGCCGAAGACCCTCCAACCCAGAAAAAAGACTGCCAGCACCAGCAAAGCCCAGGCGACGACTCCACCGCTGACCAGCGTAACCGGGTTGACACCCCAAATCTGTGCCTGCCCCCAGCTCAGAAAAACCGCCCCGATGCCCATGTACGGCGTGCCGGGATAGTGCCAGCGCCAACGCCCCTGGACCGCCTGGAGTAAGGTCAGGCCGTCGACGGCCAGATCGCTGTCCAGATGGGCCGAGGCGCAGAGGACCAGCGGCACGCGCAAGAAGACGCTCCAGGCAATCGCCGCCAGCAGGATCAGCCCAAGCAGCCAACGCGAACGAACGGGCCAACCCTGACTCTCGCAATCGAGTGAACTCTTCATGAGCGGCCACGGAGCCGAGGGCGCCAGCGGCTCCGGCTACTGGAAAAGATCGGCTACCGGGCAACGAAAGCCCGGCAACTCGGGCAGGTTCTCGATCACCTGGTCCTCCTTGAGCACCACCGGCAGTTCGTCAGCCTGACGGTACATTGCCACACTCCGACTGCGAGGATAGACGACCCAGATCAAGGCAACGCCGATCTCGAGGTATTCGCTGACCTTCGCTTGAACCTCCCACTGCCGGTTGCCGGGCGAGTAAACCTCGACAGCCAGATCTGGAGGAACCGGCGGAATGCCGGTTCCCAGCTCCGAGCGTGGCAAGCGGCTCTGGCTGTAGAAACAGACGTCCGGTCCACGCACCGAATCCGGGTTCCGGCGCGTCAGAACGGCAGAATCGTTGCAAAGCACATAGCCGCGTCCACTCTGGATACCATAGACGCCGAGGATTCGCGTGATGTTTGCGCAAACGATGCCGTGTTCCGGCGATGGCGGTGCCATGCGGACGACTTCTCCTTTGACCAGCTCGAACGTCCCGTCGCCGAGATCGGCCTCCATGAATTCGAGGGCAGTCATCAACCGGGCCGGGGCAGCCGACGCCATGGGTTTTCTCCGGATAATCTGTGCTGCTTCGATTCTTCAAACCGCCGCCATGGCCTCGAGCTGGACCAGCGAGCGGCTCTGCTCCTTGGCAAGATAATCGCGGCCGTACTTGATGTGAATGTGGTCCCAGGGCAGGACCTCCTCCAAAGGACGCTCGCGCTGGCTGTAAAAAGGCACGTCGATGCCCAGGTCTTCAAACGTGCGCCACCAGAGAGCCGCTTTGAAATGCTCGGACCAAGCGTCCAGCCGGGCCCCGCGCCGCCAGGCTTCCTCGAGTGCCATAGCCACCCGGCGGTCGCCCCGCGTGAGGATTCCCTCGAGCATGCTGCGATCGATGTCGTGCACCTTGACGCTCACCGACCTGAGTCGCACCCGCGACCTTAGATAACGGTGCGCCCACTGGAAATACTCCCGCGGTTTCATGCCGTTCCACTGGTAGGGCGTGTGCGGCTTGGGCACGAAATTGGACACGCTGGCTGTGACCTCGGCATAGCGGCCGGTAACTTCCTTGCCGATGCGGGCGATCGTCTCGGACATCTCGATAATCCCGTCCAAGTCATTCTGGCGCTCGCCCGGCAAGCCGCACATGAAGTAAAGCTTGACTTTGCGCCATCCCCTGCGGAAGGCCTCGGCGCAGCCTTCGTACAGGTCGTCATTGTTGATCGGCTTGCGGATCTGGTCGCGCATGTCGTCACGCGCGACCTCAGGCGCCAGCGTGAGCCCGCTCCGCCGGCCTTCCTGGAGCAGAGCGGGAATCTTCTTCAAGGTCTCGGTGATCCGCAGGCTGGGTAGCGAGATCTTCACACCCAGGGGCGTGAACACCTCGCTCATCCGGCTGACAAGTTCCTCGAAGTGGGGATAGTCGCTCGTCGAGAGCGACAGCAGGCTGATCTCGTCGTAGCCCGTGTTCTGATAACTCTCGAGCGCCGCCTGGACAATCGTCTCGACGGTGCGATAGCGCAGTGGCCGCTTGATGACCGTGCTCTGGCAGAACCGGCACTGCCACGGGCAGCCGCGCATGATCTCGATGGCGATCCGGTCGTGCGCCGTCTCGACGAAGGGAACGATGGGCCGGCTCGGCAGCGGTGTCCCCTCCAGATCGTCGATCACGCACGGCCGCACCGATGCGGGCACATCGTCACGGAGCACGCGGATCTCGGCGATGGTCCCGTCGTCTGAGTAGATCGGCTCGTAAAAGCGCGGCACGTACGCCCAAGGAACGCTCGAGGCGATTCGCGCCAGCTTCTCGGAGCGGGAAAGTCCCGATCCTTTGAGCTCGCGCCAGTGGTCGCAAACAACCGGCAGGCTCGGCTCGCCATCGCCTATGACGAACAGATCGACAAAAGGCGCCAGCAGTTCCGGGTTTTGACTGCCAGGCCCCCCCGCGATCACCAGCGTGTCGTCGGGCCCTCGGTCGCACGCATGCAGCGCGATCCGGCCCAGGTCGAGCATAGTCAGCACGTTGGTATAGCAGACCTCGTACTGGAGCGAGAATCCAAGCACGTCGAACCGGTGGAGAGGGGTGAAGGTCTCCAGGCTGTAGAGCGGAAGATTCTGCTCCTTCAGCCCGGCCTCAAAATCCGGCAGCGGAGCAAACACACGCTCGCAGGCCCAATCGCGCGCATTCATCAAGCTGTACAAAACTTGCAGTCCGTGGTGGCTCATGCCCAGAGCGTAGGTGTCGGGAAACGCCAGGCAGACGGTTCCCAGCACCAAGCGATGGTCCTTCACCACGCTGTTGAGCTCGCCCCCCGTGTATTGCGCTGGAGTGCGCACACGCGGTAAGACGTGCGAGATGACCGCGCTTTTAAGATCGTTGTTGATCATGACGATGGAACTTCCCTGGCCCCTGAAAACGCTCGGACGCCTCATCGAACCGACGAGTCTTCCCCGCAGCGTTCAAAGTCCGGCGAACCGATGGGGCGATCCTGGCGTGGCACCACTTGATCTTACCGGGAGCCACCACCTCTGAACAGCCGGCGCGGAGTGGGGCGGTGACTGCAAGGGAGGCAGCCATCCCCGGCATTCAGGCTGTCCGCAGCGGCGACCCCAAAAACCATTCAGACTGGATTGGCTGCCTGACGCTCTTGCCGCCAGTTGAGATACTGCCGCAGCGCTTCGTTCACGGCCATCTCATCCGGAAACGCGCTGGACACGTCGGGCGCGAGCCGGACAAGTCTCAATCGTTCCCGATAGCGGGCCGCGTACTTGCCGCGGACCACGCCACGAAGCGACCGGAAATCGTACTCCGGCTGGAGATCGTCTTCCGGCATGGAGTCGCCAGGCGAGGGTGTGAGCGCCGATTGATGTTGAGGCGTGGACGATCCCGGAGGCGGGTCTACCGGCGGGGAAGATGCACCTGCCTGCGACCCCTTCTTCTCCTCGCGGTCAGGACGGGGCCCGATTTGCGCTGCTTCATCCCTCGCGCCGTGCAGCGTCCGCAGCAGTCTTTCGTACTCCAACTCGGAGTAGAGGTCGCTGCTCAGGTCGATTTTGGTCCTTCCGAGAAGCCATGTCGGCGCTGCCTCGCTCCAGCTCCCGCGCCGCAGCACCGGAATGAACTTTCTCTTGCCTCCACCCCTGAAGGCGTAGGCTGTCATGATGTCGCCTTCGTAACCAACCCCGCCGCTCCGGTCCGCCCTTTCCTTAAATCGGGGTGTGCAGACAGCTATCACGAAGTCGTTATCGCGGACCGCGCGCTCCATGAACTCCGTGATCTGGTCGCCCGGCTCGGAGTGCCAGAGGTCAAGCGTCACGTCGACGCCGTCCTTCCTCAGCCGGGTGGCAAGTTGTTTGACCCACTCCCTGTGCTCGTCGTCGTCCCAGGAGTATGAGATGAAGATTGCGGGGACTGTGGGATCGCGTTCAGGCATAGCCATGGTATCTCTTCGTTGTTGCGGCAGCCAGCCTGACGGGTGTGACTGACAAATGATGTTGGCCGGGAAATGGGCTGCGAAAACGCTTGCCTCGGAGAATGCCAATCTCCCGGGCGAAATGCACTGATTCGGCGTAATTTCCGTCTGATAAAGGAATTGCAACTACATCATTCGCCGATCACACCCTCAGGGGAAGCTGCCATCCTCATAATCCTCTCGCTCACGCCGTGTCGCCTCGCGGGCGCTTATTATCCGAATCACCTCACCGCGTTCCACGTGAGACACCACCAGTAGGACTCCATCAATGGACGTGCCCATCGTGAGGAAGCGATCCTCACGGTCGGAATGCAGGGGATCAAAAGCGGTGATCGAAATTGGATCGGCGAATACCGTCATGGCTTCCGAGAAGGCAACGCCGTGTTTCCGCTCGTTCGCCTCTGCTTTAGCGTCATCCCATTCGAAGTCCATCGGCCCTCCCCTGCCTCATCGCCTCAAGTATACTAAAATCCATGTTGTTCAAAGTAGGAATTCCTCCTGAATTCCCCCGCCGTGAACTTGGGGGCAGGAGAAGCGGGCACTCTTTGGATGGGAGCTTGGCTTTTTCACGGGCACGCTGCTGCATCACTCGGCGGCTGGCTGGACAATCGCGAAAGCTCGTGGAAAATGGGAATGGAGCCCTCCGTTTGTCGTGCAACACAGGCTTTCTCATGAATCAAGGACGCGAACGACCGACGATCGGTCTGACGATGGGCGACGTGGCGGGCATCGGGCCAGAGGTTCTTGCGCGAGCCTGGGCCGACCCTCGATTGCACATCTTGTGCCGGCCCGTTGTCATCGGCGACCCGGGCGTGCTTGGCAAGGCGCTGGAGCTCGTGCACAGCAGTGCCACCGTGCAGGTGATCGACCGGCCGGAAGACGCGGCGCCAGTGCTCGAACGCGTACCGGTGCTCTGTCCCGACGAGGCGTGCAGGCTGGGTGACCTGTCAAGTCTTCCCGCGGGACAGGTCGATGCTCGGGCGGGCCGGGCCGCTTACGAATTCTTGATCCGAGCGATCGACCTGGCGCTAGCGGGGCGGATCGACGCGATCGTGACCTTGCCGATGAACAAGGAGTCGCTGCATCGCTCGGGCATCGAGCATCCCGGCCATACGGAGATCTTGGCCCAGCGGTGTGGCGTGGCCGACCATGCGATGATGCTCTACCTTGCGGCCGATGCGGGGGAAGAGCACGCCGCACCCACCTTCACGGCTCGACCGGGGCTGGGCGTCGTGCACGTCACGCTGCATGTCGCCTTGCGGCAAGTTTTCACGTTGCTCTCCACCGAGGCGGTTGTCGCCAAGATTCGCCTTGCCGACCGCGCCATGAGACCGCTCACCGAAGGTCGGGCGCCGCGGATTGCCGTCTCGTCGCTCAATCCGCATGCCGGCGAGAACGGCCTCTTCGGTGACGAGGAGATCCGGATCATCGGCCCGGCGGTCGCGATCGCGAAGGAAGCAGGCTTCGACGTGCGCGGGCCCTTGCCCAATGATACGCTCTATCTTCAAGCGCTCGCGGGCGCCTACGATGCCGTGGTCGCCATGTATCACGACCAGGGGCACATCGCGCTCAAAACTGCGGGCTTTCGCCGCGCGGTCAATGTCACGCTTGGTTTGCCGATCGTCCGCACGAGCGTCGCCCATGGGACGGCATTTGACATCGCCTGGCAGGGCATCGCCGACCCCTCCAGCCTGATCGAAGCGACTCGCGTCGCCGCGCGAATCGTTGCCGGGCGGCAGCATGGTTTTGGATGCACGGACCGAAGACTCTAAATCCGGACGACCTCGACGTCGGTCCATCCGGTCTCGATACTCCCCGGCCAGATCGAGCGGATATCGGGATCAGTCCAACCCAGGTCGCAGTCGGGCTCCAGCATGACACGCAGGCGGCGCGGGCCGGGCCGGTCGATGATCTCACGGCCCAGAGGCTCAATCGGACCCAGCGGTAAAATCTGTGGCCGGACGAAAGAAGCAGCCGGAGCATCGCTATGCTCTTGCCTGGCCCCCTGCCCTGCTAGCACCACCGCGCCGGCGGGAAATCGTCCCTCGACGCCTTCGAATTCGACCAAGACGCGATGCGCCAGGTCGCAGGGCAACGGTGTGTGAGCGACCAGGCACGGGGGATTACGCAGGGCGAACGCGTCGCCCAGAGGCAGAAATCGGGACCGTTGGCTGGAGGCGACACCGTGGCTTTCAAGCCGGATCGCGGCTGCGAAGGCCCCGCTTCGACTTTCGTCGGGCGAGGCCAGAAGCGAGCCGGTCTGGAGCTGGGGATCCAGCTCGAAGTGAAAGGGCATATGCGGCAGCTCGAGCTCCCATGAGTCGGCAAGCCCCCGGGTCCTGACCCGAGTTTGCAGGACCAAGCGGTGTGGACCCTTGGTGTCGAAGTCGGACGGGACGAGGTTGAAGGCCAGGCGGCCGGGCCCCGGGGTCCACGGCGATGGTACCTCGAGCGACGCTCTGCGCGCGCCTAGAAGGCGATGGGACCACTCGAGGCTCGCCGCGGTGATCCCGGGTCCTTCATCGGGCAGGATCGGCAGACCGTAATGGACGGCGATTGGAATCTCGCGCACAAGCTCCCGAGGGTAGCGCCGACGTGCCTTCCAGTCGACGGAGAATCCCCGCCGCACGACGGCCTGTTCTTCTTCGGCGACGAGCTGATCCTGCGCCCACAAGCCGCACAGAGCGCGCCCGGCCGCGGCTCGCAGAGCAAGCGTGGGGGATTCGCTGAAAATGCGAAAAAGGTCCAGGAGCCCTGCGCGGCCGAACCGATCGACCGAGGCGACTTCCTCGGGCGTGACATCCGGTTCGCCTAAGCGTGCCACGGCCAGGCGCGATTTCCAGGCTTCCAGGAGCCTCCGCCCGCCACCGATCAGGGCGGCACCGCCCAGCACGATGAGCACGGCGGTGCGCGGTTCGTGCAGCCAGTTGCGGCCCTCGGCAAGGACGCCGCGACGGGACAGCGAGCGAGCAGGCTTCGGCGGCGTTTCGGGCGGCCCGGCGCGGTCGGATCGATCGGGCCCGGGGCGCGCCGTCGAACCAGGCTTGGCGGCGATTGGCTCTTTGCCTGGCTGCATGCGCGTGAACGTCCCGCCGTTGCGTGCTCAGAGTCTCGTTCGCGGCCGCCTCGTCGGTGGAAGCACGGGTTTCGTATCCGGATCGAGCCGGGGCAACGCCTTGGGCGCGGCTGGCGGCGGTTTCTTCGCGTCAGGATTCTCCGGCATCTCCTCGATGATCGTCGGCTTGCGGACGCGCGCGCCTTCCGCGCCCGAGAGTCCCAGCGCCTCGCGCAACTCGTCCACCGCGTCCTGGATGTCATGGATATCGCGGTGCAGCTCGTGAACCTCGGCGGCGACCCGCTCAACCGGGTCCTCAGCGCCCTCCTTGTCGGTCAGGACAAGCAGGTTGTCCTCGGCGATGACGCGGTAGGTCAAACCGACCTGATCCAAAAGAAGCTTCAGCCCCGTCTTGAGCCGGATGCCGCTCAGCTCGAGCTTGACTGTGTCCTCCGGTTTCAGTTCCAACCGGTCCAGTGCGGCCAAGTCGAGGACAACCGGGGCGCCCAGCTCGCGACCCAGATGATGAGCCACTTCGGTCAGGGATGTCGGCCGCGAAAAAGGGAAGCGAAACGGCTTGAGCAAAGCGTCCTGCACCGACTGCGCTCGCCCGCCTTGGGCCAGGTCTTTGGAGCGATCGGCCGGCGGCTCGGATTGCCCAACTTCCGGGCCTGAGGGCGCCTGGGCGCGAAGCGGAAGCCGGGTCGCCGTCGCGAGTCCGATGAAAAGGCCACAGACAAGCAGCAGCAAGAACAGGCGCTTCATACGCAACGCCTCCGCGGCCAGACCGAAATACGGAAACCTCGACGGAATTCACGCTTGCAAACAGAAAAGCGATTGTAACGATTTCACCCCGAGCCAGCCAGCAGGGCGGTCGAACGGCTATGCTCTCCAGGCTCAGGGCAACACCCTTCCCGTTTTCAGCGCGGCGTCGATCTGCTCATTGCGGGGGAATCCGAACGCGGTGCGGTCGAGCGTCAGGGCGGCGGCGGCCGAGGCTCGCCGCATGGCCTGGCGGATCAGCTCCGGCTCGACGACCGCCGACGCGGGCTCCCAGCCGCCAGAGAGGAGCGACGCGACCAGGCACGCCGCGAACGCCTCGCCCGCGCGGTTGGTGTCGGCCGGCGGCCGGTCGCGGGGGAAGGCTAGCTGCCTGATGGTGTCGGTGGCGCCCCGCGGTTCCGCGAATCGCGCCAAGCTTCCCTCCGCACCATCGGTTATGACCACAATCGAGACCCTCCGGGCAACCTCTTCCCGATCGGCCAACGTCTCCCATTCGTGGCGATTGCAGCACAAGAGATCGATCGAGCCGGCGAAGCCTGAGACACGACACTCCTGGTCGATCATGTTTCGCATGGCCGGGGCAAAGAGCCGGCAGCGAGCACCAGGCGCAGCAAGCACGTACCCGGCCAGCCTGTTGGGCAGCGCGGCCGCGACGCGCAGGTCGCAGGCCTGGTCATTCCCAGCGCCCAGCGAACCAGGATCGAGCGCTTTGTGACAGCCGCGAAAGCCAACGGCGAGCTTGTCGCCGTGCTTGCCGCTACTAAGAAGCAACGTCGAATCGGCCGGCTGACCTGGAATCCGGACAGGCCGGTAATCGATTCCCTCCCGGCGCAGCAGTTCTGCGACCCTCCGGCTGGTCCAGTCGTCTTCGGTCCCCAGAGCGCAGTTGAGCGTTCCGCCCAGGGCCGCCGCGAAGCCTGCTCCCATGCCGCCGAGATCGTCGTTCCAGCTCACGCCGTGAACCTGGCGGGCTGCGGCGGTATCGAACCGGAACGGGCCGCCCAGCTCGATCTGGCCAAATGGGCCGGGCCAGTCGGCCGGAAGTCGAATCCGGAGCGTGGACCCGGCCGCGTCCCATAGCTCGAGGTTCGAGCCCCCCGTGAACTTCCACTGTCCCTCGACGCTCTGATCAACCGGGGCTCTTGCAGCCGGGTCGCGAAGCGGCTCTTCGACTCTCAGCACGCGATCGAGGTAAGCCGGACCGAAGATCATCACGCGTGGCATCGCGGCGTCTCCTCTTCCCTCGCTCGCTTGCTCGCTTGCCCGGCCGCTGCGCCACACCCGGCACGACTGGAGTCGGCTCGATCCGCGGTATCGCCCCTTTGGAAATCTTGAATATACTGGATCTGGAATTGCAAATGTGGGGCTTTCTGGAGCGGGAGATCTGGGGTGACGACCGACATCGAATCATCTGTGGAATCGCTCGATCACCCCGTCGACAATGCTCCGGTGCGCTCGCTGCAGCACGGCGGGCTGACGGTCGAGGGCTACTCGCGAGCGGCCGTACAAACCTACTGGCGCGTGCCCGAGCTCAAGATCGGTTTTGATCTGGGCGCGCAGCCCTGGTCGTTCATGGCCACTCCCAACTGGTTCGTCAGCCACTCCCATCTGGACCACATCGCGGCCTTGCCTGTCTTGGTGGCCCGGCGGCGAATGATGAAGATGGAGCCGCCGACAATTTACCTTCCCGTCGATGCGATCGAGGGCACCGAGCTCTTGCTGCGGGCGATGCAGCGGCTGGACCGAGGGCGGATGGACGTCGAGCTCGTAGGGCTCAAACCGGGCGACGAGGTCGAGCTGTCGCGCGAGCTGGTGGTCCAGGCCTTTCCCACGCGGCACACGATTCCCTCGCTCGGATATCTGGTCTGGGAGCGGCGGAAGAAGCTCAGGCCCGAATATCAGGGGCTCTCCGGCGAGCAGATCCGCGACTTACGGCTCTCGGGTGTGGAAGTCTCGGCCGAGATCCGGCTGCCCCGGGTCGCCTACCTGGGTGACACAGCGCCGCCGGGCCTGGACGTGGTGCCTGATATCTATCGCGCCATGGTGCTCATCCTGGAGCTGACCTTCGTCGCCCCCAACGAGCGCCCTGCGCTCATCCACAAGTTCGGCCACACGCACCTTGACGACTTGCTGGCCCGTGCCGATCGGTTCGAGAACGAGGTCATCATCGCCTCCCACTTCAGCACCCGGCTGCACCCCGACCAGATCCGGCGGACCATCGAACGCAAGCTGCCCGACTCGCTACGGGGGAGGCTCAAAATCTGGCTTTAAACCCGGCCACCCTCTGTGGTCGTCCCCTAGAGCTCCACGGCCAGCGAGTAGATTCCGTGGCCTTCTTTCCTCAGTTTGCCCTCGGCCACAAGCTCGTCCCAGACGCCTTGGGGATGACCCGGCGGTGGTGTGATGCCGCCAATCCGCGAGGTCTTGCTGCCGTGGCTCAAGCCCGATTGGTCGTCCAGACGCATCAACTTGAGCCGTTTCTTGAAGGCCTTGTACGCGTGCTTGCGTTCTTCCTCGGTCGCCATGAGAGCACCCCGCGATAAAGACTAAGGCTGGCCGCCGGGCTCGATTTGACCTGCACCCAGACGCAATCAGCGCCAAGTTCGGAAGGGAAAGAGGAACGAGCTCTCGTGCGGTATCAACTTGTTTCAGGTCGCGACGTCGTTCGCGGTATAATAAGCCATTAGCCCTAACTTAACGCGTAATTCACCTTTGGAGAAGTGACTCTTGCGGGTTCACTTCGCGGGCCGACGGCATGGCGCCATGCGGTAGTCAGTTCGGTCTGGTCCAGGGCTTTCCCAGCCGCGATACGCCATGCCGATTCTGAGCAGCACGATCGGCGTCGGTGGCGTCCGAGCCAGCATGAGTATTGATTCATCAGGGCGCTAGCTACTTGACGCCTTCAGTGACTTTCAAAAGAATCGCAAGCTTGGTTGTTGACATCGGTGAAGTGTCCATCGTTCTTACGAGGGCAACGGCCCCTGCGCGTCTGCTCAAGATTGCCAATGGCATCCGACTTGGTAAACTTATGCTGGCGCAGAACATGTGTTGCTTAACTTCCGGAGGTACGTCCCATGGATCCTCCAGATAACGCACAGCACGTCGATTTAGGCACACATAGCCTTGCCGTCGTGGAACCTGATTCCGCTGTGGAAGTTCTCCAGTACGAAATCGACAACATCGTTCCGACCCGCGGCTATCAGATGACGCCCATGGTTGGGCTGGGGGGGTCGGCGGGAAGCGTGCAGCCACTGATCGAGTTCTTTCAGGCGATGCCCGCCAACAGCGGCATGGTGTTCGTGGTAATCCTGCATCTCTCGCCGACCCACGAATCGACCATGGCCAGCCTTCTGGGGCGCTCAACCACAATGCCCGTGGTGCAGGCCCAGGACGGTCAAAAAGTCGAAGCGGACCACGTTTACGTGATTCCACCGGGCAAGTATCTGACGACGGTCAATGGTCATCTCAAGCTCATCGAGCTTAAAAGCGAGAAGGGAAAACGGGTCGCCGTCGACCTCTTTTTCCGATCGCTCGCCGACACGCACGGGCCGCATGCTGCCGCGATCGTCCTTTCGGGCGCCGACGGCGACGGGGCGATCGGGATCAAACGGATCAAGGAGCGCGGGGGGCTCACGATCGCGCAAGACCCCGACCAAGCAGAACACTCGTCCATGCCCAGCGCTTCCATTAACACAGGCATGGTTGATTGGGTGCTTCCTGTCCCGGAGATGCCCAAGCGGCTGCTCGAGTATCGGGACAATGAATTCCACCTGAAGCTGCCGCCTGAGGACGGCCCGGAGCCGGCGCCAGCATCCCAAGCGACCGCGGACGACGGCGAGACAGCACTGCGGGAGGTGCTTGTCTTCTTGCGAACCAGGACGGGATGCGACTTTTCCAACTACAAGCGCGCGACGATCGTGCGGCGGATTGCGCGGCGGATGCAGGTCAACGGCGTTGAGGACGTGCCGGCTTACCTGTCCTATTTGCGCACCCATTTCGGCGAGGCCGGCGCGCTACAGCAGGACCTCCTGATCTCGGTGACGAATTTCTTTCGCGATCGGGAAGCGTTCGGGGCCCTCGAGCATCAGATTCCCGAGCTTTTCAAAGACAAGAGTTCGACGGACTCGGTGCGTGTCTGGATACCGGCGTGCGCCACGGGCGAAGAGGCGTACTCCATCGCGATGTTGCTCCTGGAGCATGCAGCGAAGCTCGATGTCCCTCCGGGCTTACAGATCTTCGCGAGCGATCTCGACGACGAAGCGATTCGCGTGGCACGTGCCGGCCACTACGCCGGGGCAATCACGGCGGACGTGAACGAGGAGCGACTGCGGCGGTTTTTTGTCAAGGACCACAACGGCTACCGCGTGCGTCGTGAGCTGCGCGAGCTGGTTCTCTTTGCCACCCACGATCTGCTCAAGGACGCGCCGTTTTCGCGCATGGACTTGATCTTATGCCGCAACCTGCTTATCTATCTCGATCGCAATGCGCAGGATCGGGTGCTCGATACCTTTCATTTCGCGCTGAACCCAGAGGGGCGGCTGTTTCTCGGTACATCCGAGTCGGTGGACGAAAGCCCCCTTTTCCGCGTGCTGGACAAGAAGAATCGCATCTACTCCCGCAGGGTGGGCACGCCGCGGGCCGGTCTGCTGGTGCCCTCAGGCCCCAGTACGCTCCTTCGCGTCGTCGCGGCGCAGTGCCGGACGCAGGTGGAACCCCTCTTCCACGGGAAGCGGTTCGTGCAGGACGCGGTGGCGAGCATTCAAAGCGGCTTCAAGCGCTATCTGGATCGCATATCGCTGGCGGAGTTGCACTTCCGGCTCCTCGAGCGGTTGGCCCCCCCCTCGGTGATCGTCAACGCCGATCACGACGTGGTACATATCTCGGAACACGCCGGTGAGTTCCTGAAGCTCAGCGGTGGCGAGCCGACGATGAACCTGCTGCGGGTCGCGCACCCAATGTTGCACGTCGAGCTGCGCTCGGCGCTCTTTCGCGCGGCGCAGATGAATGAGGCTGTGGAATCAATGGGTGTGCCGGTCCAGTTGGATGGTCAGCCCTGCGTCGTCGATCTTCGCGTGGCTCCGGCTTATGAAATCGCCCCCGGCTTTCTCCTGGTGGTCTTCGAGAAACGCTCGGCAGCCGCAGAGCAGGCTACGGCAGCCGATCAAGCCTCGCCCACCGCGCAGGAGCCCGTGGTTCGGCATCTCGAACGCGAACTCGAGCATGTGAAAGAACGCCTCCGCGACATCGTGGAGCAGTCCGAGGCGTCGACCGAGGAGCTCAAAGCCAGCAATGAAGAGCTGCAAGCGATGAACGAGGAGCTGCGCTCGGCCACCGAGGAGCTGGAGACCAGTCGCGAAGAATTGCAATCGATCAATGAAGAGCTGACCACCGTCAATCAAGAGATGAATGTCAAGGTGGATGAGATCGCCCATGCGAACTCGGATTTGCAGAACCTGATGGCCTCGACAGCGATTGCGATCATCTTCCTTGACCGTGATATGAAGATTACGCGGTACACGCCCAGCGCGGTGGACCTCTTCCATCTGATTCCCGGCGACCTGGGCCGACCCCTTGCGCACTTGAAGCACCGCCTTGAATATCCCGAGTTGATGGCAGACGCGGAACAGGTTTTGCGATCGCTCGTGCCGATTGAGCGCGAAGTGCAGGGCGATGGCGATTGGTTTCTGGCGCGGCTGCAGCCGTATGGCACGCCCGAAGACCAGATCGCCGGCGCGGTGCTGACCTTCGTCGACATCACCGACCGCAGACGGGCCACCGAAGCCTTGCGCGAGCAACTGGCCGAGCTGGAACGTTTCAACGCCGTGGCGGTGGGGCGGGAGACGCGGATGATCGAACTGAAAAAAGAGGTTAACGATCTTTGCGCCCGGCTGAGCGAACCGCCGCGGTATAATGTCGACTTCGCACCTGAAGAGGGTGGCACGGACAGATCATGACCATGTCCGAGACAGAAGGCAACGCCGACAGTCTGGTAGAATACAGGTTGAGCAACGAGGAGTTGCGGCAGTGGAACGCTCAATTGCGCGACGAGAGTGCGCGGCTGCGCGAGCAAACCAGTGATCTCATGCAGCAGCTAGCCGAAGCGCGAATGGGCAGCCGCGTCGACCGTGAGGCCCGCCGGGCTGCCTTGAACTTGATGGAAGACGCGGTCGCAGCCCGCCACGCCGAGCAACGCGAAAACCAGGAACGCCGCCGTGCCGAGGAGGAGCTGCGGGCTTCTGAGGAGAAATATCGCAGCTTGTTCGAATCAATCGACGAGGGCTTCTTCATCATTGAAAAGGTCGAGCCTGACGGAGAAGAACTGCTCGATTTCTTCTTCGTCGAAGCGAATCCGGCTGTTGCGGCGCAATCGGGCGTCAGTTGCGTGGTCGGGAAAACCATGCGGCAGGCATTTCCCGGCGAGGCGGAAGAATGGTACTTGACCTTTGACGACATTCTCAAGACCGGCGAATCAACCCGGTTTGAGCGCGAGCTGCTCACACAAGCACGCACCCTGGAACTCTACGCCTTCCCTCTTGGAGACGCAGCGCACGGCCGCATCGCCGTTATCTTCAAAGACGTCACCCAGCGCAAGGCCGTCGAGGCAGCGCTGCGGGAGGCGGACCGACGCAAGGACGAGTTCTTGGCGACGCTCGCGCATGAGCTTCGCAACCCGCTGGCCCCAATCAGTAATTGCCTGCAAATTTTCAGGCTGACGGCCGACAAGGATTCCATGACCGAAGAGCTTTGCGAAATGATGGAACGCCAGGTCAACCACATGGTGCGACTGGTGGATGACCTTCTGGAACTTTCACGCATCACCCGCGGCTCGATTGAACTGCGCAAAGAGGCAACGGACCTGACGACGATCATTCGCAGCGCCGTGGAAATCAGCCGGCCGCTCATCGAAAGTTTCGAGCACAAGCTCACGATCTCCCTTCCGACAACGCCGGTCCCGCTCTATGGGGACGTGGTGCGGCTCGGTCAGGTTTTCGCCAATCTTCTCAACAATGCCGTCAAGTATACCGACCGGGGCGGGCAGATCTGGCTGGGTGCCAGGCAAGAGGATGAGGAAGTCGTCGTCTCCGTTCGCGATTCCGGGATCGGCATCTCGGCGTCGATGCTGCATACTATCTTTGATATGTTCACCCAGGCCGATCCATCCAGTAAACGGGCGCACGGCGGCCTGGGAATCGGCCTGACGCTGGCGAAGCGACTCGTCGAAATGCACGGAGGAACGATCACGGCCTTCAGCGAGGGGCCAGGCCAAGGGAGCGAGTTTGCCGTCCGGCTGCAGATTGCATCGGCATCCGAAGCTGCATTACACGAATCATCGTGGAATCAGCCAGGCGCCCGTATTTCCGAGTGCCGAGTGCTCGTCGTGGATGACAACGAAGACTCGGCCACGAGCCTGGGAATGCTGCTGAAGTCTCTGGGAACGGACGTGCAAACCGTCCATGATGGGGCCACAGCCCTGGAAACCATCAGGAGCTATCGCCCCGACATGGTGTTCCTCGACCTCGGAATGCCCGGTATGGACGGGGTCGAGGTGGCCCGGCAAATCCGTGGACAACCCGACTTCGAGAAGGTGATGCTGATTGCCCTGACCGGCTGGGGACAGGAGGGGGATCGAAACCGCACCCACGAAGCAGGGTTCGATCATCATCTGGTGAAACCCGCCCCTCTCTCGGCACTGCAGTCGCTCCTATCGATCGACGGCATGATACACGCCACGAAGGAAGAGAATTAGCCACGTATGGACGGGGGATTGGCCACAGATGGACGCAGATGCACACAGGTAAGAAAGAAGTAGAGCATTGCTTCTGAATCGTTCCGTTTGCACTGTTACGTGGCCATCATCTGTGGCTCGATTTGCGTCTTCTCGGTGGTCATCGCCCTGGGCGATTCTCCTCGGTACAGTTCTGCTCCAGGCCGGCTGCGTCGTCAAGCCGACAAGTGTGCCTGAGCTGGTCTGGGGCGTTCACGGAACGAAGCCGGGGTGGTTGCACAAGCCGCGGGTCGCCGCGTTCGACGCCCAGGACGAACTTTATATCGCCGACCTGACCGATCGGATCCAGGTCTTCGACCGCGATGGCCAGTACCTGCGAGGCTGGCGCACGCCTGATTTCAACGTCGACGGGCCCAGCGGGCTCTCGGTCGACCGGCATGGCCGGCTGCTGGTGGCCGATACCCACTTTTACCGGGTGCTTGTCTATTCCCGCAGTGGCGAATTGCTCCTTCAGATTGGCGATGGCGTGCAGGGTACGACCCCGGGCCGGTTCGGCTACCCCACCGACGTGGTCATCGACCGGGCCGACAATTTTTACGTCGCCGAATATGGTGAGAACGACCGCATCCAGGTCTTCTCGCCGGAGGGCAAGTGGCTCCGCCAGTGGGGCGGGCACGGTTATGAACCCGGCGAATTCCTCCGGCCCCGGGCTCTCGCGTTCGATGAACAAGACCAGCTCTATGTCGCCGATAGCTGCAACCACCGGATCCAGGTCTTCGATACCCGTGGCAAGCTCGTGCGCGCCTGGGGCAGCCGGGGCGCAGATCCGGGCCAGATGAGTTATCCTTATGACCTGGCCATCGGTCCGGATCGTTCTCTCTACGTCTGCGAGTACGGCAACAATCGGGTCCAAAAGTTCACGCTGGACGGCAAGCCACTGGGGACGTGGGGCCGCTCGGGACGACAACCCGGCGAGCTGAATAATCCCTGGGCGCTGGCGGTCGACCACCGGGGCTTCGTGTCGGTGATCGACTCAAACAACCACCGGGTGCAACGGTTCCGTCTGTAGCGTGGTTTCCAGGTGAGTCGCGGACAGGGCGGCGCATGCATTCCTTCTCCCATCGGGAGAAGGTGGCCGAAGGCCGGATCTGGGGTATTTGCAGGCCCAAGCGGGCATCCGGGACCCTCATCCGCCCCTGTGGGGCACCTTCTCCCAGGGGGAGAAGGTATCATCCTTCCTTCTCCCTTGAGGGAGAATGTGGCCGAAGGCCGGATGAGGGGGGCTCAATAACCCCGAGGGCTCAATGTCCCTCATCGGCCCCTGCGTAGCTCTTTCTCCCAGAGGGAGGAGGAATGACGGCGATTGCCTCCTCCAGTAGCTGTATGCAACGCGCTTGCAAACTGCGCTAGGAAATGCCAGCCGTGAGAACCGAGCCTCCTGGAGGAGCAGCTGGCGATGGTCGGAAATCTTTCGGTCACCTTCGGCCAGCCCTGGTGGCTGATCTTGCTGCCGCTCTTGCTACCCCCCTTGGTGTGGATCAGCCTGCGCAGTCTCTCCGGCCTTGGAACGATTCGGAAGATTCTGGCGATCTTGTTGCGGTCCAGTGTGATCGCCATGATCGTGCTGGCCTTAGCTGAGATGCAGACGGTGCGGCGATCGGATCGGTTGACGACGATGTTCGTCCTGGACGCTTCCAACAGCATCCCGCGGGAACAGCAAACCGCGGCGATCGACTATGCCAAGGCCGCGTCGAGAAAGCGGCGCCAAGACGACCTGTCCGGCCTGATCGTCTTCGGCAAGGCCCCCCGCGTGGAGGTGCCTCCGGCCCCCAGCGAGCTGAACCTGCTGGGTGTGGAGACCACGATCGATCCCGAGAATACCGACCTGGGTGCAGCGCTCAAGCTGGCGCTGGCGACCTTCCCCGAAGACACCGCGCGGCGGGTCGTCTTCATCTCGGATGGCAACGAGAATCGGGGCAACTTGCTCGAGCAGGCGATGGCCGCCAAGTCGCTGGGCGTGGAGGTCGACGTGCTCCCCCTGGACTATCGCTACGACCGCGAGGTCTTGGTTGAGAAGGTGTCGCTTCCCCCGGATGTCAAGAAGGGTGAGACGGTCAACATCAACGTGGTGATCCGTGCCAGCGAGCCGACTCACGGCACACTCCAAATCTTTCAGAGAACCGACAACACGCGAGTGCCGGCCTCCGGCAACGAGCAACCTGTGCCCGTGGACCTTCAGCGTGGCATCAACGTCTTCACGCTCAAGCAGCTCATCACCGAGCCCAACTTTTATACGTTCTCGGCCGAGTTCATTCCCGACCGTGACAGCGGCGACAAGCGGTCGATCAACAATCTGGCCGAAGGATTTACCCACGCCCGGGGCAAGGCGCAGGTGCTCCTCATCGAGAGCACCCGGGGCGAGCATGCCGAGCTCGTCAAGGCATTACGCGAGAAGGAGATCGAGGTCAAGGTGCTGTTGGCGCCACGAATCGACGGCTCCGGCGGGATCGGCGGCGACGTCTTGCCCACCGATCTTGCTCAGCTTCAACCGTACGATGCCGTGATCTTGGCCGACGTGCCCAAGGAGGCGTTCACCGAGAGCCAGCATCAGCTCTTAGCGTCAAACTGCCACGACATGGGAGCGGGGCTGCTCATGCTCGGCGGCCGCGATAGCTTCGGCGCGGGGGGGTGGATGAACACCCCGGTCGAGAAGGCCCTGCCGGTGGACATGCAGATCAAGGCGCTCAAGGTGCAGGGCATCGGTGCCATGGCCCTGATCATGCATGCCAGCGAGATCGCCGAGGGGAACTACTGGCAGAAGGTCGTGGCCAAGGCAGCGCTCAATGCGCTTTCGAGCTACGACTACGCCGGCCTCCTGCACTGGGAAGGCCAGGAGGCGTGGCTCTTTCCGCTCAAACCGATCGGCGCAGGCCGCGGTACGATGCTGCGGTCGATCGACCGGATGACCCCCGGCGACATGCCCGACTTCGACCCGTCGCTGATCGCGGCGATGCGAGGGCTCAACGGCATCCGCGACGCGATGACCAAGCACATCATCGTCATCAGCGATGGCGACCCGAGCCCGCCAACCAGCACGGTGCTCAACCAGCTTGCCGCCAGCAAGATCACGGTCACCGCCGTCTTGACCGCGGCGCATGGCAACGACCCCAACGCCATCCGCGTGATGCGCAATCTCGCGATCAAGACCAAAGGGCGGTTCTACAACGTGACCAACCCCAAGGCTCTGCCGAGGATTTACCAGAAAGAGGCGCGGACGATCTCGCGCCCTTTGATCTATGAGCAAGAGACGCCCTGGGCACCGCGGCTGGGCAGCCCGATCACCGAGCCGGTGATGGGGCTAGCCGACGAGCTGCCGGCGATCACGGGGCTCGTTCTGACCTCGGCCAAGGAAAACGAGCTCGTCGAGCTGCCGATCGTTTCTCCCTTGCCAACCGGACAGGTCAACCCGTTACTCGCCCACTGGACCTACGGCCTGGGCCGGTCCGTGGCGTTTACCTCCGACGCCGGCCGCCGCTGGGCCAAGGCCTGGCCCGACTGGAAAAGCTACGCGGCCTTCTGGTCGCAGGTTGTCCGCTGGGCAATGCGTCCGGCCGAGCACGGCAACCTGACCCTCTCGATCCGCCGCGAGGAGGGACGCATCAAGGTCGTCGTCGACGCGCTGGATAAGGACAACCAGTTCCTCAACTTCCTTCAGATCCAGGGCAACGTCGTCGACCCCAGCCTGACCTCCGCGCCGATCGAGCTGGTCCAGACCGCACCGGGACGCTACGAGGCCACTATCGAAAACGCTGAGGCCAGCGGCAACTACTTCGTGAACCTGGGCTATCGCGGTGCGGACAAAACCCAGGGCGTGATCTCGACCGGCATATCGGTTCCCTATTCGGACGAGTACCGGGAGCTACGGTCCAACCCGACCTCGCTGGAAACGATGGCCAGCCTGACCGACGGCCAGGTGGTCACCTGGAAAACCGGGCCCGACGGCCGCATCGATGCAACGCGCACAGCGGCCGGGGTCGACCATTTCCGCCGCGACCCTGGGCTCTTGAATCCGCGCTCCTTCGCGGCCCTCTGGCCGACGCTCCTTTGGCTGGCGGCCTGCCTTTTCTTAGGCGACGTCGCGGTCCGGCGCATCGCCCCGGACGTCGACCGCATCAAGCTCGTGCTATTAAACCAGTGGCGGCAACTTCGGGGCCAGGAAATCACACGTAGCAGCGACACTCTCGACAAGCTGAAAAGTCGCAAGGCCGAGATCGGCCAGCAGCTCGAGCGGTCGCGGCTGGCCTCACGGCTCGAGGCGCCTGCACCCGGCGAGGGAGCCCCGAAGGCGTCCGCGGCGGCCATCGGCGAGCCGCTCGTGGGAGGAGGCGGGGGCCGGGCGACCGACGGGCCGCAAGCCGGCGGCTCATCGGCCGCGGCCAGTGCACCCGGCCTGGCCCCGGATGCTCCCGCGGCCGAGACGTCGAGCTATACCAACCGCCTGCTCAAGGCCAAGCAGCGGGTCTGGGACGATCGCCAGAAAGACAAAGAGAAGCGCGAGCCGCAGTCCGGATCATGAAGCCCCTACCGGGCTTGCAGACTGATGAAAACCCGGACGAAAATCAACCGCATGGCGATCGAATCATCGAATCATTCCCTCCGACTCACGAAAGGAACGCCGAGCGATGGCCGTTGCCTCACAAGAATCGATGGAAGCCCGTGGCGAGGAGTTCCGCGCACGGTACGGCCAGCTCAAAGCGGAGATCTCGCGCGTGATCGTCGGCCACGACGAAATCGTGCACGGGGTGCTGACGTGCCTGTTCATCGGCGGCCATGCGCTATTAGAGGGAGTGCCGGGCTTGGGCAAGACGCTCTTGGTCCGGACGCTCGCCGACGCCCTGGACCTGAACTTTAACAGGATCCAGTTCACCCCCGACCTGATGCCGGCCGACATCATCGGCACCAACATCGTCATGGAATTGCCCGACGGCCGGCGGGTCTTCGAGTTCCAGCGCGGGCCGATCTTCTCGCAGATCGTGCTGGCCGACGAGATCAACCGGGCCACGCCCAAGACCCAGTCGGCCTTGCTCGAGGCGATGCAAGAGCACTCCGTCACGGTGGGTGGGCAGATTCACCGGCTCGAAGAGCCCTTCTTCGTCATGGCCACCCAGAATCCGATCGAGCAGGAGGGAACGTATCCGCTGCCGGAGGCCCAGCTCGACCGCTTCCTCTTCAAGCTGATCGTCGGCTACTCGACGCGTGAGGAGCTGGTGACGATCCTCAACCGCACCACCCGCGGCGAACGCCCCCGGGCCCAAAAGGTCATGGACGGCCAGACCTTGATTCGCTTCCAGGACTTGGTCCGCGAGGTGATCATCGCCCCGCACGTGCAAGATTACGCTATTCGCCTGGCCCTGGCGACACACCCAAACGGCCCTTTTGCCGCCCTTGCGACCAACCAGTACATCCGCTGGGGATCGAGCCCCCGCGGCGTCCAGACGCTCGTCTTGGGAGCCAAAGTCCGGGCCCTGCTCGATGGCCGCTATAATGTCTCGTTCGAAGACCTGCGCCGGGTCTATCTGCCGGCTCTGCGGCACCGCGTGCTCTTGAACTTCGAGGCCCAGGCCGAGGGCATCGACCCCGACGTCGTTTTGCTGAAGGTCCTCGAGTCCGTGCCCGAGAAGGCCGAGGAACGGGCCGCGGCTGTGGCATAATAAGGGCCAGGAAGCGATTCAAGATCGCCGGGAACGACTTCTATGCACGACATCTACGATCCACCCCCCGTGCCCGAGGTTGACTGGGACCCGCCGCCGCCGGGCCCCTTGATCTTTACCCAGGGCGACTTGATCTGCCTGTTGGCCCTTTGCGTGGGGCTTGTGGGCCTCGCGCTTGTGGCCTGGCACAGCGAGCCGGTCCTGGCCCTGATCGCCGCCGGAGCCGGCGGGCTGGTCATCCTCGAGAGCTGGTTTACTGCCTTGGGCTACCTGCACCGCTGCCCTCCGGTGAGCCTGAAAGTGCGCTGGACCATCTTCTTAGCAGCGCTTTTGCCCTGGCTCTTGGGCGTCGGCTTCGCCGTCTTCCTGATGCTTTGCCTCTTCTGGATCTCGGACCACTGGGGATGAAAACGACCGCGAGCGTGCGCTCGCTCGCGAGCTCGGCTCGTGCCCCGCAAGGACAGTCCATGGCCAGTTCTTCACCGGTTCCTTCCGCCGCCCCGCCGGCGCCCCGGCCTGCCCCGGGCTCTGGGCCGTTGCTCGACCCCGATTTCTTGCACAAGCTCGAACAGCTCGAGCTGGTCAGCCGCAAGATCATCGTCGGCCGCATGAAGGGCGAGCGCAAGAGCAAGCGGCGGGGCTCGTCCGTCGAGTTTGCCGAGCACCGCAACTACACCGTCGGCGACGATCTGCGGCACATCGACTGGAACGTTTACGGACGGCTCGACCGGCTCTTCCTAAAACTCTTCCTCGAGGAAGAAGACCTGCACGTCTACACCCTTCTCGATACCAGCCTGTCCATGAACTTCGGCACGCCGACGAAGCTCCATTACGGCAAGCAGGTGGCCGCCGCGCTGGCGTTCATCGGACTGGTGAACCATGACCGGGTGATCCTGGACACCTTCGCGTCCCGGCTCGACCAGGGCATTCCCAGCGTGCGTAGCCGGTCTCAGATGTGGCGGGTCATCGATTATCTCGAACATCTAACACCCTCGGGAGAGAGCGACCTGAAGACCGCCGCTCGCCAGTTCGCGATCCGCCACGCCGGCAAGGGCGTCGTCGTGGTCATCTCCGACTTTCTCGACAAGCATGGCTACGAAGACGCCTTGCGCTACCTGCTGGCCCGCAATATGGACATCTACGTCATCCATGTGCTTTCCCGGGAGGAGGTCGAGCCCGATCTCAAGGGCGATCTTCGCCTGGTGGACGTCGAAGACGGCGACGTTGCCGAGATCACGATCAGTGCGCCGCTTCTGAAGCGATACAAGGACAACCTGAACGCCTTCGTCGGGGGCCTGAAGGAATGGTGCACTCGGCGAGGAATCACTTACATCTTCACGACCAACATGTTCCCTTTCGACAGGCTAATCCTCAATTACTTGCGCGAGCGGGGGCTGGTCAAGTGAACGGCTGGGCGGTCAAGGATCCGTGGATCTTCTTCGGCGTCGCTGGGGCGGTCGTGGCGTACGTGCTATACATGATGATACGCCGCCGCAAGGGCGAGCGGCCAGGCGCCTTGCAGCGCGACCACGACCTCTAAGGAACGGGCCACAGATGCGGAAAGGCCATTGAACCATGCTCTGGAACTTTCTAAATCGCATGGGCTCGCTGGGCACGGCGCTGGAGTTCAGCTCGCCTCTGGGGCTAGCCCATTGGTTCGTGCTGGCCGGGGTTCCCGTCGGAATCATCGCGCTGTATTTTCTCAAGCTCAAGCGGCAGCCGGTGCACGTGCCTAGCACCCTGCTCTGGCGGAAGAGCATCGAGGACCTGCATGTCAACAGTCTCTTTCAGCGGCTGAGGCGCAATCTGCTTTTATTTCTGCAACTTCTGGCCGTGGCGATGGTGATGCTGGCCCTCGGTGGGTTGCGCACCAAGGGAACGGGCGTTCAAGGCCAGCGGTACGTGCTCGTGATTGACAACTCGGCCAGCATGTCCGCGACGGATGTACCGCCAACCCGGCTGCAAGCCGCCAAGCAGAAGGCCGTGAAGGTCGTCGAGGCGATGGAGAGCGGCGATCTGGCCATGGTGATCTCCTTTGGCGAGACGGCCCGCGTCGTCTCCAGCTACACCGGCGACAAGCGGCTGCTTGCGCAGCGGATCGAGTCGATTCCGGCCGGCCAGTCGACCACCTCACTCCGCGAGGCGCTTCAGGTCGCCGCGGGACTGGCCAACCCTTCCAAGCAAATCGGCGAGGGCGTGGTGGCGACCTCGGCGCCGGCCACGCCCAAGCTCCTGATCTACACCGACGGCGGCTTCGCCGACGTCGAGGGCTTCAGCCTGGGAAATCTCGAGCCAGAGGTCGTCGTGATCGGCCCACTCCCACCCCCCTTCACTCCCCCGACCGAGTCGACCAAGACCACGGCCGAGGGCGCCAAGGCGCGCGTCGGCAACCCGTCGGACAATGTCGCGATCGTCGCGCTTCAGGCTCGCGTCAGTGATGAGAAGCCCGATCTCTACGAGCTCTTCGGCCGGGCCCACAACTTCCGCGCGGCGGCCGTCAAGACTGAGGCTCAGCTCGTGCGCCATGCCGCGGATCAGCCGTCGGGCGAAGGCTCGCTGATCGACGTCATCGCGCTTGAGCTACCACCCCAGAGCGACCAGTCGTTCAAGTTTGACATCCCCGACACGGGACTCGCCGAGCTGGAAGTCCGGCTCACGGTCCAGGACGCGCTGGCGGTCGACAACCGGGCCTTCGCCATCGTGGGCAACGCCCGCAAGGCGCGGGTGCTGGCGATCACCGCAGGCAACCGCTATCTGCTGGATGCCTTCAACACGCCCACGGCCAAAAGCTTCGCCGATATCCGTGTCGCCACGTCCGAAGAAGCTAAAGGGTCGGCCCTTTCCAGCGAGATCCGCGGCGGCCGGTTCGACCTGTTGATCTATGACGGAGTCCGCCCAACCGCTGCGCCGGAGGCCAACGCCCTCTACTTCGGAGCCTTCCCCCCGGGACCGGCATATGCGAGCGCCAAGACGGTCGAACAGCCTGTGATCCTCGACTGGAATATCGCCCACCCTTTGATGCAGTATATTCGCGACCTGTCGCTGGTTTACGTGGCCAAGTCGAATGCTCTTGAGCTGCCGCCGCGGGCAACCTCGCTCATCGAGAGCAACCAGGGTCCGCTCGCCTTTACGGTTCCGCGCGAGGGATTCACCGACACCGTCGTCCTCTTCCCGCTCTTGGACGGAACGACGCCCAATACCACCTGGTTTCGTTACATCAGCTTCCCGCTATTCCTGTACAACAGCATGCAGGCCCTGGGCAACGTCCGCGCAGGCACCGGCGAGGAGGTCAAGACGCCGGGCCGGCCCCTGATCCTCCGCGCTGAGACCCTCGGCAAGGACATCCAGGTCACTACTCCCGGAGGGACGTCCACCGAGCGGCTGGCGCGCACGCCTCAGGGCACCTTCGTCCTCAATCAGGCGACAACGACCGGCCTGTATCAGGCCCGCTGGGAACCCGACGGCATGCTCCCCTTCGCCGTCAACCTGTTCGATTTCCGCGAAAGCAACCTCGCCCCTCGCGGCCTGGTTCCCGCCGGCACTCCCGAAAGCCAGGTCGAATCATACAAGATCAAGATCGGCTACAACCCTGTCGCCGGTAGCGTGACGACCACAAACATGAAACAAGATTGGTGGAAGTCCTTCGCTTGTGTCGCGCTTGGCGTACTCTTGCTCGAGTGGTACATTTACAATAAGCGCGTTTATATTTAATCTCTCAGAATTATGAATACTTCGCCCAGCGTACCCTCCCGGGTGCCACACTTACGTCTTCGCAAGCGTGTCCCCTTCGCGATGGTACGTTCGCTCGCCAGGCTCACACGGACGTGAGCGTGGCACCCGGCGCTGCTCTGCCGCTCCTGGTTGTTCGTGAGCGGTCACAGTCATCAGTCGCTCACGCGCTTCGGAGCACGAACCGGCAGACCTCCGGCGGGCAGCCATAGCGGTACGGATGCTGACCGGCGACGCCCTCGCTGACGTACAGAAGTGACCGACCACTTCGAAAGAACCCACGATCAAAGCGGCGCGAGTAGCGGCTGGGCATGAAGAGCGGCCCGACCGCGGGCAGACGCACCTGGCCGCCGTGATTGTGGCCGGAGAGGACCAGGTCCACGCCCCACTGGCAGGCCCGGTAGAACTGGTCGGGCGAGTGGGAAAGAAGCAGCCGGAAATCGGCTGTCTCCGGGTCCGGCGGGTCGGGGCTTGGACCCCACGGGGCCGAGGTGCCTCCGATTTCCAGCCGTGCGCCGGAGTCGAGGATCGTGAGCCAGTGGCCGTCGACCGACTCAAACCCCGCGCTGGTGAGGGCCTCGAGGATCTCGTCGCGGTCGTGCTCGGCGTCGTGGTTTCCCAGGATCGCGAACTTGCCCAACCGGCTCTCTAACGGTCCCAGCACCGGCTCGATCCAGGCGATCGCCTCTTGGACCTCGACCAGATCGCCCGTGATCACGACCAGATCCGCGGTCCAATCGCGACACGCCTGGACCACGCGCTCGAAATAGCCGCGGTCGTAACATGGGGCGAAGTGCAGGTCGCTGAGCTGGATTATCGACAGCCCATCAAGCGCCGGAGGAAGGCCGGAAACGTCCACCTCCCATTCTCGGCGGCAAAGCCCAAACGCCTCGTTGCCGGGTAGCCGCAATTGCCAGGACTTCCAGCCCTGACCGATCAGGACGTGGGGCCCGGCTGGTTCGGAAAGGTCGACGAGGTCGTGCCGGCCACTGATGCCCGAGGGCCGTCGCCGCATCGCGAGCTGAAGTGAGGCCAGCGGCAAGACGATTCCACCAGAAATCAGGCAGAGCAGCGGATAGGCACGCAGCGGCCAGGCCCAGGTCCACCAGGGACAGCGCAGGTGCGCGTACAGGAGCCAGGCCGCCGTGCCCAGCAGGACCGCCAGCAGAACCGTGCGCAGGCGCGCCAGCGGTGTTTCGCGCATGCCCCAGCCGCTGGTCACGTTGACCGCCAGCAAGAAGTGATAGAGATGCCCGAGCGCCGGCAGGAAAATAGTGCCGATCGCTCCGACATAAGTCCATTCAAGACTCATCGTGGGAAACCTCCGTGTGCGGGGCATCGCTGTTCTGGCCATCGGACGAGGCAGTCGCCGGCGGCGTCGGATCCTGCGCAGCGGTCGCGGCCCCTGAGGACATCGGTCCGTGTGCATGAGACGCCCGGGAGTTCCGGCTCGAGTTTGCCTCCGGGGATGGTCCCTGCCCCTCGCTTCCAGGCGAGCTCGCCCGCAGCGCCTGCTCGACGGCCTCCATCAACCGGTCCGAGCGGAACGGCTTGTAGAGCACTGTCTGCAATCCTTCCTGGCGCGCCTTGACGATCGAGTGCGTCGGATCGTAGCCGAATCCGGTCATGAGGATGATGGGCGTCAGCGGCTGGATTTCGCGGAGCTGGCGATAGATTGCGTAGCCGTCCAGGTCGGGCAGCCGGATATCCACCAGGGCTGTCGCATAGGGGTTCTGACGCATCAGCGCGATGGCCTCGCGGCCGTCGCGCGCCGTCTCGACCACAGCCCCCTGGACGCCCAGCAGGTGGTGGGCCGAGCGGCGAATGGACTCGTCGGAATCGACGACGAGCACGCGCGTTCCCGCCAGCCGCGAGGCCGAGACAGCCAGGCCGCGCCGGGGCTGCGGGGCGATCGTCGCGCCGACCTTGTGAATGATGCTGCGGATCTCGCGAGCCCGATAGAGCAAATGGCGCAGTCGCGCAATGATGTCGTCGTCATGCCCCGCGTAGCGGTCCAAGACCGTCGTGGCGTCGCTGATGATGTCGTCCAGCGGCAGAGCTAGCTCGCGGCTGATCGCCTGCACCGAGGCGCTGGCCGTGCTCTCTTTCTCGGCCTGGAGCAATTCCAGCGTGTTGAGCGCAGCGGCGATGTTCCGCCCGTAGATCTCCAGGAACTGGCGGTCGCGATCGTCGAAGTTGTTCGGCTGGGGGCTCTCGACATTGAGCGTGCCCACGACCGTCCCGTGATAGACCAGAGGAACCGTCAGCGAGCTGCGCGCGTTCTCCGCCCCCTCGATGTAGATTGGATCTTTCGTGGTATCCGGGCAAACATAGCTCTGCCCGGTGGCTGCCACGAAGCCGGTGACGCCATTGCCCTCCTTCCGCGCCATGAGCTCGCGGTCGGCCGCAACGGGAGACATTCCTTCGGAGAGTAGCGGCGTGAGCCGGCCCGTGGCTTTCTCCAGCAGGCGAATCTCGATGTAGTCCAGCCCCATCAGGTCTTTCATGTGGCGGGCGATGTTGTACTTCAGCAGATCGGTCCGTTCCTCGATGCCCAGTTGAGAAAGCTCCTCGGGAGTCAGGTCGGCCAGTTCGTCGCCGGCCTGGGCGATGGCGCTCACCTTGAGCTGCTGCTGGGTCTCGTCGGTGATCTCACGCGTCAGCGCGATCAAGTGCGTCAGTGTGCCCGAGGCGTCGAAGACCGGTGTGACCGTCACGCGCAGGTAGCGGCCGCCGCGGATCTTCACGACCTTGCTGGCCGGAGAGCGCGAGGCGACCGCGGCTGTGAACGGGCACGGCTCGGGCCCAAGCACTTCCGACTCTTCGAGCACTTCGAAAAACTTGCCGCCGACGATCGACCCGTGGGAGCCGGTAAGCGCGAGGAACTCGGGATTGGTCCAGATGATCCGCAAGTCCGGGTCGACCACGGCCACTCCGTCGGCAATCGCGTCCAGGATTTCCTGGGCCTGGACGATCATGCCCACCGATCGCACCGCGGCGAGTTGGCTGGCATCGACGAACACGCCACTAAACGGCGTATCGCGCAAGAGTGCCAAGGCCCTGGAGATTGAGCTGACCGTCACCAGGTCGAAGGCATCGCCGAGCGTCTCGACCGCGGCCTTGCCCGGCGATGCGTCACGATCGATGACCAGCACTCGAGGCTTCTCGGCCACGGCGAACACCCTAGCGCGGAAAACGGAAAGCGGCAGGTGGTGCGCAGGCCCACCGGGTCTGCGTGCCGGACTGCTTGCTGCAGGGTAGTTTAACATCCTAACTCCCAGCGCCCTAAAGCGACAAGGCAGCCCGGAGTGCGAACCGGAGGCCGTGCTTGACCTGTTCCCAAGCCGGGCTTAGCATCGCAAAGAGAAGAGGCGAAGTGCGTTAAGCAAGAGGCCCAGGCGCCGCGGCCAGGCCGGAAAGAGGTTGACCATGAGACCGACCGAACGACTGACAGCCCAGCACGGGGCTTTGCTTGTGGTGGACATGCAAGAAAAGCTGCTTGCAGCCATGCCGGACCGCGACGCGATCATAGAGCAAATCGTGCGCCTGATCCGGGGCGCAAACGAGATGAAAATTCCCGTCTGGGCGACCGAGCAATATCCCCGCGGCCTGGGCCCGACGGTCGCGCCCATCGCCGAGCTCGTGCCCGAGCGGCCCACCAAGCTAACCTTCCAGTGCTGCGCCGTTCCGCGGCTCCTCGAACAACTTTACGGACGGCACATCCGCCATGTGACGGTCGTAGGGATCGAAGCCCACGTGTGCGTGGCTCAGACCGCGCTTGAACTCTTGGATTTGGGCTTTCGCGCCCAGATTCCCGCCGATGCCATTGCGTCACGGAACCGATTCGACTGGGAAGTCACGATTCGCCGGCTCGAGCAGGCCGGGGCAACCATCTCGACGACCGAGGCTGTGCTCTTCGAATGGCTCGAAAGTGCTGACCGGCCGGAATTCAAGGCGATCAGCGCGATGGTGAAGGCGGCAGGAGACGAGAAGCGGTCCTGACGGGTGTGGCACTTCTTGTCGCAAAATTACAGTGGCGTCCGTGCGCTGGCTGCGCGCGGCCATAACAGCCGGTGCAGGGTCTCGGTCTGTCCGCCGAACCCGACGCACCGTCGTCTAGGCGGGAACAAGAACCCGACAATGTCACAAAATGTCACACCCCGGCGATGATTTCGCCCGAGAAATCGAAATAGGAGAACCCTGGGACAGGCCAGGAGTCACCGCAACGCCCTCATTACGAACAGGTTTCGATCGAGTAGGGACGTCATCAGGAAATGTCAGTCGGGGCGAAAGGATTTGAACCTCCGACCTCACGGACCCGAATGGAGAGTGCCAAGTTGATGTAAGTTGTTTCTGGATAATGGATTAGTTGCGTTCTGAGGATCGAGGGCAGTTTCCAGAGATTGCAACGATTTCCCGTATTTTTCGAGGGTTTCTCGCAGTTTTGGTGTGGTGGCACTGAAACTCGGGCGCAGCTAGTCCTTTTCCTCGTTGCGGCCCCGAAAGAGACAGTGTTGGGCGGCTGACTTTGCCTGGAAAGGTGGGATAATAGAGGCGGAGGGTAAGTGGCCCGAGGATCGCAGAAGGAGGGCTGGGCGACTAACCGAGCAGCAGCATACAGCGGGCGGCACGATGCGAATAATGAGGATCGAGGTTCAAAAGCTGTTTGGTATGTTCAATCATGCGATCCCATTCAATCTCGGGGACCGCATCACCATTATGCATGGTGCGAACGGTCTGGGTAAGACCGCGATCCTGAAGATGATCAATGGTTTCTTCAACTCTCGCTACTCGGATCTTCGCTCGACGCCGTTCAAGGAGTTTCGGATCGACTTCGAAGACGGGTCTGCGATCGTTATCAGCAAAGGACGAAGCAGCTCAGGAGAGAGCGAGAAAGAGAGCGACGCTCCTTCTGAACTCGCGATCGAGTATCGAAAGCCAGGTGAACCAGCTCGCCTAGAGATCAGCAGAACTCCGCAACGTCCTGAGGAGCTTGGATTTCCCCTGCGTTACCTCGAGGAGGCCATCCCGGGCATTAGTCGCATTGGACCGGATTCATGGAGGGTCGCCCAGACCGGCGAGATTCTGGCGATTGAAGAACTGATAGAGAATTACCGCGAATTATTACCATTTCACATCTACTCGTCCGAGAAACTTCCCCTCTTCGAACGGGCTAGTCGCGGAAATCCCGATTGGCTTAAAGAAATCAAAATGGGATTGAATGTCCGCTTCATTGAGACACAGCGTCTGATGACAACGGCCCGTCCGGGACGCAAGAGCCGGCACGAGGCGGCTTCCATCCTCACGCCGGCAGTTGCTAGGTATTCGTCCGAGCTCGCCTCTCTCATCCAGCGAACCCTCGCGGAGTACGCGACCCTGTCTCAGGAGCTGGACCGTTCGTTTCCCAAGAGAGTCGTCGAGCAGGGTCCCCAAGCGGCACGGTCGATCGATCAGTTGCGCGAAAAACTCTCTTCGCTCGAGGAGAAGAGAGCGAGGCTGAGGGCGGCCGGCGTCCTCGATAAAGAAACGCATCCATATTTCGATTTCCGCATCCCCTCCAACGTGGAAGAGACAACGACGAACGTCCTCTCCGTGTACGCGGACGACGTTGAGAAGAAGTTGAACGTCTTCAACGAGGTGGCGAGATTGATCGAGCTGCTAAAACAGTTCATCAAAGACCATTTCCTGAACAAGGAGCTCGCCGTCGACAAGGAGCGCGGTTTCTACCTCTATTCCACAGAGACAAAAGAGGAGCTAACTCCCACTCAGCTGTCCTCCGGCGAGCAGCACGAATTGGTACTCATCAACGAGCTTCTCTTCCGAACGAAGCCCAATACGCTGTTCCTGATCGACGAGCCCGAGATTTCACTTCACGTCGACTGGCAGTTGCAATTTTTGGTGGACCTTCAGAACGTCATCGCGCTCTCGCCCTTCGACGTCCTGTTGGCCACTCACTCTCCGCTGATCATTAATGAGAGGTGGGACCTCGCTGTCGAACTGGCGATGAAGAAATGAAGAGCAGAATGAGCGGCTACGTACTGGCGAATACCGCAATGATGCGCGGCCCCCGCCGTCTCCATCTCCCGGTGCTCCTTCTGCATATCGGCCTAGAGGTCGCGCCAACTGGTTGCCAGTGCAGGCAGGAGGGCTACTGGGTGCTTCCTGCCGCCGACAGAGACGCCGCTTACCAAGCACGCGATGTCCTAAAGGCCCACGGATGGCAGGATCATCAGGCCCCACACCAATTCCAGAACGTTTCGCTCAGCCTTTCACCGCCAACCAACGATTCCAGTCCTGGGAACGCTTCCCATTTGGAATGCTCCTCCGATCACGTCAGTGACAACCCGCACGATTCGGTCGATCCCTCGGACACGGACAGTCCGACAAATCCACCGAGAATAGCGAGCAGCAGATCTTCCGGCGGAGAGAACGAACCGAAATTTCCGCCCAATCTGACTGCTCTTGCGATTTTGAAGCAGGTCAAAGAGCGACAGAAGGACAGGAGAGAGACCGATCCCAGCCGGACCGAGGAACTGATTCGCGAGGCGCGTGCAGGGGGAGTGCATGGCTACCGTCTCGCCGAGTAAGCAACCATGCTTAACGGTCGACTCGAACGTCTTGATCGCGATCTGTGCCAAAGAAGCCGGTCGTCATACGCTCGCACATGCGGAGCTAACTGCATACGCGACCCAAGGATACGAATTTTATGCTCCCGGACTTATCTTGGGCGAGTGTCTGTATGTCCTTTGCAGGAAACTTGAGCTCGACGGAACGCTCACACCAGCTGAGCATGCCGCCGCAGTCGCCGATCTCAGCACTTACATGGGGATGATTCTTCCCCCACCGAACGGGGAAGCCTCGCTCGTCATCCGGGCAGAACAAATCAGAAGCGGCTACGGCTGTAGCCGGTCGGCGGACGGGATTTTTCTCGCCCTGGCGGAGGAACTAGCCGCCACGCGGACCTGCAGGCTTTTGACTTTTGATACCGGGTTCAAGGGTCAGGCTCGCACGAACGCTCCCATCGTCGATGTTCATGAGCTGGTCACTCCCGCCACTGGTACACCCCCACCGGCTTCGCCTCCGACTCCTGCCGCGGCACCTTCTCCGTAGGTGCAAAGAAACCCTGACAAAATCTAGGTGGCCTCTTCCTATTCCCCGCGCACGACCCAGCTCATCGGATCTCGCTCTTGCTGGCTAGGCCAGACGGTTAGGTCGGGAAAGGCTTGTGCAATCCGCTCGGCGAGTTCCTCGACTCCGGGGCGTTCGGTGCCGTAGTGGCCGGCCAGGATGATTCCGATGTTCCGCGACTCAGCTTCCAGCACGCGGTGAAACCGCGCCTCGCCGGTGAGCAGTACGTCGGCCCCTCGCAGGGCGGCGTCCGCCAGAAAATCGTCGCCGGCTCCGCAGGCTACGGCCACGCTTCGGATCGGCTTCCGGGGATCGCCGGCGAACTGGACGCTCACGTCTCCCAGTGCCCTTGAGACGAACCGGGCAAACTCTTCCAGGGGCTTCGGTTCCATAAGTCGTCCGATCCGGCCGGATCCAACATTCGACGGCAGACTGTGCAGCGGGAAAACGTCGATGGCCGGTTCTTCATAGGAATGGCGGGCGCGGATGGCCGAGAGCACCGCGGCCAGGCACGAACCTGGGCAGACGAGCTCCAGTCGCAGTTCGTCGACTGTCTCGCGCCGGCCTTTTTCTCCGACTACGGGATTGGTCGATTCCGAGCCGAAGAACGTCCCCTGTCCCGCGGTTGCGAACGAGCACTCGGCGTACGCCCCGATTCGCCCGGCGCCGGCTTCGAACGCCCCGGAGAGTACCGCCTCGCGATCCGACTCGGGCGTGAAGACGACGACCTTAAAAGAGGCCGGAGCAGGCATCGGCCGAAGCGGCAAGACGCCCGAGAGACCCAGCCGGCGGCAGAGATTGTCGTTGATGCCCCCGGCGGTGCTGTCGAAGGCCGTGTGCGGGCTGGCGATGGCGATGCCGGCGCGGGCCAAGTGCCAGAGAAATGAAGTTGACGGCAGATCGGCACGGATCTTCTTGACCTCGCGGAAGAGGATCGGATGATGGCTCACGATCAGGTTTGCCTGCTCGGTGATGGCTTCCCTGGCTGTCGCGCTGGTGACTGTTAGGCAGGTCATGACCCGGCCGGCTTGGGAAGAAGGATCGCCCCAGAGTAAGCCCACGTTGTCCCAGGGTTCAGCCAGCTCCGGTGGGGCAAAGCTCTCCAGCCAATGCACGATTTCGGCCACGGTCTTCACGGTGCGGTTCCTCCCGATTGGAGCCAGCCGGAGATCTCGGTCCAGAGCTGGCGGGTGACCGGGCCCGGGGCCGGATAGCAGGCATCGCCCCACTGGCGGACCGGTATGATGCCCCGGACTGCGTTCGTGAGGAAGATTTCGTCGGGCCGGAGCAGCCGGTCGAGCAAGCCCAGGGGGGATTCACTAACATCCAGGCCGATCCTGGCCCCGCGCTCCAAGATTAAGCCCCGCATGATGCCCGGCAGGATCCGCCCGGTACAAGGCGGCGTGAGGACCTCGCCAGCCACGACCATGAAGAGGTTGGAGCGGCTTGCTTCCCAGAGCAGGCCGTCGGGTGAGATGGTCACGCACTCGTCGAAGCCGCCTTGCCGTGCTTCCTCGTACATGAGCCGGTTGGGCCAGTAGCTCAGCGTCTTATAAGCGGCCAAGGAATCGCCCCGCGCCGGGCGGACCGGTCCTAAGACCACGCCTTCCTCGGAGGGTTCCGGCAGCGGAAACG
Organism: Isosphaeraceae bacterium; assembly: GCA_052146555.1. Lineage (GTDB taxonomy): Bacteria > Planctomycetota > Planctomycetia > Isosphaerales > Isosphaeraceae > Aquisphaera. Next base: position 71,775 of record JBKQMU010000203.1, read on the forward strand.
AGCGCATCCAGAGCGTCGAGCCGTGTGTTTGCGAGATCCCCCCCGAGAGGGTGATGCGCACCACTGCATCGCCGGTCCGGCCGTCGGCATCGAGCAGGGCCCGTACGTCCCGGGCATCGGGCAGGGCTGAGAGCTCCAGCGGAAGACCGAGCGCCGCGGCGGAGCGGGTCAAGCGGTCGAGATGGCGCGGCAGCAACGTCGGGTGCCCGTTCCAGGTGCGGAAGGTCTCGAAGAGACCCAGGCCGTGCTCGAAGGTCCGGTCCAGCACGCTGATTGTCAGTGCGTCGTCGGGGACAATTTGGCCGCGGACCCAGATCATACGGATTGTTCCTCCGCCTGGAGAACCGCGCGGAGCGCGCGGCCCTTGTGCAGGGTTTCGTGATACTCCATGAGGGGATCGGAATCAGCCACGATACCCCCTCCCACCTGATAGCTGACGCGGTCGCCTTCGGCGATCATCGTCCGGATGGCGATACTGAAAGCGCTTTTCCCGCCCCGGCTGAGATAGCCGATTGCGCCTGTGTAGAGGCCGCGGCGGTTTGGCTCCAGCTCGTCGATGATCTCCATGGCGCGGATCTTGGGGGCGCCGGTGATCGAGCCCCCAGGGAATACGGCACGGATCAAGTCCACGGGGCCCAGTCCCGGGCGAAGCTGACCCTCGACGGTCGCAACCAGGTGATGAACCTGGGCAAAACTCTCGACGGCCAGCGGATCGACCACCTTGACCGATCCGAACCGGCAGACGCGCCCCAGGTCGTTACGCTCAAGATCGACGATCATCGTCAGCTCGGCCCGATCCTTGGCGGAGCTGGCCAGCTCCGCGGCCAGCCGCCGGTCTTCGTCGTGGTCGCTGCCCCGCGGCCGGGTCCCCTTGATCGGCCTGGTCGCGACCCGATCTCCCCGGGTCTGATAGAAGAGCTCCGGGCTCGACGAGATCACCGCCAGATCGCGCCAGCTCAAGAACGCGGCGTAGGGCGCCGGGCTGGCCTGGCTGAGCCTCAAGAACAAGTCCAGCGGCTCGACCAGCCCGCGTGCCGCGAACCGCTGGGCGATATTGACCTGAAAGACGTCTCCGGCGGCGATGTACTCGATCGCTCGGCGAACTCGCTGGAGGTACGATGCCAGATCGAGATTACTCTCGAGCGCTCCGAGTCTCGACCTACGGACCGGACGGGGTGAGCTAAGGGCACTACGCAAGGCGCGTCGCCAGAGCCGGCAGCGGCGGCGGAGGGCCTCGCGTCCCTCGTCGGTCAGGTCCCAAGCGTGCAGCGTGACCACCCCGGTCTGGTGGTCCACGGTCAGGGCCGTGTCGTAAAGGGCCATGCGAATCTCGGGCAGCCGTGAATCGCGCGCCGTCTGCCTCGGCAGACGCTCGAGGTGCGGTGCCAGGTCATATCCCAGGAACCCGATCAGCCCTCCTTGGAACGGACAGGATTCATCCTCCGAGGTATCGCCCGGCTCGGCCAGCGAATACTGCCGGCAAAGCCGCGCCAGCTCGGCCAGCGGCTCGCCCGAACCTGTCACGTAAGCTCCGGAGTCGGTATGGAGGCTCCATTTCTGATCGCTTGCTTCGTACACCAGCCGGGGATACGCCGCAAGAATGCTGGCGCTCCCGGCTGCGCCAAAACCCGGACCGCTTGCCAGGATCGACGGCTGGGGCCAGGTCCCGATCACCTCGGCCAGCCGATAGGCCGGCAGGTCGAGAACCTGTTGCACGGCCGAAGTCAAAACCGGCGTCGCCATGGTGTACAATCGGATCGATTGGGCCGGACGGAAGCTGCCAGGCGGTCACGAACTCTGATCATCGTCGAAGTTTTCCATCGCTTCAACAGAGACGGGGCTAACGGAGGATCGCATGAGGCGAGGGCGACGAGTTTCGACAATACTGAGCGCCGCACTGGTCATTCTTCTCTCAACCGGTTTCTCCCAACCGGCACGAAGGTTGACGTGGGGGAAGTTTCAGGCTGGCGATGTGAAAATCGCTTACGTCACGCGGGGAGCCGGAACGCCGGTCGTGCTGATCCACGGCTTGCTGTCTTCTGCTGGTATCAACTGGCAGCTCCCGGGGACGATGGCGCTACTGGCCAGGGATTATCAGGTCATCGCTCTGGACGTGCGCGGGCACGGGCTGTCGGACAAGCCGACGAGGGAAGAAGCGTACGGAGAGGAGCTCGCCCTTGACATCGTCCGGCTGCTCGACCACCTCGAAATCAAGAAAGCCCACATTGTCGGCTATTCCATGGGCGGGGTGATTGCGGCCAACTTCATCGCCAAGCATCCCGATCGCGTCCTATCCGGAACTCTCTGCGGCATGGGGTGGTTGAAGGCCGGTGGAGTTGCCCAGCAGGGCTTCAGACAGATCGGCAGGAACGACCAATATGCCAAGGCTCACGCCGCGTGCGGGCGCGGTCTCACCATGCTCGCACTCACGCAAGCAGAGCTCGAGTCGATTCGCGTTCCCGTGGCCGTACTGGTCGGAGAGCAGGATGAACTCATCAAGAAGCTTTACATCGAGCCGATGAGGCGAGTGCGCAAGGATTGGCCCGTGATCGAGATCGCGGAGGCGAACCATATCTCCTGCATCTTCAAGCCACAATTCCAGAGGGAAATCGCGGCATGGCTACGGAAGAACAGCAAATAGCAAGACCCGCCTGCGATTGGCCTCAAAGCCCACCGAGGCAACGGCGCTCTTAGCTCCGCCGTGTGTTCGAAGGTTCCCTTTGCGGCGGTGCGCGGGTTGCAGGAGAATCATTACGGCTGCAAATCGACGCAAAGCAAAACACGATGAGGAACCGTCCTGCAATGATTCGCCATCCTCTCGGGCTGCGGCTCAATTCGGCGTGTCCGCTCAAAGACCAGATCTACGATGCAGCGCGCTACGGCGCGCAGGGGGTGGTCATGGACGCGACTGGCGACCTGGCACCTCACCGCCTGGGAGAAACCGGCCGACGCGAGCTGCGGCATCTGCTGCGAACCCTCGAGCTTTCGCTCGTGGCTCTGCACCTGCCGACCCGCCGGCCGTTCGACACCACCGACCAGCTCGACGAGCGAATCCGCCGCGGCGACGCTGCCTTTGCCCTGGCGTACGAGCTGGGAACGAGCCTCGTGCTCTGCCGGGTCGGCCCCGTGCCCGCGGAGGAAGACAAAGACCGGCGCGAACTCTTCACAACCGCCCTGGCGTCATTGGCGCAGCGTGCCGATCATCGCGGAGTTCGCCTGGCCATCGAGACCGGACCCGAGCCCGGGCAGCGGCTGCGTGATTTTCTCCATGCCCAGGGTGCGCCGAGCCTGGCCGCCAGCATCGACCCGACGAGCTTGCTGCGCGCTGGGATCGACCCCGTGGACGCCACGCGCGAGCTCGGGCCGTGGGTCGCCCACGCCTACGCGGCCGACGCCACCGGTCCGGGGGCACCTGCGGCGGCCAATCCCCGTGGCTTTGGTTACCCTCCTGGAGCGCTCGACTGGGAGGAATACCTGGGGGCGCTCGAAGAGGTTGCCTACAACGGCTTCCTCACCGTCTGGCCGGACCCATCCGCCGATCCACGTGGTACGTATCTTGCCGTCGTCAGACGCCTCGAGCAAGTTTCCTGAAAACCAGTACGGAACGCCCTCCGGGCCATGGCGGAGACTCCTTGTCGGCCCCTTCGAGCGACGGCTAGGATAGTCGTACGACTTGCAGAGAAATCAGCATCTCGTGTCGCGATTTGTGGCTGGGATCGAGCGGCCAATGACGATCCGATGGCACCAATCACTCTTTTCAGGGGTATTCGCCATGGCACTTGTGAGCTACGTCCCGACCGCAGGGGCCGCCGAATCGATCCGGCCACGCTTCGAGAACATGGAGAAAAAAGGGCACGATGTACCCAACTTCCTCCGAACGCTGGCTCATTCCCCGGACATCATGGAAGCGTTCATCGGGCTCAACGGGGCTCTGAGCCGGACACAGCTTGACCCCAAGCTGCGCGAGCTGGCCTACATCAAGGCCTCGGAGATCAATGCCTGCGGCTATTGCATGCAGCACCACAAGCCTGGCGGGAAGAAGGCCGGACTCAACGATGCGCAACTCAATGAAACCGAAGGCTACGAAAACAACCCCGCCTACGACGAGCTTCAGCAGGACGTTTTACGCTATACGGATGAGGTTACGCGCAATGTTACCGTCAGCGATGAGGTGATCGAGCGCTTGAAGCAGCGGCTCTCCGAGCGCGAGCTGGTCGAGCTGGCTGTGACCGTAGCGTTGGCCAACTTCACCAACCGGATCAGCGAGACCCTCCGGCTCGAATTACCATGAACTGAGGCGCGGACTGGGGTTTACTCCTCGGACGGGCCGGCGGTACGCGGTTGGGTGGCTGGGGCAGAATGCGCCAGGGCCGCGGAGAATGAGCTTTCCCGGCCTCGCCTGTGGTGTCGCTATCGCTCCACCACAGCCACCCGGACGCTCCTTGGCTACGTCAATGTCCTCACAAATTGGCCTGCGGACACTCGCTGAGTAGCTCCTACTGCCATTGGTGATACGGGAACCAGTAGCAAGGATCGCGCGACCATGAACCAGAGCGAACCGACGACGAGCGGGACGGGGCCGACCTGGGTTCCGCTCGGTCCGCGCGAGCGACGGGTCGTGGGGGTGCTGGCCGAGAAGGGTAAAACGACGCCTGAGTATTACCCGCTTACCGTCGCGGCGCTGGTCGCCGGCTGTAATCAGAAATCGAACCGCGATCCGGTCACTAGCTACGACTCCGGCGAAGTTGAGGACACGCTCCAGAGTTTGCGCAAGAAAGGGGCGGCCATCCTGGTTGAGGCCGGTGGCCGCGTATCTCGGTGGAAGCACACGCTCTATGAGTGGCTCAAGGTTTCCAAGGCCGAGCTTGCGGTCTTGATCGAGCTCTTACTGCGCGGGCCGCAGACCGAGGGCGAGCTAAGGGCGCGCGCCAGCCGCATGGAGCCTCTGCCGGACCTGGCGGCCCTGGAAGCGCTGCTAGAGGCGCTTGTGCCTCGCGGCCTGGTCGTTTACCTGTCGCCTCGGGGCCAGAAGCGTGGAGTGGTCGTCACGCACGGGCTCTACCCTCCCGAAGAGCTGGAAAAGGTCCGCCAGGCCTTTGCCGCGACAAGCGACAGCAGCGACGACGAGGCGCCGCCGCGCGTCTCGAGTTCGCGTGATGCGTTTGCGTCCGCCTCGCCTTCGTCCAATTCGCCAGCGTCCGGTTCGCCATCAGCCGCTACCCTGGCGCCGGCCTGGGCTGCCGAGATCGCCGCGGTCCGCACCGAGCTCGACGAATTGCGACAAAGTGTCGCGGCGCTGGCCGCCGAGATCCGGTCGCTCAAGGCGTCGCTCGGAGGCTAAGCTCATGTCAAGTCCTGCTCCCGAGCCCGGCGAAGCGGACAATCCCTTTGCCCCGGTGCCCTATGAGCCCCGGACCGCCGGGACCGACGAGCCAAACGTACCGATTGGCCTGGGTGGGGACGACCCGCGAGCCCCCCTTGAGGATGCAGAGGCGGCAGGACCCGCCGGGGACATGGTCCCTTCCGGAGCGCTCGAACCGGTGGCTCTGCCGCCTCGTACCGGCTGGCGACTCATCACCCTCATCGCGGGCGATGGCAAGAAGCCTCCTGCCGGGCTTGCCGATGACCTGGCCGAATCAACCTGGAGCGCCGTCTCGGCTCTCTGGCATCCCTCGCTGTTGGCCCGCGCTGCGGAATTGCCTGGAATCGAGCCGATTGAGTCGCCCTCCGCGGCCGGACCGAGAGAAGTCCGCGTGATGCCCCAAGGAACGCGGGAGCGGCTGCCGTCGGGATACGCGACCGGCGCCGAGGACGCCGGCACCTTGCTCTTGGAAGCGGGAACCGATCGTGCGGCCTTGGTTCGCCAGATCCAGGACCACCTGCGTGCCGCCGGCACGTCCGAGACTTCTCTTGACCCGCCCATGGTGGCCCTTGCCGACGATTTTCTGGCTTTGGGTGCGACGCACTGGCTCGTGCGTGATCTGGCCACGGCCATGGGATATCCCGATGCGATCAACCACCAGGCACTGAGCCGGGAGATCCTCGCCGGTGCCGACGCCTGGCAAGCCTGCGACCACTCGACGGCCGTCAATCGGCTGCGCGCCGGCTTCGAGGTCCTGACCCAGGCGCGCGAGCGATTCTACCCGGTCGACGCCTACGTCGTAGATCTCTGTTTGCTCGACCCGGCAAGTCCCGCAGGCTGCCTGAAAAGCACGCTCGAGCCCCGGCTTGCGATCACCCTGGTGGCCCCGGCCCAGGCGATCGAGACGCAAGCGAATCTGGACCCTGAAGGCATCGAGCAACTTCGCCAGGCGATCCGCGAGGGCTGGGTCGACGTCGCTGGCGGTCCGGCCGCCGAAGTGGAAGACCTGGTGCTTCCGCTGGAGTCGGTTCTTTGGCAGTTCCGCCGCGGCGGCGAAATGTACCGAGCCGCTCTCGATGATCGGAACGTCGAGACCTACGCGCGACGGCGATTTGGGTTGTACTGCCAGCTCCCGCAGATTGCCAAACGGTTCGGATTTCGCTTCGCGCTGCACCTGGGATTTGACGCCGGCCGATTTCCGGTCCGACCGGATGTCAAGCGGCTGTGGGAGAGCCCCGACGGAAGCGCCTTGGAAACCCTCTTCCGCCCGCCGATGGCAGCCGATCACCCCGCGGAGGGATTAGTCGTCGCCTTTCGTCTGGCCGCGACCATGAAAAACGATCACGTGGCGACGCTGCCGCTTGTGCACTGGCCCAGCCCGGTCGCCACCTGGTATCGCGATTTGCGCCGCGGGGCGTCGTATTCGCCGGTTCTGGCCCGATGGGTGACCCTGGGCGACTACTTTCACCTGACCGACCGGCCGTACGAGACGTTCCGGCCCGATCCCAATGCCTACGACTCGCCCTACCTGGCACAGGCCGCCGCTCGCCGCGATCCCGAGCCGATCTCACGCCTGGCGCGGCACCATCGCTTGCGAGCACGGTTCGAATCGGTCCAGACCATGCGGGCCCTGGCAAGGGCAGTTGCGGCCGCCGGGACCGCTCTCTCCGGAGCCGCAGAACCGACGGATCAGACAGCCCCTGATGACACCGCGATTGTCACCCTGGAAAACTCGATCGAGACCGGCGCCCACACCGAAGCGGCTGCCGCGATTGAGCCTCTGGAAAAGCGCTGGGCCGGTGAGCTTGCCTGCGTCATCCTCAGGGCTCGATCGGGTGCCCAGGCTGCATCTCGGCCCGGTTATCTGGTCATCAACCCGCTGGGCATTCCGCGTCGCGTCGCGGTGACCCTGCCCGAGGCTGCGCCGGACCTTCGGGCGGAAGGTTCGCTTCGCGCGGCTCAGCTCACGCGGCTGGGTGTTGTCGCCGTTGTGGATCTCCCCGCTTTTGGCTTCGCCTGGGTTCCCGCGGAGTCGGGCCCGGGAAATTCTCCCGCGCAGCCCGGCGGCCTTTCCGCCCGCGGCCGGACGCTCAAGAACGAGTCGATCGAGCTGGAAATCGACGAGAAAACCGGCGGAGTCCGCGGCCTGAAGGCCGTCGCGGAAACGTCGGCCCGGCTCGGGCAACAGCTTGCGGTCGTCAATCCAGGCCAGGCCCAGGGAAAACCGGGCGGCAGCGCCATGCGGGCCGAGCGGTACGAAATCGACGAGACAGGGCCGGCCCTGGTCCAGGCGACGGCTTCCGGCAGCCTTATCGACCCCGAGACCGCAGCCACACTGGGCCAGTTCTCACAGCGGTATCGCCTCTGGACAGGATGGCCGGTGCTGGAAATCGACATCACGCTGGAAGGAATCAACCCCTCGTGGCTTGCGCGTGCAGCCCGGTCTGACCCCTGGACCTGCTACCTGGGCTGCCGCTGGGCCTGGCCCGACCCCAGCACGATGCTCCGGCGGACAGTCCTGCTGGCTCCCGAAGTCACCGAGCTAGCGCGCCTCGAAACGCCCGACGCCCTGGACCTCTCGACCCGCCGTCAGCGTACGGCCCTGCTCTTTGGCGGGCTGCCCTACCATCAGAAGCACGGCAGCCGGATGCTCGACACACTGCTTGTGGCGGGCGCCGAGACCGCCTGCAAGTTCCAGCTTGGGGTGGTGCTTGACCTCGAACATCCCTTCCAGGCCGCACTCGATCTGATTACCCCAGCGCCCATCGTGCCGACCTCGGAGGGGCCACCAGCCTCGGGCGCCCAGGGCTGGTTACTGCATCTGGACCACAAGGCCATCGCGGTCACGCATGTCGGCTTCGTCGAATCGACCGGAAATGGCCGCGGCTGGGGCCTGGTCCTGAATCTGGTCGAGACCGCCGGCCAGTCGGCGCGTTGCCGCATCCGCTTCTTCCGCAATCCCACCTGGGCTCGCCAGGTTGATTTCCAAGGCGAGCTGATCGTCGATCTCTCCCTCGACCGCGACGCCGTGCTGGTCGACCTGACGCCTTCTGAACTTGCCAGGGTCGAAGTCACCCTTGCTTGAAACGATCGTATAACCTTGTGAGCCGGCGCATTCCTCCCAGCGCCATCTCAATCTCGCGAGATTGAACGCTTTCTTCAAAAAAAATTCTCTGATTCTTCTTCTTAATAATCTCGGACAAGGTACAATCGCCAGCACGTTTAGGAACAAACAAAAGTGATTGTGTTCTTGTTCGGCCGCTGTCATGGGAGCATGGGATGTCCAATGAAGGACTGCGTAAGAGATTTGATGCGGTAGTCCCGAAAAACTTCCCTCGCCTTGGTCTGCTGGAAGAGGCCCATCACGCGCTTACGTTCGGTCCTCCCGAACTGATCCTGCTGGTAGGCCTGGGCTGCCTCCTGCTTGCGCTTGTCATTTTCATGGGAGGGGGGGTGCTGCTTCAGGAAGTGATGGGGAGTGAATCCAACTCACGCCTGGCCATCAACATCATAGATGCCTTGTTCGCAGCCATGGGCATAGGATGTCTGTGGCTTCTCTTCTGGTCCTCGCGACGGAGCTTGAGCAAAGGCCTTCACTGGGTCGTCTGCGGCGAGGGGTTGGTGGTCCTGCAGGACGGCAATCCCACGTCGTATCGATGGGAGCAGCTCCGGGTCTGGTTCGACGCCGTGAAGCCCGGGCTGTACATGATGGGTGGTAACAAGCGCTACAAGCTGAAAACGGACACGGGACGGGAGATCGAGCTACCCAAGGACGGTCGACCCGCGCAGAAGCTGATCCACTCGGTCCAGACCCACCAGGTCGCTGTTTTGATGCCGGCGATCAAGCGACTGCTGGATGCAGGCAAGACCGTCAAGTTCGAGGTCATCACGCTCGGCCGTGATGGTATGACCTTCAATGATACATATTATCGATGGGTCGATATCAAGCGACTCGAGTTCGAGTACATCGTCGAGGAGGAAAGCCTCGACATGCTCATCGTGGGGCGCGGCAAACCTTCGCAGATCGTCGAGCTCTCAGGGCAAGTCTCCAACATATGGCTGATGATCAGCGTCATCAACTCGATCAACGCGGTGTTCTTCAAAGATCTGCCCGACATGCAGGCATTGCTGATGTGATGATGTGGCGGCACTCTCCCCTGCCGCGTTGTGCACGCCCGAAATGCCTTGACCGAACGCTGGCGAGCTTCTGCGAGGCCGCCATCGACCGGGTCAGGTTCACTTGCGACTCGGCTACCACGCCATAGCCTCGCAGGCCGATCAATCCGCGCGCAGGCGATCCGGCCCGATCCCATCCGCCATCGCGCATAGCGAACTCTTCCGGGCGTGCGACTGCTCTCCTCCGCGATCCAGTGGGTCGGATAGGATCAAGGACTGACGCCGCACGCGTTTCGACTCTGTATTGACCGGACCGCCCGGATGGGGGTCTTTTGGAGGAAGTGAGGCAGCACCATGTCCACGACCGCCCTGCCCCAGGTAACGACCCCGCCCGCGGATCTCGCCTGGATTCCGTCGCCTCTCTACAAGATGACCGTCGAGAAATACGAAGCCATGGTGGCCTCAGGCATCTTCTCGAGAAACGACCGGTTTCATCTCATCAGCGGGTACCTGGTGGCCAAGATGACCCAGAATCCTCCCCATTGCGTCGCGGATCAGCTTTGCGGCGCAGAGCTGGCTCGAATGGTCTCCGCCGCAACTTACTTTGTCACGGCCGCCAAGCCGATCCGGCTCCCCCGCCAGGCCAGCGAGCCCGAGCCCGATCGCTGCGTCGTGCGGGGGGCGATCCGCGACTACGAGAACCGCCATCCCGGGCCGGAGGACATCGCTTTGGTCGTCGAGGTCGCCGACTCCAGCCTGGCGGGCGATCGCCAGATGGCCACCCAGGTCTATGGACCGGCCGGAATCCCGATCTACTGGATCGTCAACCTCGTCCAGCGGCAGGTCGAGGTTTACACGTGCCCGGGCCCGCAAGGCTATGGCTCGTGCATGGTCTTCGCCGAGGGGCAGTCCGTCCCCGTGGTGATCGACAGCCAGCCATGCGGCCATCTGGCCGTTGCTGATATCCTCCCTTCGCGGCATGCTTCGCCGGAGACCAAGGGCAACGGGGATTGAGCCACAGATGATTGCCAGGGAGAGGCGGCGATTCGAGCCACGGATGGGCAGCGATGATGAAGGCCACCGAGACAATGCAAAATTCAGCATGTGGCCGATTTTTCATTCATGGCTTGCTTTCTCTACCCTCTGCGGCTCGAGGGTAAAACGTTCTAAGAAACCTCTCGCTGCTTCGTTATAGTGAGCGAGGCGCCGTACTTGGCCTGTCGTCCCGTCCATGGGAAGATCCGACTGGAGCGAGGCAGCGATGAGAACAATGATCTTTGCGGTTCTCGGTGTCGCAGGTCCCCTGGCATTTCTGGCCGCCGCGGCTCTCGGGCCATTTGATGCCCAGCCGCCGCAGAGCCGGGAAAAGCTTGAGGAACTCGTTCGCCAGGGCAATTACAAAGACGCGTACGAAGGCTATCGGGCGCTGGCGCTTGATCCTAAGGACGACCCTCGGCAGGTCGGAGGGGATCTCCGCCAGGCCATGTTGTGTCTCACTTACCTCGGCCGCATTGATGAGGTTGACGCGTTTCGCGACGCCGTGATCGAGGTGCATAAGACGAACTGGCGGCTGCTTGAGGTCGCGGCCGATTCGTTTCTCTCCAATTCGTACCAGTTCGGCTTCATCGTGGCCGGCACGTTTCATCGCGGCCAGAGCCAGACAGGCGGGAGATACGTCAGCAGCTCCGAGCGCGATCGCGCCCGGGCGATCCAGCTTCTGGTTCGGGGTTTGGAGCATGCCCGGTCGGACCCGGATCGTGTCGCCGCCGGTGCGTACATGCAGTCTCTGGGGAAGGCGATCTTGACTTATCGAACGGGTGGCCTGTCCTGGCGGCTCCAGACGCTGACGCCGCTAGAGACCCTTCCGGATTATGACGAGGTGTACGGAGGCTGGGGTCAAAACCAGTCCGCAGCGCCCGTGGCGATCGACGGCACGCCGGTCTATTACGAGGCTGCTCGCGACTTTGCCTCGGCCACAAACGACGGCCAGCGTTGGCGGTGGGCGCTCGATCAGGCCGTGGAGACCGATCCAGCCCAGCTCAATGCGTCGCGCTATAGCCTGGCAGGCTTCCTGCTCGACCAATTTGGAACGCAGACCCTGGGCCAGTGGGTCGGACCGGGCCCCTCGGAAAGCGGCCAGCCCGGAGAATCGAGCATCTTCACGCTCGAGACGCTCAGGGATGAAGAGACGATCGCCCGGCTGGCTACTGGCGTGCGCCGGTTCACGCTTCGCGACACGCTCAATCCCATCAAGATTTACCAGCAGATCGCCGAGGACCCGCGGACCGGCCACGGTGAAGAGGCACTCGGCCAGCTTGCGTCCATTTTCGAGAACCGCCGCCAGTTCGAGCGAGCGGCCGAGTACCTTCGAAAGAGTAAAGCCGCCTATGGTGATCTGAACGCTTCGAAGAGCCAGCATCTGGCCCAGATCGAAGGCGCCTGGGGTCAATTTGAGTCGATCATGACCCAGCCGGCGGGGCGTGGGGCGACGCTCGACTTCCGCTTTCGCAACGGTCGCCGCGTCCAGTTCGAGGCCCACGAGATCCAGGTTGCCAAGCTCCTCTCCGATGTCAAGAATTACATCGCCTCGCCTCGGCCGCAGCTCGACTGGCAGCAGATCGATATCAGCGACATTGGCTCGCGTATTGTCGCGCAGAACCAGGAACAGTATCTCGGGCGGCTCGTCGCCCGCTGGGATCTCGATCTTGAGCCCTCCTCGGACCATCACGACCGCCAGATCACTGTAAGCACGCCATTGCAGAAGGCGGGCGCTTACCTCGTTACGGCAGGAATGGAGGGGGGCAATTCCAGCAACATCGTCGCCTGGCTCGACGACACCGTCATCATCAGGAAAGGAATGTCCGAAAATGCCTTATACTTTGTTGCCGATAGCCGCACCGGAAAGCCCGTCGCCAGTGCCCAACTTGAGCTTTTCGGCTACCTAGTGGTTCCGATAAGCGGCAAGAACGAGTTCCGCGTCGAGACGAGAGATCTGAACGTCCGGACCGATGCCGAGGGCCAGGCAATCGTGTCCACGACAGCCCCCAACGACTACCGGGGCTACTTTCAGTGGCTCTGCATCGCCAGGACCGGCGATGGCCGCTTCGCGCATCTCGGGTTCGCTCCCGTTTGGAGACAAGGCCATTACGACCCCGCTTACACGCAAGTAAAAAGCTACGCGATCACGGACCGGCCCGTTTATCGTCCCGGTCAACCGGTACGTTTCAAGTTCTGGGTCGCCCACGCGCGGTACGACCAGCCTAATACGGTCGATTTTGCCCACCGCCAGTTCACCGCCGAGATTCACAATCCAAAAGGTGAAAAGGTTCTGTCAAAAACCTTCGCCGCCGACGCCTTCGGCGGATTCGATGGGACGTTCGAGCTCCCATCCGACGCGGCCCTGGGCGTGTATCAGGTGTTCATTCCGGGGTTTGGGGGCGGGACGTTCCGCGTCGAAGAATACAAGAAGCCGGAGTTCGAGGTCAGCGTCGATGCGCCCGAGACGCCGGTGATGCTCGGCGAGAAGGTCAAAGCGACGATCAAGGCGAAGTACTACTTCGGCGCGCCGGTCGCGGAGGGGAAGGTCAAGTACACCGTCCGCCGCACCGCGGCCGACGTGCGGTGGTTTCCGCCGGCGCGGTGGGACTGGCTGTTCGGTCCGGGCTACTGGTGGTTCGCGCCTGACGCCGCGTGGTACCCAGGCTGGTCGCGATGGGGCGTCAGAGAGCCCGTGCCTTCGTGGTGGTACGGACGCTCCGTCAGCCAGCCGGAGGTCGTCGCCGAGGCGGAACTCCCCATCCGTCCAGATGGCACGCTACCTTTGGAGATCGACACGGCTCTGGCCAAGGCGATGCACCCCGATCAAGACCATCGCTACGAGATCAGTGTCGAGGTTACTGATCAGTCGCGCCGAACGATCGTGGGAAGTGGCACTGTCTTGGTGGCACGCAAGCCGTTTGCCGTTTACACCTGGGTCGATCGCGGCCACTACCGCACGGGTCAAACCATCGAAGCGGGCATCCGCGCCCAGACGCTCGATCAGAAGCCGGTCGCCGGCAAGGGGACCCTCACGCTCCTGCGCATAGCCTACGATGCCGACGGCAAACCCATCGAGACGCCCGAGGAGCGCTGGGAGCTGGCACTCGATGCCCAGGGGCAAGCGAGCCAGACGATCAAGGCCGGGGCGCCGGGGCAGTATCGGCTCTCGGCCAACATCGACGACGGCCACGGCCACGCGATCGAGGGGGGGTACTTGTTCACAATCACCGGCCCGGGGTTCGATGGGGCCTCGTTCCGCTTTGGCGATCTTGAGCTCGTGCCCGACCGCAAAGAATATCGCCCCGGAGAGACCGTGCATCTTATGATCAATACCAAGCAAGAGAATGCGACGGTCTTACTGTTCCTGCGGCCAATCAGCGGGGTTACTCTGCGCCTCGGATCGTGCACGTGCGCGGTAAGAGCACGACCCAGGAGATCGGGATCGTCCCGCGGGACATGCCGAATATGTTCGTGGAAGCCCTCACGGTGAGCGGTGGGAAAGTCTTCACTCAGGCTCGGCAGATCGTCGTGCCTCCTGAGTCGCGGATCGTCGATGTGCGCGTCGAGCCCTCCGCGGTTACATACAAACCGGGCCAGAAGGCCAAGGTCAAGGTCAAGCTCACCGGTCCGGATGGCAAGCCGTTCGTGGGATCGACCGTGCTCTCGGTCTACGACAAGGCCGTCGAGTTCATCTCGGGCGGCTCGAACGTGCCCGAGATCAAGGAATATTTCTGGAAATGGAAGCGTGAGCATTACCCGCGGGGCGAGTCGAGCCTCGATCGCTGGTTCAGCAACCTGGTCAAGTCGCCCGGCGACATCATGCAGACCCTGGGGGTCTTTGGCGGCCTCGAGATGGACGGTGCTCGACGAGCGGACGACAACATCGCCCTCAAGAAGGCGCGTCTTGTCGGGGCAGGCGGGGGCGGAGCGCCCATGGCGATGCGAAGCGAGGCGAGGAACGCACGGGCCACACTTGAAATGGCTCCGCAGAGCCCCATGATGGCCATGTCGGCTGCCGCCCCGGCGCCCATGGCCCCTGCGGCCAGCGAAGCTATCGCGGCCGATCGCCTCGGCGAGCCTGGAAATCCTCCACCGGTTGTACCCGTCGTCCGCACGAACTTCGCCGACACGGCTTACTGGGCCGCCGCGCTCTCCTCGTCGGGCGATGGCACGGCCGAGGTCGAATTCACCCTGCCCGAGAGCCTGACGACCTGGAAGGTGCGGGCATGGAGCATGGGCGCGGGGACTCGCGTGGGCCAGGGGCAGGCGGAGGTCATCACCACCAAGGATCTGCTCGTCCGGCTCCAGGCGCCTCGGTTCTTCGTCCAGAAGGACGAGGTGGTGCTCTCGGCCAACGTCCACAACAAGCTCAAGACGAAGAAAGCCGTGCAGGTGGTGCTCGAGACCGAGGGGAGCGTGCTCGAACTCTTGGGTTCGCCGGCGCGGACCGTCGAGATCGATTCCGAAGGCGAGCAGCGGGTCGATTGGCGGGTCAAGGTCGCCCACGAGGGCCAGGCGATCGTCCGCATGAAAGCGCTCACCGACGAGGAATCGGACGCCGCCCAGATGAGCTTCCCGGCTTACGTGCACGGCATGCTCAAGATGGAAGCCTTCGCCGGCGCCATCCGGCCCGATCAGGACAGTGCCCAGATTACCCTGCGGGTCCCGCAAGAGCGGCGGCTCGAGCAGTCACGGCTGGAGATTCGCTACTCGCCGACTTTGGCCGGGGCGATGGTCGACGCCTTGCCCTACCTGGCCGACTATCCCTATGGCTGCACCGAGCAGACCCTCAACCGCTTCCTGCCTACGGTCATCACGCAAAACGTGCTGATGCGTATGGGCGTGGACCTGAAAACGATCCGCGACAAGCGCACGAATCTCAATGCTCAGGAGCTCGGCGACGCCAAAGAGCGAGCCCAAAGGTGGAAAAGCTACGAGCACAACCCAGTCTACGATCCGGCCGAGGTTGCGAAGATGGCCACGGCGGGCGTTGCGCGGCTGGCCGACATGCAGCTTTCCGATGGCGGCTGGGGCTGGTTTTCGGGCTATCGCGAGGTTCCCTCGCCCCATACCACGGCCCTGGTCGTGCATGGCCTCCAGCTTGCTCGCCAGAACGACGTGACGCTGCCGCAGGGCATGCTCGAGCGGGGCACGGCCTGGCTGAGCTCGTACCAGGACCGGCAGGTGCAGCTTCTCCACAATGCTCAGAGCGAGGCTAAGCCCTCCAAGACCTCGGCCGATGATGTCGATGCCCTCGTCTTCATGGTCCTGGCGGACGCGGACGTGCGGAACGAGTCCATGCTCACCTATCTCGACCGCGATCGAACGAGACTCTCGGTCTACGCCAAGGCCCTGCTTGGCCTCGCGCTGGAAAAGCTCGGAGAGAAAGAGAAGCTGGCGCTGGTGCTGCAAAATCTCCGCCAGTACGTCGTCCGCGACGATGAAAACCAGACCGTGCACATGAAGCTGCCGAATGAGGGCATCTGGTGGTGGTGGTTCGGCAGCGAGATCGAGACCCACGCGTTTACGCTCAAGCTGCTGGCTCGGACCGACCCCCAAAGCGAGCTTGCCTCCAGGCTGGCCAAGTACCTGATTAACAATCGACGAAACGGCCACTACTGGGGTTCGACTCGAGATACGGCCTTCTGCATCGAGGCGCTTGCAGATTTCCTCAAGGCCAGTGGTGAGGATCGGCCCGATCTGACCGTCTCGATTGAGCTGGACGGTAAGACGCGGAAGGAGGTGCGCATCACGCCGGAGGATCTCTTCCGCTTCGACAATGCTCTGGTCATCGAGGGCAACCAGATCGATTCCGGCACGCACACTCTGAGCTTCCGGAAAGAAGGGAAGGGACCGCTCTACTGGAACGCGTACCTGAGCAACTTTACGCTCGAGGACCCGATCACGCACACCGGGCTGGAGATCAAGATCGATCGCAAAGTGTACCGGCTCATCCGCGATGACAAGACGCAAGCTGCCGCGGGCGGTCACGGCCAGGCCACCAGCGAGCGGGTCGAGCATTATCGCCGTGAGCCGCTGGCCGACGGTGATGCGCTCAAGAGTGGCGACCTGGTCGAGATCGAGCTTTCCATTGACAGCAAGAACGACTATGAATACCTCGTGTTCGAGGATTACAAGGCCGCCGGGTTCGAGCCCGTGGAGGTCCGTAGCGGTTACAACGGCAACGACCTGGGCGCGTACGTCGAATTTCGCGACGACCGCGTGGCGTTCTTTTCCAGGACACTCGCTCGCGGCCAGCACAGCGTCTCGTATCGCTTGCGAGCCGAGGTCCCCGGCGCCTTCCATGCCCTGCCCGCTCGGGCGCAGGCGATGTACGCGCCCGAGCTGAAAGCGAACTCGGATGAGATCCGGCTGAAGGTGACAGATTAGGGCTTTTCAGTGTCGCCCGTCGCTGGGTCGGAGACCCGCGCCGGGTGCCACGCCTGCGCCAGAGCAAGCGTGTCCCCTGTCCAAAACTCCCGCAATAGGCCCACAAGTTGCCTCGATTTCGACCTGCACGCGGTGAGCCAATTTTCGTGGTTACCGGAGCGAGGAGAAACTCCAATGAAGGAAGCGATCCTGAATCGACTGGACCGGGCCTTTGCCTTCGTCGTGGTGGCGATCTTGGTTTTTTCCGCGGGAGCCGACGATCCCAAGAAACACGTCGATGCCGGCGGGCTGAGCTTCGAAGCGCCCCAGTCGTGGAAGATGATCCCGTCGCGATCGCCGATGCGGAAAGCCCAGTTGCAGGTCGAGGCGGCCGCGGGCGACGAGTTCCCTGCGCTTTTGGTCGTCTACGCGTTCCCCGGCGGGGCCGGCTCGGTCGATGCCAACGTGAAGCGGTGGCAAGACCAGTTCCGAGACGCAGATGGAAATCCGCCGAAGATCGAGAGCAAGACCGTGAGGGGCAAGAACGTCGAAGTCACGCGGGTCGAGACCGCGGGGCATTACAAGCCCTCGGCCATGCCGGGGATGGCTCCCGAGCCCGATCGCGAGAACGCTCGCTTGCTGGGGGCCATCGTCGTGACCGAGAGGGTTGGCTATTTCCTCAAGATGGTGGGGCCCGATAAGACTATGACTTTGGCTCGCCCCGCGTTTGACGAGCTGCTTTCGTCGATCGAGGTCGCAGAGAAGTGAGAGCCGCACCATGTCGTCCACGACGATCACCTGCGCCCGCTGCACGACGGCCAACATCGAGTCGGACCGGTTCTGCGCGAAATGCGGCTTGCCCTTAGGCGGAGTGCAGGCCGACGCCGGAGCCGCAGCAGAGGCTCTGGGCGGCTACGAAGCTCCGGAGCCCGCGGACCCGGACGTCGAACGTTTGATTCGCGAGTTCGTGGCGCGGTCGGGCTTCGATGTGGTTCCTTCCAGCCACGGCTGGCGCGTTACCGTCGCCGGCCGGCTGGACCGCAAGCAGGCGGTCTATATCGGGCCTGCGGGAACCGACGCGGAAGGACGAGCCTTACTCTCGTTGGTCTCGATCTGCGGACCCGCCAACGACCGCGATTGCCGCATCCTGCTCTTGCAGAACGCGCGGATGACCGACGGCCATTTCGCCATTCGCGTACTTCGCGGCGAAGAGTACTTCGTCGTCATCGAAAATATACATGTTGAGACCGCCGCGGCCATCGACTCGTCCACCATGGTGCGCCGGGTGGCCGAGCTAGCTGACGGGCTGGAAGACCGCCTCTCTCGTGGGCGCGACCTGTACTGAGCTGAGCTGAGCTGTACTGAACTGAACTCGATCGGCCTGATCCAGTTAAGGGCCGGGCTCACGGACTTGCCGGGCCTTGTTCCTGCTTGTCTTCCTGACTGCGCTTGAGTGTCTGCACCAGCCGGGCGATTTCCAGGGCGTCGTGAATCGTCGGGGCCAGCGAATGCGCCTTGCGCGCCAAGCGGTGAAACTGGTCATTGAGCACATCGCCCACGGTGGGCTCCAGCGGCAGCCTCTCTTCGTGAGTGCCGCTTGAGTCGGACCACTGAATGCGTTCAGGCATCTCAAGCCAGGCAGCCCCGCGCTGGGCAAAGACCTGGAACCCCGAAGCGGGCAGGAAGCGGCTGGCATCACCCCACCGGCCGCGATGGTACCGGCCATAAGCGATCTGGGCGGTCGCGCCGCCGGGAAAGACGGCGACGAAGCTTTCGAAGTCCGGCTCGCCGGGCACGCCCTCCTCGGGTAGGACCTCACAGCGCCAGCCCGAGACTGAACTGGGCAGCGAATGCATGAGAAACGAGCACCAATCCAGCAAGTAGCTTCCCGGGTCGATGAGCAGGGGTGCAGGGGCGATCTGCGTGGTCGGACCGGGAACCGCGTAGCGGTCGAAGCCGAAGAGTCGGGAATGGCCCAGTACCAGCCGTGGTGGTCCCAGCGAAGTCGCCAGCAGCTCTTTCAGCCGCAATGTTGCGGGGTAGCAGCGGCGGGCGAACTCGGGCATGAAGCAGATGCCCGTTTCCTCAACCCGCCTCGCCAGTCGCTCGAGCTCGCCCGGATCAGCGGCCAGCGGCAGGGCGCAGTAAACGCCTTTACCCGCAGCGCACGCCAGGTGTGCAGGATGCAGGCCGAACCACTGCGGAGAGAGTAGGTAGATGACGTCGACGTCGGGCCGTTCCACAAGCGCAGCGAGCCCCTCGCAGGCCACACAGCCGAGATGGTCCGCCTCGATCTCGGCGCGGCGATGAACTTGGTCATAAACCGCCGTGACCCGGAACCGATCCTGCAACCGCAAGAGTGATGGCTTGTGCCGGGTTTCCCACAGTCGACCCAGACCGACCACTCCTACCCCGAGGCGCACTTGTATCGACTCTCCCAAGACTGCCTCCTGCCGCGCCCTCGCCGCTTCGAGGTACGTGGTTTTCTCCGGCATACCGCAAGACGTCATGAGACTATCACCTTGGCTCGAAATGAGCTACCCGGAACAAGTCCCGGGCGGTTGCCGTCGGCGGGAGGTAAGATGATGTCCTGGTCACGCGGGGTATCGGGCGAGGCGTCGTCATGCGTGCAGTGCTCCAGCGGGTTTCCCAGGCATCGGTCGACGTGGACGACGCGACGGTCGGCCAGATCGGCCGCGGCTGGCTGGTCCTTCTGGGCGTGGCCCGCGGCGACACCGAGGCCGATGCTGTCTGTCTGGCCGATAAGCTCTTGAACCTGCGGGCGTTCGAGGACGAGCAGGGTAAGATGAACCGCAGCGTGGTCGATGTCCGGGGAGAGATCCTCGTCGTCAGCCAGTTTACCCTTCTGGGTGACTGCCGGGCCGGCCGTCGGCCCAGCTTCACCGACGCGGCCGAACCGGCCGAGGCAAAGCGGTTGTACGAGCACTTGTGCGCACTTCTGGAGCCCTCGGGACTGAGAATCGCCACCGGCGTCTTTCGCGCGATGATGAAAGTTTCACTCGTCAACGACGGCCCGGTGACATTCCTGCTGGATAGCCGGAAGCCGTCTTGAGCGATCGGATCAGGAGCGCAGTACTGGCGGCGGCAGACCGCGCCGCCGTCTCTGGCGAACTCTTCGCGCGATACGTCGGGCTGTGCAGAAACCTGAACACGCAGTGAGGCCACGCTGAACAAGCTGAGATTGCCAGGCTATTCAGTCCGCGTGTTATGATGAGTCTGTCAGGTAATAGAGACGCGATTTGTTTCAGACCCGGCCGTCCGCCCCACACGGAGGGATGAAAATGGCAGTCCCCTCCCTCGCTTTGACCTCTCTCTCGATCCGCGACTTCCGCGGCATTCATGAACTCGACCTCGACTTTCGCGGACCCGATGGGAATCCGAACCAACTTGTCGTACTGGCCGGTCCGAATGGCTGCGGTAAGACGGCGGTGCTCGAGGCGGGGCTGTTGGCTTTAGGTGGCAGCGGGGTGGTCACGGGCCCCACGGGGCCCGGCGCGATCCGACGCGGGGCGAAAAAACTCCTGATTCATGCCGACGTTTGGTATCTGGGACAAGTGAAAGAAGCCGTTGTCGAGGAGCCCGGCGCCCGTTATTCTCCCGCCTTTCATCAAGTGTCCCCGGCCTGGTACTTTTCCTCTTGGCGCACAGCGTCGCTCGTCGGCGCGGTAAACCCGTCGATAGGCGGTCCGGAACCAATCCTGGGCGACAATGACAAGAACCGACTACTGAACGTCAAGCGGATTCTCGTTAATGGTGCCTGCATCGAGCGATTTAGAGACGGGCAGCCGCCAGGCGGTCGTCACTCCGAGGTAATTCGTGTAATCAACGACGCATGGCGCGAGTTTTACCCGGGGCGGAACGACTATTTCGCCGTCGATATCGTGCGGTCGTCGAAGGCAGGCGACGGAGCTTTTAACGTTTTCCTTTGCACTGAAGACGGTGTTCACCTCGAAATTGACTTCCTGAGCTCCGGACAGGTAGAGCTTTTCCTCTTTATCAGTACCTTGGCGCTGAACTACGGTCGCGAAGGCATCGTATTCATCGACGAGCCGGAGCTTCATCTGGACCCGCAATGGCATCGGTCGATTCTGCGTTGTTTGATGCGGTTGCAGCGGTACGTCCAGTTCATCGTCGCGACTCATTCGCCAGAGATTTACGACGAGGCGCAATTCTACGAGAGGCATTTCTTGGTCCCCGAAGACGATCCTCGAGCCCATTTATGGCCTTCGGTAAAGTCGGTCGAAGCGGGAGGATAATGACACATGCCGCGCGACGTGGCGCGAGCCGCACTCTACCGTGGCGTCATCAATTTATGGGTTGAGGATTCACTCACCAGCGAGTATCTCTCGACATTGTGGAGCGATCCGGACGTTCGCTTCCTGGTCGGCGGTGGGAACGAGGGA
Source organism: Isosphaeraceae bacterium (assembly GCA_052146555.1). GTDB lineage: Bacteria > Planctomycetota > Planctomycetia > Isosphaerales > Isosphaeraceae > Aquisphaera. The sequence goes on from JBKQMU010000203.1 coordinate 93,084, forward strand.
GTCCAAGTGGTCGTCAAGGACGCGGAGGAGGCGGGATTCCCGAATGTCTTTGGGTTAACAGATCGCGACTTCCGGCCCAGCAACAAGCTCGGGTGGAACGATCCAAAAAAGACGTTCCGGACCTTCGTCTTGCCCGCTCATGAGATTGAGAACTACCTGCTGGACCCTGTGGCTCTGAGCAAAAGCCTGTTCAACAATCGAGGTCTTGACTCGGCTGCCATTCAATCTTTGCTTGAAGGTGCCGCGAGTCGACTCTGTTGGTGGGCGGCTTGTCGTGAAGTTCTTGCCGAGCTGAGATACCGTTTTCGGGCGGACTTCATTCCGGATCCTCCGTGTAAACTTGAAAGCCAGGGTGACGCGAAAGACCACATTTGTGGATCTCCCTGGTTCACCAAGCTGGGGACCGAGGTTGCGCGGACAACGCCGGCCGATGTCGACCAGCTCTTGGCGGACGGCTACGCGATTGCCCAAAGTCAACTCCAGGACGGAACCTGGCGCGAGCAGTTTGCCGGCAAAGAGATCTTCCGCGACATCGGAAGCCGGATCTGTGACCGGACATCACTTCATGGATACAATCCCACGAAATCTGAGTTCGACGTTGCTCTTGCCAAGCAGCTTGCCAAAGCGCAGTTCGACTCTTCGTCGGTTCCCTCAGATCTCACCGACCTCCGAGAAGCGCTCAGGCTTTGGATCAAGAATGCAGTCGCGGCGTCGAATACGTCGCCAACAGCGTAAGAGGTCATCACCATGTCCACGGCGGCAGCGTCCAGCGAGGTCTTGCTCACGGCCGAGCAATTCGCTCAGCGGCCCGATCCCGGGCACCCCGAAGAGCTGGTGCGCGGGAGAGTCGTACCCATGCCAATGCCCAGGCCGCGTCACGGCGAGATCTGCAGCAGGCTCGTCCGCATCCTGGGCAACTGGGTTGAGGATAAGGATCTCGGCCGCGTGCTGAGCAACGACACGGGCGTGATCACCGAGCGAGATCCCGACACGGTGCGTGGGGCCGACATCTCGTTCTACAGTTACGCTCGCGTACCACGGGGACCTTTCCCCGATCACTATCTCGATGTCGCCCCTGACCTAGTGGTCGAAGTCGTTTCTCCCAGCGACCGCGGGCCCAAGGTGCTCGCCAAGGTTGCGGAATATCTGGTTGCCGGGACGTCTGCCGTCCTCGTGCTCGACGATTCCCGACGCGTGGCGCACCTCTACCGGGCCGACGGCGCGACTCTCTTGCTCGGTGCAACGGATGAGCTCACCATCCCCGACCTGTTAGGAAGCTTCTCGGTCAGCGTGGGCCGATTCTTGGGGTGAGCGTCGGGCGGTTTGAGCCCATTTCAAGCGCCTGCTCAGGCAAGAAATCCCATCGCCAGCCAGACGAGTCCGCCGGCGCCGGCGACGAGGCTCAGGTAGTAGATCGCTCGCCGGCGGACGAGGATCGAGACCGAGGCCAGGACGATTCCGACCTGGAAACAGGCGATTCCCAGGGCGAACTGGTGGTGCTTGTGGAGCTCGTGCCGGCTCTCGGCTTCCAGGTGCTCGGCCTCTTTCTTGATGTCGTCTTTCTCGTGCTCGTAGCGGATCTTCTGCTCTTCAAACTGTCGCAGGGACGCCGAATGGGACTCGCCGGGCGAATTCTGGGCCGGAGCGAGGGCCTGGATGAGCTTGCCGCCCACCTCGTAAAGCTGTTCCTTGGTGCTCTTGGCCTGGTAATAGGACCACTGGTCGCTGGCCTTCGTCTGACCCAGAATCGCCTGGTTGACGGCGTGGCCGGAGAGCAAAGAGCCGATGGCCGCCAGCACGGCAAGAATTGCCGCCGTGATTGCCGAGAGGGTCATCTCGCCACTGTGCGCTGCAGCGTCTTGGCTGTGATTGTGTCCGCCGTGGTGGTGTTCCTCGGCCGCTCTTTCGACCCATTCCTGAGGTTCGGGGCCTTCTTCCATGAGATTGTCATTCCCCTGTTGAGTGTCCCGGCAAGGAGAGAGATGAATGGAGATGGATGAGGAGCATCACTCGCCCGCGGCGACTTAAGGCTGGTTGGTCCGGGTGGGAAGCCGCCGGGCGGGAACACCGACGACCGTCTCGCCGTCGTCAATATGCTTGCCCCGAGTGACGACCGCCCCTGCGCCCACGGTGGCCTCCTGGCCGACGTTCACCGGGGCGACGAGTATGACGCCGGAGCCGATGAACGCCCGGTCGCCGATCCTGGTCTCGTTCTTCCGCGTCCCGTCGAAATTGGCCGTGATCGCCCCAGCACCAACGTTGACATTGCGGCCCACGTGGGCATTGCCAAGGTAAGCGAGGTGACGGGCGATCGATCCGGAATCGATGCGGGATTTGCTGATTTCGACGAAAGCGCCGACTTCGACGCGGTCTTCCAGCACCGTACCATCGCGAAGGTGCGTGAACGGGCCGACGCGGCACATGGCGCCGATTTTCACGTTGCCGGAGATGACGGAAAACGGGTAGATGACCGTGTCCCGGCCGATCGTCGCCCGGCCGTCTATGTAGGTGTTGTTCGGGTCGACGATCGTCACCCCTTCGGTCATCCAGTGGTCCTGGATTCGCGCCTGCATCACGCTTGCCGCCTGTGCGAGATGTTGGCGGGTGTTCACGCCGAGGATGTCATCGCTCTGCAAAACGTTTAGCGCCATCACCTTCCGGCCCATGGCAAGAAGCCGTTCGGGGGCATCGGTAAGGTAATACTCGCCCTGAGCGTTGCTGGTGCCGATCTGCTCGATGGCATCCCAGAGCAAGGGGAGCTCGAAGACGTAGCAGCTCGGGTTGACTTCCCTGATGGCTTTTTCCTCGGGCGTGCAGTCGCGTTCTTCGGCGATCCGCAGGAAGCGGCCCGCGGAGTCGCGGAGGATGCGACCGAAGCCCATGGGGTCGTGCACCTTGGCCGTTCCCAGCAGACAGGCTGCGCCCTCCTCTTTCTGGCGGGTCAAGAGGTCGGCCAAGGGCTCGGGCCGCAGCAGCGGCTCGTCGCCGACCAAGATCAGGGCAGGCCCTTGATAGTCGGCCAGGAGGGGACGGCAAATCTTGACGGCATGGCCGGTTCCAAGCTGCTCAGCCTGGGTGGCGAAGAGGATGTCGGGTTCGCCGTGCAGGCTTTCGAGAACCTGGTCAGCCGCGTAGCCGACGACCACGATGATGGTCCGCGCCCCCGCGCCTCGGGCGGCGTCGACCACGTAGCGGATCATCGGCCGGCCGCAGACCTCGTGCAGCACCTTGGCCGTTTCCGACTTCATCCGCTTGCCCTGTCCGGCCGCGAGAATGATCGCGACGGGTCCGTTCACAGGCGTCGCGACGGGTCCGTTCACACTCATGGAGTCAAGTCCCGATGCCGGAAGTCGTGCCAGATTCGTCGCGGCCCGACCTGGGGCGCAAGTCCACGTGACTTGGGCGCAAGAGATCACATGATAAGACTAGCTCCTGCCACGCGTCAAACGCGCTAGGCGTGGGGTTCTTCGCAGTGCGTCGGCCGCTGGCAGCTGCGGCGCGGGAACCTTGAACGCCTCGGGGGAATCTGGCAGACTGACGATTCGGCCCCCCCCTGCCTGCGCCCGCTTGTGCTTCGCTGGAGGATGAAGAAGCCCATGTCCCTGACGATCGATGATGTCGCCAAGGTCGCGATCCTGGCTCGGCTCCGCGTCAGCCCGGAGGAGTTGGAGAAATTCACCGGGCAATTGAACTCGATCGTCGAGTATGTCGACCAGCTCAAGCAGCACGATACGTCGCAAGTGGAACCGCTGGCGCATGGAATCGAGATTCGCAACGTCTTTCGCGACGATGTTCGCGGTGAGGCTCTGCCGCGCGAGGCCGCGCTGCGAAACGCTCCCAAGAGAAACCAGGAGAGCTTCCTGGTTCCGGCTGTGCTGGATTGACCGGCTGTTGCGCTTCAAGCAATCGGGCGGGCGCCGCGTCAGGATCGTGCGAAAGTGGTCATGAAGGCGGTCGAGGGAAGCCGGCGGTCATTCACGGGGCCCGGGAAGAGGACGCCGATCGATGATGCATGACACCGCGAGTGGGCTTCTGGCCCGGATGAACAAGGGCGAGACAAGCTCCGAGGAGATCGTCCGCGACCTGCTTGATCGGGCCGAGCGGCTCAAGCGGCTGAACGTCTTTACGCATCTCGACGGCGATCACATTCTCGCCCAGGCTCGGTCGATCGACAAACGGCGGCAGGCCGGTGAGCCGGTCGGACCGCTGGCCGGTGTTCCGGTAGCAATCAAAGACGTCATCTGCGTGGAGGGTGAGCCGACGACCTGCGGCAGCCGGATGCTGGGGGCCTTGCAGTCGGATCCGGAGCGGAAGTTCCGGCCTCCTTACGACGCCACCGTGATCAGGAGGCTCAAAGAGGCCGGTGCCATCCTCTTCGGCAAGACCAACATGGACGAGTTCGCGATGGGCTCGTCGACGGAGAATAGTGCCTACGGCCCAACGCTCAATCCGTGGGACGAGGCTCGCGTGCCCGGAGGGTCGTCGGGAGGGTCGGCCGCGGCGGTGGCCGCAAGCCTGGCGCCCCTGGCCCTGGGCTCGGATACCGGCGGCTCGATTCGCCAGCCGGCCGCGGTCTGCGGCATCGTCGGACTCAAGCCGACGTATGGTCGGGTCAGCCGTTACGGACTGATCGCCTTTGCCAGCTCACTGGACCAGGTCGGCCCGTTCGCTCATGATCTGGCCGATGCGGCACTACTGCTGAAAGTGATTTCGGGCCGCGACGTGCACGATTCGACCAGCGTGGACCAGGCCGTGCCCGACTACCCGGCGACCCTTGACACGCCGCCGCAGTCGCTCCGCATCGGAGTCGTGCCCGAGTTCTTCGGTGAGGGGCTCGACGCTGAGGTCGAGGCGTCCATCCGCGAAGCAATCCGCGTGTACGAGCAGGCCGGTGCGACCATCAAGGAGGTGTCGCTGCCTTATTCGAAAGCGGGTATCCCGGCCTATTACATCGTCGCGCCGGCCGAGTGCTCAAGCAATCTGGCGCGGTACGACGGCACGACCTACGGCCACCGGGCCGCCGATTTCTCGCCCAAGTATCCCGGCGAGGAAAACCTGGCTCCGATGGTGCGGATGATGATGGCCAGCCGCGCCGAGGGGTTCGGCCCCGAGGTGAAGCGGCGGATCATGCTGGGCACCTTCGCCCTTTCCGCCGGCTATGCCGACCAGTATTACAACCAGGCGCTCAAGGTTCGGCGCCTGATCCGCGGTGACTTCGACGCCGCATTTCGAGAGGTCGACGTGCTCGTCGGCCCCACCTCGCCCACGCCGGCGTTCAAGCTCGGCGAACGGACCGAAGACCCGCTGGCGATGTACCTCTCGGACATCTACACGATCACCGCGAACTTAGCCGGCATCCCCGGGCTGGCCATCCCCTGCGGCTTCTCCCGCTCGAACCTACCCATCGGCCTGCAACTCCTGGCGCCGGCCTTCGCCGAGGAAAACCTGCTCCGCACCGCCCGCGTTTTCGAGCGGGCGACGGACTGGCACCTGAAGCGGCCGGAGTTATCCTGATGCCGAGCGACTTTGCCAAGCTCAACGTGACGCTCACTGCGGGGGACCTCGATCAGGCCTGGCAAGACCGCATGGACGACGCAGCCGCACTCGACGCAGCCTGCCGCTATGCGGCCGACATGGCCACCCGGCTCTACGCCATCGAGATCTGCTTGAAATACCAGATCTCCCAGCATCTAAACCTTGCAAATCCACTCAAGAAGCTCGAGATTCATGACCTGGAGGCGCTCATCATCTTCGCGGGCTTCTCGAGAGTGCTCGCGGCCATGCCAGCAGGCAGCAATCTCGAGCAAAACTGGGACCGGACCGTGGCTTTCTCTGACGAGCTGAATGATCTCCGCTACCTACCGGCAGCGCGATGGAGTCAGCAACAATCGACCGATCTTTCTCGCCGGCTCGACGATCCTTCGGATGGAGTCATGACATGGCTGAAGAATCAGGATTAGTCAAGCGGTCGGTCTTCCTCGTCGCCCGCACACTTATCAAGTTCGCCAAGTCTCAGGGGCGGAAGGACGCTGATTACTGGATTTACTATAAAACCAACCCGGACTGGGACAAGGTTCATTTCGTCTTCGTCGCGGAGGGATTCAACGATCAGGATCCGTATGAAACCACCCGAAGTGTCTGGTCTTATCTAGACCTGAAGCAAGCGTGACGAGAGGCGACTTGGGACCTTACCCTTTGTTTTAAAGGCTTTCGGCGAGGGCACTTGGAAAGGCATTGTCGTTTTCGAGTGAGCGCTTCTCCGAATTCCATCAT
>JBKQMU010000204.1:0-7949 GCA_052146555.1 Isosphaeraceae bacterium
GGAAACACTGTTGACGCCAGCGTGCACGACCTTCTGCTGGACGCGTGGGCTCAGGCTGGAGCGATCAACGCCCAACGCGTGATCCTGAGGGGGAAAAAGCCCGCCGACAGCGGGGGCAATTGGCGACTCGTTCTTTCCAGGCGACGTCGCCCCGCGTGGTCGTGAGCACGCGGGGTTCGTCAGGGGCCTTACGTGCCGCCCCGCCGCAGACCGGGCACTCCCCGAGTTCCTCCTCGGGCCAGTCGTCGGCCTACTCCTGCACGTTGATCTCGATGAGCTGCCGGGCCATTTCGTCGCCCAGCGCCCCGGCAACGTCTTCCAGCTCCGAGAACTTGGTGCCACATGGCATGCCGTTGGGGTAAAGCTCCCTGGCAAGTTCCCGAGCTATCCGGCCCAAACGTGCGTGAAATTCCTTGCGGATCTCGGCGGCATCCTTGCCCATTTTCGCTGTCCTCTCCAGATTGCGTGTGGAAGCGGCGGATTATTCGGAAATCTGACGGCTACGGTAACATCAGAACCCTTGCTCGTGCAAACTATGTCGTGCGCCCCTCTTGCCTCCAAACAATCGATCGACCTTGACGCGGATCGACCTTGCGGACACGATGACGCTCTTTCGCAAGCGTATGCGAATGGATACGCTATCTTTCATGGCGCGGAGCGCAACATGGATGTCAGAAGCAGGGCGCACGCGGGTCGACTGATTTTGTTTGCGGCTTGCTTGCACCTCTTGATGGGCGCTACGGCTCTCGCCGACCCGATCTACAACATTATCGACCTGGGCACTAGCCCCAGCAGTGGGGTTGATTCGAGCGGCAACGGCACCGTCACCGGGTCAAACGGCCTTACCTACACGTTCAATCCGGTGCAGAATTACTTGCCAGCGCAGTGGAGCAATACCACCCAGGGCGTTCCCATCGTGGATCCGGCGCCGATAGGGGCCCCGGGGTCGTACATACCCATGGGATCCCACCCACCGGAGTTTTGCCTTCAGTTACTCGAACTTGATCGCCATGAATAGTCGAGGACTTGCTGCCGGGATCAACACGTGGGGCATCTATGGGGACCAGAGCAATGGCGTGGTATTCCTCACCCAGCAACAGGCAAATGGTTCGTGGGGAGCTCCGATTCCGATCTGGTCTGCAGGCTCGTCCCCACAAGGTATGGGGACCGGTACGATTTTCGCCGGGATCATGGGTGTCTCACCGCAAGGTCAAGTGCTCGGCTACGGGGCCGTCACGGATTATGCCCGAGGTGGCTACGACCCCACGCTGTACCTCTACGACACGAGGACGCAGTCCCTCACCAACCTGACAACTCTGATCAGCTCGATCAAGGTGACGAGTTCCCAGCAACTCCCCCCGGGTGGGGATCCGAACTGGTACGTCCACATTGGTTACAGCGCTCAGCTCGATAACCAGGGACGGCTCCTGGTTCTGGCGGACCCGCCGGGTCTGCCGGGTCCGGCGGGCTACTCGCCAGAAACTCTGCTTCTCATTCCGCAGGGGGTCTCTGCAGACCCTATCCCGGTTCCCGAGCCCGAGAGCTGGGCCGTGTTCGCAACTCTGGTAGGCGGCTTGATCGCGAACAAGCGGCTTCGCTCTCGCACTCGCTCCTGAAACGATCGGCCGCCATGCTGCAGTACGACATCACGATCAAACATCGAGTCAGCGAGCGGCAGGTAAAGGCATTCTTGCCGCTTGCTGAGAGGTCGCGGGCAGCTCGTCGCCGTAGAAGTCGCTTATGATCGTGCGGCATTCGGGAACCAGCTCGGGCCGGGCGACGAACACAGTCTGGTGGACGATCGAGCCGCGGGTACTCTCCTCGTCGTGCACTGCGCCGATTGTCTGCAGGGCCTCGCGGGCTTGATTGCGCAGTTCCCCGCCAGCAACGCCAGTGGCGACCGCCAGCACCTGTCGCACGTCGTACAGCTCGACGACCGAATAGCCGTATCCATCGCCGCTCACTCTGCGGAGCTGGTGTCGTTCGTCGGCAATTGGCCTGCCCATCCCCGCCTCAGTTTCTGAAAGAGACTCTGGCCATCGCGACTTCGCCCGGCCTTCTGAATTTGCTGCTCGTGCTGCCAATGTCGCATGTTTTGAGGTCGGAGAAAACCAAGTCGGTCCGCTCTGGCTTCGGCTGGGAGCAGCCTTCTTACGTCGGCCGTTCTCGCCGGTTGGACACTCTCGCGTGTGTGAGCCGATCACGAAAAGTGATCGGGCCGAGATGATTTTGCCTTCTGCCTCGCATGCCGGTCCCAAACGACAAACGCGGCGATCCCCAGAGCCATCGTCCCCAAGCCGTAGGCCAGAACGTGCCAGCCGGAGGTCGCGAAGACAAACAGCCAGCCAAAAAGCGCGACGATGGTCGGGATCGGAAAAAAAGGCATCAGAAACGGCATCGCAGGGCAACGCAGCACGTGTGCTCGCAGCAGCCAGAGCGTGACAATCTGGCCGACGAACTGGATCAGGATGCGCGAGGTCAATAGCGCTGAGATCACCGTACCCAAGTCAAAGAGACAGGCGACGATGGCCACACCGCCAAGGAGCAGCAGGGCGCGATGAGGGAACCGGCCGGTGGGGTGGGTCGCGGCGAAGAAGCGGAAGAAGTGACCGGCCCGGGCCGACGCATAGGGCACGCGGCTGTAGCCCAGAAGCCCCGCGAAGGATGCAGCCAGGGCCGTCCAGATGACGAGGAGCGTGATGCAGCCCGCAGCGCGACTGCCGTACAGGTGAAGCATCATGTCGCTGGCGACGTGCTGCGAGGCGGCAACTTCGCGCCAAGGCAAGACGCCCAGGATGCTCGCGTTCATGCTCAGGTACATGGCCGCGACCGCACTGACGGAGATAAGTATCGAGCGCGGAATCGTCCGCGGCGGATCGGTGACTTCGTCGCCCAGATAGCAGATCTGGTAATAGCCCAGGTAATCATACATCGCGATCGCCAGGGCCATTCCCAGCCCAGCCAGATGGGGCCGGTCAAAGGCCCAGGCACCTGGAGGAACGTCGAACGCCCGGCGCGCGTCGAAATGGAAGAGTCCCGAAACGATGACCCAGCCGACCGAAAGCAGCATCCCCACCCAGAGGATGACCATCAGTCTTCCGGCAACCTCGATGCGGCGATAGGCCATGAAGGTGACAAGAACCATGACGGCCATGGCCGCCACCTGAAGCCAGGCCACTTCCCCGCTCAGGCCGGGAACGATCGCGGCCCAGGGCCAGGCTGCCTTGCGCAGGACCGGGAAAAAGAACGCGACATAGTGCGCCAGGCCGATCGCGCCGGTGGCGATCTCGAGTGGACCGCTGAATAAGAATTGCCACACGAAGAGGAACTTCAGCAGGCGTCCGGCCGTGCGCTGGCCGAGGGCCGCGTCGAAGAAGTGATACGTCCCGCCCGAGCCGGGGAAGGCCGCTGCCAGCTCGCACCAGACGAGGCCGTCGCAGACGGCGATCAGGGCCCCCAGGACCCAGCCCACCATGGCCTGGGGTCCGCCCATCGACGCGATGATCGTGGGAATCGTGATAAACGGCCCGATTCCCACCATCATCGACATGTTCAGGCTGACCGCCTGGAGCAATCGCAATCGCCGCTGCAACATCGGCCGCGCCCTGCCTGATGCTTCGGTCTGATCCCGCGGAGGCGCGACATGATACCTACGGCGGCCCTGCACTCACAGGATGAAGCGGCTCAAGTCTTCGTCCTTGGACAAAGCCTCCAATCGCTCGCGGACCAGCCGGTCGACGACGACGATCTGCTTCTCCTCCCGGTCGGGCGCGTCGAAGCTGATGTCCTCGAGCACGCGTTCCAGGATCGTATGCAACCGGCGGGCGCCAATGTTCTGGGTGCTGCGATTGACCTCGAACGCAAGATCGGCCATGGCCTCGATGGCATCGCTCGTGAACTCGAGCGTCACCCCCTCGGTGGCGAGCAGAGCCTCGTACTGGCGCAAAAGCGAGGCACGCGGCTCGCGAAGGATGCGAGCGAAATCGTCGCGCGAAAGATCGTGCATCTCGACGCGGATCGGGAAGCGGCCCTGCAACTCGGGCATCAGGTCCGAGGGCTTGGCGCGATGAAATGCGCCGGCGGCGATGAAAAGGACGTGATCGGTGTTGACGGGTCCGTACTTGGTGTTGACGGTTGTCCCCTCGACGATGGGCAAGAGATCGCGCTGAACGCCCTGGCGCGAGACGTCCGGGCCGCGAATGGCTCCTTCGTCGCCGGCGATCTTGTCGAGCTCATCGATGAAGACGATGCCCGACTCTTCAGTCAGCTGGACGGCAGCCTTGTTGATCTTCTCGGGGTCGATCAGAGCGTCCGTCTCTTGCTGAAGCAGAATGGGCCGGGCCTCACGCACCGTCATCCGACGGTTTTGCGACGGCTTGGGCATGATCTTCTCGAACATGCCCTGGATGTCCATCTCCATCTGTTCCATGTTGCCAGCGCCCAGAATCGACACCGGCGCCACGCTCCGGCCGGGGATGGTCACCTCGATCTCGCGGTCCTCGAGCTCGCCGGCAAGGAGACGGCTTTTCATCTTCTCACGCGAGCGCTGGCGGCGTTCGGCGCCCTCATCAGCGCGGGGGGAATCGGAGTCGCTCCAGCTCGGAGCCGGCGGCGAGGGCAAGAGCAGGTCCAAGAGCCGCTGCTCGACGCGCGACTTTGCTTGTTCCTGGACGGTCTGGCGTTCGGCATTGCGGACCAAAAGGATCGCCGCCTCGACGAGGTCGCGGATCAAACTCTCGACATCGCGACCGTAATAGCCGACCTCGGTGTACTTGGTGGCCTCGGTCTTGACAAACGGAGCACCCACGAGAATGGCCAGCCGCCGCGCAATCTCGGTCTTGCCCACGCCCGTCGGGCCGATCAGCATGATATTCTTGGGCATGACCTGGGCCCGCAGATCCTCAGGCAACTGCCGGCGCCGCCAGCGATTCCGCAAGGCCACGGCCACGGCGCGCTTGGCGTCGGCTTGGCCCACGATATCCCGGTCCAGCTCGGCGACGATCTGCCGGGGGGTGAGTTCGGGCTCGTGCTCTAGCACGGCAATTCCTCCACCGTCACGTTGCAGTTGGTATAAATGTCGATGCCACCGGCGATGGCCAGTGATTCCCGGACGATCTCGGCGGCCGAAAGGTTCGAGTGCTGGACCAGCGCCCGGGCCGCCGCCAGGGCATAGCCGCCGCCGGACCCGGTCGCAAGTATGCCGTCGCTCGGCTGGACCACGTCGCCGGAGCCGCTGATCAGAAGACTGTAACGGCTATCGGCGACCACCAGTACGGCCTCGAGCCGCCTGAGCATCCGGTCCGTTCGCCAGAGTTTTGCCAATTCGGTCGCCGCCCGGGGCACGTTGCCCGGGAAATCCTTGAGCTTGCCTTCGAACCGCTCAAGGAGGGCAAAGCCGTCGGCCGCCGACCCGGCGATCCCCACCAGCACCTGCCCGTCCAGCAGCTTGCGGATCTTCACCGCGTCGGCCTTCATGACCTGGGTGCCGAGCGTCACTTGCCCATCACCCCCAAGGGCCACTCGCCCCCCTCTCCGCACGGACAGAATCGTGGTTGCATGCCAGTTCAAATCGTTGCCTCCGTGGTCCGGTCCAGGATTGCGCATGAACCTGCGACATTTTAATCAGACGCCTGCCAGAACGGAAATCGCCGCGCGCGCAGCTTTCCCAGGTGCCGAGGGCCGGCCCGGAAGGTTCTTTTCAACGGGTCAGGCCGCTCTCATGGGAGACGCGACGAGCTGTCTGGGGCAATTGATCCAGCGGATGCGCTCCTGATCTCAGCATTTCGCGTGCCGCCTCCCGTGCGGGAGAGAAGTCGAAAGGGAAAGCAGCGCGCTGATGGGTCAGGCGATAGGCGCGAACGCGCCGGAAGGGGCGACCGCCCCGCTCGATGCTGAAATCGGTCAGAGGTTTTGCGTCTTCGAACCAGCGGGCGTAGAACGAAACCGGCACGAGCTCGTCGTTGATCATCACCAGGATGCCGTCATGCCCGATCCATTGGCCGGGCTTGCTCCAAAAGGCAAAACCTCGGGGGTCGTCGATGTTATAACAGAGGACCGGCAGCTTCATTCCCGTGGCATGCGCGATCTGAGCGCTCTGGTACCAGTACCGGGTAAACAAGAACGCCCCGGGATCCTCGAACGCTCCGGCCTCTTCGAGCCGGCGGGCCACCTCGTCCCAACCGTAAAGGTCGACGGTCGGGTCCGTTCTAGCGTCGAAGAGTCCCCACCGCACGTTCCCCCCGCGCTGAAAGCAGCCGGTGTGGTGCTCCAGGACCGTCAGCCCGAGCAAGACGATAGAGAAGCGAGCCGCCACGGAAAGCCAGCGCCTCATCGCTTGAGGACGTCTCTGAATCGATTGCTGCCAGGCCGCCCCCAGAGCCGGGAAGAGCGAGACCAGACCGATGAGTCCCCAGTGCGGCAAGACCGGGCGGAAACAGGCAACAGCGGCAAAGACGAGCACGGGTACAACCGCCAGGCAGATTCCCAGCCGCTCTCCGTCGCTTTCCAGCCGCTTCCACTTTCGAAGTTCCCGAACCAGGAGCACGACCAAAGGAATCCAGATCCACGGGAACAAGTATGCCGCCTGGGCCAGCAGTGCGGTCGCCAGGTAATCGGGCCGCGGCCAGAGCCTGCCGACCGCCCGGCCCCCCTGGAACAAGAACGACACCCAGCCATGACCGGCGTTCCATGCGACCACCGGGCTAAAGAGGATCGCTCCGATAGCGGTCGCCAGGTACGGGCCCGGGCGCTTAAGCCAGTGTCGCAGGGGCGGACGCAGGACCAGCAGGAGAAGCGCTGCGGCTGGCAGGAAGATCGCGTGGTACTTGCTGAGCATCGCCCCACCCCAGGCCAGCCCGACCCAGACCCATGGCAGGGTCCGGGGCGGGTTCTCAAGGGCCACGCTCAGGCGGTCGAACGTCAGCAGCCAGAAGAAAAGCAGCGGACCGTCGGGCAAAGCGAACGTCGATGCGGCCAGCCCGTAGTATCCCGTCAAGTTTAGCGCCAGCGCCGCGAGGAAGCCCGCCTGAGCACCGTAGAGGCGGCCGGCGATCCGCGCCATCAGCCAGGTCGAGCCGGCGAAGAGCAAAACAAATCCGCACCGCAGCGCCAGCGGAGAGAACGTCGCGCCCGAGAGGGAGAGTCCCACCATCTCGACCCATGCCAGCATCGGCGGATGGTCGTAGTAGCTCAGGTCGGGATGGACAGCGTACAGGAAATGATATGCCTCGTCATTGCCCAGTCCGAGACTGGACGCGGCGAGAAGCCGCAAGAGCGTGGAAGCCACGATCAGAACGAAGAGAGCACGTTTGGCCGGCATGGAGCATCCTTGCGCTTCCGTCCTTGCCCACAACCTCGGGGCCCAGCAGGCCTTTTTCTTAACTCACAGACTCCGACGAGGCGAGGCTAATTCGCAAGCCACGGCCAGAACCCGCCCACAAAGGTGCAAAAGGAGTGCGGGCACCCAGTGCAAACGGGGAGAGAGCGTGAAAGAACCTGCAAAGAAACGCCAACCGGGGGTAGTCGTGGACCGGTCCACGTCAAGAATTCGGACGCGGAACAGGTTACGCCTGAGCTAAGAAATAACCCCCGGAAGAGGTTCCGGTTTGCGCACTGCGAACATGCCCCGGAAGGGGATAAGATCAAGGAGCCCACGGACGCGGGCTCCTGGGGATTAACATGCCAGCGAGTCGATCAATAGCGGCGGCCGCCGCCACCACCACCACCGTAGCCGCCGCCGCCGCTGCCGCCACCACCGTAGCCGCGACCGCCGCCGCCGGAGCGACCGCCGCCGCCGCCGCCACCGCCATAGCCGCCGCCACCGCTGCGAGGCTCGCGTGGCTTGGCCTCGTTGACCGTCAGCCGGCGACCTTCATATTCTTGATCGTGCAGGCCCTGGATCGCCGCCTGGGCCTCCGCTTCGGTGTCCATCTCGACAAAACCGAAGCCCT
>JBKQMU010000205.1:0-4513 GCA_052146555.1 Isosphaeraceae bacterium
ACCGCCGTCCAGATTCCGGCAGTCCAGTCCGAGCCCCGGTGGAGCAGGCGATCGATGGCAGCGAACGTCGCCACTCCCCCCAGGAAGTCGAGCCCGGTGCCCGCCGAGTGATCCACCACCCCCAGGCAACCGAACCAGGCCAGCGCGAACCAGAGCCCCGCGCAACGTCCCAGGCTGTCGGCCAGCCTCTTCGTCAGGAGGGTGCCAATCGCCAGTGCGGCCATTGCCGAAGGCCAGAGCACGGCCTCGGGGGTGATCTGCCGGCCTCCCGCAACCATCGCCGCGAGCTTGACCGCGGCCACGCGGAGCGGCCAGAGATCGGGAGCCCAGAATCCGAAGACCTGGCCTAAGGGGCCAAGCGGCTCGCCCGCGGCCAGCCCCGCTCGTGCATCGTCGGCTCCCAGGTCGAGATTGCCAGCGCCAACAAGCACGAACCCAACAGCCATCAAAGCGAGCAAGGGTGCGAAAGAGGACCTCAGTGACGGAACGGGAACGCTCAAGGCGGCCCGGGCTCCGTCGGCCCTCTTGACCCGGAACTTGCCCGATGAGCCCGCTTGGGCAAGCTCCGTCGGGGCCGGATCAAGGTCCATGATGTGCCTCCTCGCCGCTTTTGGGCATTTGTGCCGGGGTGGCCTCGTTGCGATCGTCGATCGTCGTCGGCTGGTGCAAGATCAAGGATGGCTTGATCTTGACCATGGCATAGATGTAGCCGGGAATGAAGCCGTCGCGATAGGTCTGGCGACGGAGCTCAGCGGCCACGTCGCCGATGGTCCAGCCGTCACGCTCGAACCGGTAAAGCGCCACCGCTGACCCGGTACGGCACGTGCCGCGGGCGCAGTGCACCAGGACAGGCCGGCGGCTGAGGTCGTCGACGATCTCCAGTACCTTGCGGAACTGGTATTCCTCGCCGAAGCCGTCGCCGGGCATGGGCAGGTTCACGAAATCGACGCCCAGCGTTCGCGCGAGCGCTCGCTCGGTCTCCATCTCCTTGCCGGGCAACTGGAAGTTGACGACCGTCCGAATTCCATACCGACGAACCGCTTCGGTAAGCTGCTCGCTAGTGAGCTGACCACTGCGGTAAAGGATTCCCGGCTTGACCACGTCCCAGTGATCCCAGTGCAGTCGGTTCTGGCGATCCAGAACGATCAGCCAGCCGCCGAGAGCCGCACTTGCTAGCACGAGAACACCGAGAATCCGCTTCCGCATCGTGTCGGCTCCCGCGTGAGAAAAGAGCGGCCAGGCCCGAGGCCAGACAGATCGCAGGTGTAGTGGCAAACGCAAAAGTAGAGAAGCGCGCGGGAATCGGACCACCCCTGGCGGCGGGCATGGTAGGCGAGATCCCAGGCACGGTCAATCCGAACCGGTCAACCGGTCGCCGCCGTCGTACCTGGATCGCTCCCGCGCCTCGTCGCGGGCCGGCTTGCCGGGACTCGTCGGACGACTTACGATTACCCAGGGTCTCGTGGCCTCATCGGTGCCGCGGCCGCCTCGCCGCAACCCAAAGGATCTCGTTTATGGTTGCCCATCGTCGCCCTCATGTCTGGCGCGCCGCTTTGGCGGCCGTCTTGGTGCTCTCAGCCGGTTCGCTTGCGACCCGATCCATTCAGGCGCAGAGGACCAGCGAGCCGCCCAAGCCGGCTCAAAAAGATAGTCCCACCCGAACCCGACCCAAGGATGCGGTCTTCTCAACCTGGATCGAGCCCGCCGAGGCGAAGCCCGGCGACACGGTGCACTTCAAGGTGAAAGTCAAGCTCAGCCCGGGCTGGCACATTTACACCCAGGCCAAATCGCAGGAGGGGGACGGCCCGCGGAAGACGGTCTTCGACCTCTTTGATAAGGGCGGCCTGGAAACAGTCGGTGACTGGAAGGCTTCCAAGAAGCCTGAATCCCGCGTTGAACCTGCCTTCGAGAACCAGGTGTTCGAATATTTCGAGGACGAGGTCACCTGGAGCATCGCGCTGAAGGTCCCATCCGACGCAATCGCTGGCAAGAGCGTCATTCGCTGCCAGGCCAGCTACCAGATCTGTAGCGCACAGAGCTGCAGTTTTCCGGGCCGCTGGACGCTTCCTGATGCGGTGCTGACCATCCTTTCCGCCGATACGGCGACCACATCGCCGGCTCCTGGCCCTCATCCGCCGCTCCGCGGCACCTTCTCCCTGAGGGAGAAGGTGTCGTCTTCCCTTCTCCCTCAGGGAGAAGGTGGCCGAAGGCCGGATGAGGGGGTGCACACGCCAGCGCAGGCCCCCGGCCCATCATCAGGCCCCGCTCCTTCTTCGACCTCGAACCTCGTCTCGTCTCCCGCGTCGGCTCCTTCGGCTCCGCCCGCCGCTCCGGTGAGCGAGGTGGCGCGACGTGCCCAAGAGGGCCTGGTCCCGTTTCTCATCTTCTCGGCCATCGGCGGCGTTTTTGCCCTGATGATGCCCTGCGTCTGGCCCATGATCCCGATCACTGTCAACTTCTTTGTCAAGCAAGGGCAAGACGACAAATCGAAGGGGAAGACGACCCGGCTGGCCGTCGCGTATTGCCTGGCGATCATCGGTATCTTCACGGCCGTGGGCGTCTTGTTCTCGTTCTTCTTCTCAGCCTCGTTCCTTCAGAACCTGGCCAACAATCCCTGGCTGAACTCGGTCGTCGCGGCGCTCTTCCTGGCGTTCGGTCTGAGCCTCCTGGGGCTCTTCGAGATCAGCCTGCCTAGTTTCTTGCTCAACGCCTCGTCCCGCGGGGAAAGTCGCGGCGGCATGATCGGCGTGGTCTTCATGGCGCTGACGCTCACCATCACCTCGTTCACCTGCACGTTTCCAGTCGTCGGAGGGTTGCTGGTGATGGCCGCCGGCGGCAAGTTTCTCTACCCGATCATCGGCCTGGCCACGTTCGCCACGGTGCTGGCACTTCCTTTCTTCCTGCTGGCGCTGAGCCCGGGGCTGATCGCCAAGGTGCCCCGCAGCGGCGACTGGACGAACGCAGTCAAGGTCGTCGGCGGCCTGGTGGAGATCGGCGCGGCATTCAAGTTTCTGAATGCCGCCGAGCTTGGCTATGTCACTCCTGAAGACGCCTGGTTCGACGCTTCCGTCGTGCTGACGGCGTGGATCGTCCTGGCCGCGGTCTGCGGGTTCTACCTGCTCGGCTTCTTCCGCACCGACCACGATCATGACGTGCTCAAGGTCGGGCCGGGACGGCTGGTCTTCGGCGCGCTCTTTCTCGGGCTCGCGCTGTACATGACCCCGGCGCTCTTCGGCCGGCCGCCTCGAAGCTTCATCTGGGAACGGCTGATCGTCGGCATCCTGCCGCCGGACGCATCCGAGTTTGCCGCGGGCCAGACACTCGCCGGCGGCGCGGTCGGTGAAGCAGCGGCCGGTGAAGCGGGCTCCTCGCGGCTCGCCGAGGTCAAGGCGAGCTCGAAGGATCCCGCCCAGGCCCAGCGCGAGGAGAAGAAGCTCCACGGTGTGCTTTGGGGCATGAGCTTCGATCAGGCAAAGGAACTGGCGTCCGCCGGGAAGAAGCCGATCCTGATCGATTTCACGGGCGTGAACTGCACCAATTGCCGGCTCATGGAACAGCGCGTCTTACCTCGGCCCGAGGTGGTAAAGCTGCTCAAAGAGTTCGTCCCGATCCAACTCTACACCGATTTCGTGCAGATCGCTTCAATCACGTCGGATGAGCGTAGGGAGCTGGCCACGAAGAATCAGGAGCTTCAGCTCGACCTCACTCAGGAAGCGACCAACCCGTTTTACGTCGTGCTCACGCCCGAGGGGAAGCTGGTCTCAGCGCTGGGCGGTTACAGCGAGCCGATGGAGTTCGTGGGCTTCCTGAAGAAATCGCTCGATCAAGCACGAGGCGGCACGAGCGTGGCGCAGACGCTGACCCGACCCTAAGAGCCTTCCACTTTACCTCTCTAAAGCATACCTGTAAGCTTGATCACACCGGAAGGACCTTGTCCCGACCGAAGATCACAACTATTAGCTTTGCTTATACTTCTGCGGCGAAATTTCGCCTATAGTGGGACATTGAACTAAACCGCTTCGCGGTGGGGCAAAGGCGGAATACCGACTTTCCCTCTGGCTGAGCGCACCAGCCCTGGCCGTTTTCTGGTTCAGTCTTTTCACCCCTGGCTTTCCGTCTCCCGCCAGTCTCCACAACCCCGGTCCCCCCGGGGGTTTGCTCCTGGATCATGAAGGCAGCGGACTTCCCTCACTTGGTGTCCCGCTTTCCATGAAAGGGAGCTTGCCATGACACCGCTGCGCCGCCGCATGATCGAGGATCTGACTCTCCGCAATCGCGCGCCCGGGACGATCCAGCAGTATGTCCACTGCGTCGCTGGTTTCGCTCGCCACTTCCATGCCTCGCCCGAGCACCTCGGGCATGAAGACGTTCGGTCGTACCTGCTCCATCTCGTCCAAGAGCGTCACGTCTCCTGGAGCTACTGCAATCAGGTCCGCTGCGCCCTCCAATTCCTCTACAACATCACCTTGGGCAAGAGTTGGGTCGTCGACCAAGTCGCCTGCCCCAAGATCCC
>JBKQMU010000206.1:0-21272 GCA_052146555.1 Isosphaeraceae bacterium
CAGGAGCGTTCCGGAGGAGGTCCAGAGGCTGCCGGTGTGCGTGCCCGTGTTGGCGCTGCTCTTGTAGAAGCGGATGCCGGTGATGTAGCCGGAAATGTCGGAGCTGAAGTCGACGCCGAGCTCGACCGGGTTGTCGGGACCGGAGTCCGGGGTACCGGGCGTGACGGAATTGCTCCAGATGCTGAGCGGGCCCGTCGGCAGGGTGACCGTGACGGTGACACCGGTGGACGGGTTGCCAAGGTTGACGGTGTCATCGACCGCACGGCTCATGAGCGTGACCGGCCCGGTGGCTCCGGGCGTCCAGGTGTAGCTCCAGTTCGTGGTGCCCGTGGCCGGGTTCCAGGTTTTCCCGCCATCGGTCGAGACCTCGACGGCCACGACAAAGGCGCCGGGGGCGGCACTGGCTGTGCCGGTGATCGTCACCGGAGTGCCGCTCGGCAGCGACGCGCCTGACAGCGGCCCGGTGATTGTCGTGGTTGGCGGCGCGCTGCTCAAGGCTGTCTGGGTGGCCGGAACCAAACCAGCCTGGAGGGTTCCCGGCTGAGCCCCCATGTCGGCGAGCAGATTCACCGTCGCCTGCTGCATGTTGGGATCGGGATCGGGCAGGTCGTCTGTGTCATAGCCCTCGCCATCGGGAGCGCTGAGGCCCCAGGACCACTGGACCGTGCCAGCGCTGAAGACCAAGGCCCCGCTACTGGCCCGGTACTCGGTCAAGCTGTGAGTGGCCGTCGTGCCGCCGAAGGTGTTACCGTAGTCCTGCATTACCTGAATACTCGGTCCGCCGCTCTCCGTGGTCAACGACATGTCGATCTCGCCCACAGGCCGGAACGCGTTGTTGACGTCGGGGTCCCATTCGTAGCCCAGGACCTGGCCACCGATGCTCGTCGACTTACCGGTGGCGACGGTCGTGTTGCGCCAGATGGGAAGATTGTCATAGGTCGAGGGGACGTTGATGGGGCTTCCAACTGTATTGGTCCCCTGGTTGACAGTGAAGAAGGTGCCGGTCAGCTCGTTTTGGCCGATGCCACCGTCGGCCGGCGGACTGAACCGCGGGTCGGCCCACGTGCCGGTCCAGATGTCGGCACTGGGATCAATCGTATCAACCTGGCTGGGCGCCACGCCGGCCCCGTTGTTGAGATGGGTTTCCTTGTAGCAGACCAGGGTCCGGTCCAGGTAGGGGGAGCCGTCGGCGTTTTGATAGCCACTCGAATAATAGGTCTTCCAGAAGGCCGTATTGCCGCTGAAGAAGGCAAGGTCAACGGGAGTCGTTTGGCCCGGCAGTTTGCCATCGCGGGCCGCCAGGATGTTGTTGAACTCATTGGCCGACCAGTACTCGTCGTGCCCCGCGTCCATCCAGATCTGGTGATTCTCAATTAACGAGCCGTTGCGGTCGGCGTCGACATCCGTAAAATACGAGACGTCGTAGCCGTTCTGCTCGAGCCATTCGACCATCGGGAATTCGGCGTAGAAGAACTCGTCATGATAATTGTCTTCGTTTACGTTGCCTGCTAAGCTAGGGCTATTGTAGTTGTCTAGTGGCCGGTTATAGCTCACCGCGTAGGCTGCACCCTGATAGGAGCTCGGGCCGTTCCCGGTGTAGAGGCTGGCACCCTGGGCGTTATTGGCCCCGCCCCAATCGTTATAAGCCTGCCAGGTGGCGTCATCGGTCTGGAAGAGAATCTGAGAGTGGCTGGCGTCGTTGCGAACCACGAAGACGATCATGTTCATGCCATGGGTCTTGTCGTCGTACAGGTCTGCGAGATAGACGCCCGAGACGGCGGTGGACGGCACGGACCAGGAGGCCGAGACGGACCAGTTGCCGGCGTCATATTCGCCCGTGGTTGTGTTGTGGATCGGTGCCGGCTGGTTCTGCGGCGTGATCTGCGACGAGGGGATCGTCTGGACCAGGCGCGCGTCATCCCCGCCGTAGTAGCCGATGCGAAAGATGTCAATCTCGTAAGGATCGAGAGTCGTATCCGTGACCTTGAACGAGATGGTCTGACCCACATTGACACTGATGTCTGTGGAGAACCCTTCGAGGCTGTTATCAGCCTGTCCTTCAGGAACCAGCCAGCTGGTCTGCGTGCCGGGGATGTACAGCGTGCCGGGGAGCTGATTCTCGGTCACGATGGGGTTGGCCGAGAGTAAGACACGGTCGTCGAGGATTTCCAAGGTCGGCCTCACGCGCAGGCCTCGACCCCTCAGCCACCTGGTGCGATTCTGCATCTTCCGTGTTGCCATGATGATGGACCTTGTTGAGAAAGTCGTTCCCTGGAGATTGAACCGTCCAGGCTTTGGGCACTTTTCGGACTGGTTTCGACGTGGACTGCCGATGGTCCTTCATCGAGCGACAAGGAGGTGATTCAAGGGAACTTGGCGTCCCTGTTGATGAAGCATGGAACGTCGCTGGTCGAGGCATTCAGCCTCGCGCGGCGACCGAGGGTGCGACTTGTTGATCGATGCGAGCGGGTAGCTCCGGAACAGATGATGCAGTTGTCTGTGCCTGAAATTGACTGGTGTCGTGACCTGTTGTTCCACTGGACCGGTGTCTGAACCCGGACCAAAGCCTTCCCGTCAGACCGACCCAGAAACCGACCCTACCTGCCAGCAACTTGGACTTTTGAAACGAATTCTGAGAAGCCGGACCGTGCCGCAAGGCTGCAAGAGTCAGCTGCCAGGACGCCAGTCCGACGTGCCAGGTCGATCGCACGAGCTGATAGCCGCAAACCTCGGACTGCGGGATCATCCTCGCGTGCCCGCGCTTGCCCCAGTACGTGCGCGACAGAAACCAGCGGCGACGCAGGCGGTTCGCGGGTACCCGATGGGCTACGACCGCTTCAGGCTCGTAAAGCAAAACCCCGCCTACGGCGACGATCCGGTTCAGCAATTCTTCTTCTTCACTGCTTAACAGACAGTCGCCGATTCGCCCGAGATCGGTCCGAAACCACCCCACGCGATCGATCCAATCCTTTCTGATGCAGAGATTCAGGCCGTAGAGCTCATCGGCTTGGGCCAATCGTCGTACCGTTCCCAGATCCACCTTGGTGAGCAGGCATTCGCCAACCTCGTCGAGCCATGCTGGCCGGGGAACTGAATAAGCCAGAACCGCCCGGCCGCCGACCGCCGCAAGATCGCCACTGCCGAAAGCCTCGGTCATCCTTTCGACCCAGTGTGGCTCAATGTCGACATCGTCGTCTAGAAACCCAATAATCTCGCATCTCGCCTCGGCAATGGCCCGATTACGTGCGTGACTGAGGCCAAGCCGCTCCTCGAAGATGTAGCGGAGTCTGCCTCCGAATCGAGGCAAGAATTTGCCCACGACCTCGAGCGTCTGATCCGTGCTGGCGTTATCGATAATTAAGATCTCGTATTCTTGGTCTTCCGCGATGAGACCCGAAAGGCTCGCGAGAGTGTGTCCAAGCTCTTCAGCCCGGTTATGGGTTGCGACTGCGATCGAGATGCCCATAAGATGACTTCATTCCCCGTGATCGTGACAACCAGGATTCAAAGCGCTCTAGAGCGAGCCCAGGCCCACTCCCCGGACTCGTGATACACTCCGAATTCCGTGCTGAGAATGGGGTGCGCGACGTGAAAATTCTTTCCTACCTGGGCAGAATGCAGTTGCTGGTAATCGTGGTCCCAGATGAGCAGATTGATCGCGTACAGATCGGCCACCAGCTTCAAAGGAGGCGTGAGAAGCTCGATGACACCCTCGCCGGATAGGGTCCCCGTCGCAAAGTCATCCATCCGGGTATTATAATTGCAGCATGCCACGTTGTCGGATCGGATGAAACAAACGTTAATATTCGGATTCTTGACCGGCTCTCGCGTGGAATAGTGCAAACGCAGCCACAGTCGCTCGCCGTGCTGAAACAGCGTGCAAGGTCGGCCGGCCTCGTTCAGGAGCTCGAATTCCTGGATGTGAATCGGGCACCGGGTAGGGTCCGACCCGACCATACCAATTGCCCACGACGCGACGTCCAGGCGGCTCTCCTTCTCGTAAGCCTCGATCACCTCATCGGTCGAGCCATCACAGTGTACGCGTCCTTCCGATAGAAAGATCGCCCGATCGCACATTGCCTTGATCGAGAACATGTTGTGCGAGACAAATAGAAGTGTCGTGCTGCGCTGCTTGAGCCGCTTGGCGTAGTCCAGACACTTGCGCTGGAAGGCCAGGTCGCCCACTGATAGAACCTCGTCGATCAGGAGGATATCCGGTTCCATGTGTGCGGCCACGGAGAACGCCAGCTTCACGTACATCCCGCTCGAATATCGCTTCACTGGTGTATCAATGAACTTTCCGATCTCCGAGAACTCGACAATCTCGTCAAATCTACGCATGATCTCCTTGCGAGACATCCCGAGGATGGCGCCATTGAGAAAGATGTTCTCCCGGCCCGTCAGCTCGGGATGGAATCCAGTCCCCACTTCCAGCAGGCTGCCCAGCCGACCGTTCAAGGTCACGCAGCCCTCCGTCGGCTCCGTGATCTGGCTGAAGATCTTTAGCAACGTCGATTTCCCGGCGCCGTTGCGGCCGATGATCCCGACCGCCTCGCCGGGCTCGACCTCGAAGGAGACATCGCGGAGAGCCCAGTGATCCGTTGCGGACACACCATCGCCATTATCTCTTCGGCCGAGGCGAGACATGCGCTTGACCTGCGAGCTGACCACCTCCGTGATCGACTCCCTGAGCGTCCTGTAACGCCCGCTCCGCTGGTTTCCCAGACGATAGAGCTTCGACAGATTTCCTACCGTGATCGCGTGATTCATGTTTTACTTTTCACTGGACAAACATCTTGAAGACCTTAAGCTCCGGCTTTCCGAAGCCCACGCATCGCCGCGTCCCGATCCTTACGACACCATTGCAAGGCCCGAAATACTTCTGCGCCCTGATCGAATCGATCTGACCAAGTGGCTCAGCTTCGACCAGGCCCTTGTTCCGAGGCGTTGCTTCCATCTCATGCGCGACCATTCTGGCCGGGACACGATCTCCGGGAAAAGTTCACCGGCCAGGCCAAGGAATTCATCGCAGCCCGCCGAGTCGCTTTGATCGAATAGCATGCATGCACACCAAAATGCGGACCATGCCAGTCCTTCTTGCGTAAGGCGCTTCAGGCGGTCGCAATCTTGCAAGAAGACTCCTTGCTCGCGGAACAGGAGATCGAACGCCGCCTTCCGCTCCAGGAGATCCTTCGTCCTGAGCCTGAGCGAAGTGAGGGTCACCTTGTCATAATATGAATCGCTCATGTTCTGTCCGTGAATTCGGTAATAGGCTTGGGGGGCTTCCAGCTTGACCACGTCGCCATGAATTGCGAACCGCATCCACATCTCCATATCAGCGGTATGCGGGAGCTCCCTTCGGTATCCTCCCAGGTCCTTCTGGAGCCGCGACCGTACGATTGCCTCGGGAGAGGTGATCGGGTTCTGACCCGACTTGCACAGCGATTCTAGCCACTCCAGGCCCGAGAGAACGGCAAATCCCTCGTCGAAGCCTGCGGACTCCATGGCTGGCCGAGTGTGACTCGTCTGGAACCAGACTGCGCGTCCGTAGACGAGTCCGACCCCAGGATTCGCGTCCATCAGTCGCGAGGCACGAAGCAACGCCCCCTCAACCAAAAGATCGTCGGCGGAAAGAAGCAGGTTATAGTCACCGGCGACCCATTCCAGCCCCTCGTTGTAAGTCGCAATGTGCCCCCGGTTCACAGAATGGCGGCGAACTTCGACGCGAGCATCCTCGGCAGCCAGTGCGGCCGCCACCTCGGGCGTGTCGTCGGTCGACGCGTCGTCAATTATCAGGACACGTAGATCGACCGGTTGGCTGAGGACGCTCTCCACGCACTCGCGGAGGAATCGTCCGTAATTGTAGCAGGGCACAATCACGTCGACGCGGCTCATGGGCGCGAACATCTCCAGAGGACAGCTATCAAGGCGGCCAGGACGGGTCGAATGCTTGACGGAGGTTGTAAGGCCACGCCAGGAAAATGCGAAGATTCAGACCGCCCGGCGGAGCGGCCGGGCCGGGTTGCCGATCAGGGTTGCGCCGGGTTCCACATCACGGACGACGACGGCTCCCATCCCGATCAGCGACCGCGTGCCGACACGGAGTTTCTGACGAACGACGGCACCTGCCCCGATGTAGCAGGACCCTTGCACCTCGACCAAGCCGCTGACGACCGATCCCGGGGCCAGGACGGAATAGTCCCCGATCGACGACTCGTGACCGACGATGCATCCCGGACAGAGCATGACATGGTTTCCGATGGTCACTTCGCCCGCCACCACAACACGCGGGTTGATGACCACCCCATGCCCCAACCGCGCTAGCGAGGAGACCGAGGCGGCCGGGTGAATCAGGGTCGCGAATCGTTCGAGAGCCAGGCCCGTGGATCCCAGGATCTCGGGCAGATGACGAAAACTCCTGTCGCTGCCGATCACGTTCACAAAGGCGCATTCTGCAAGTCGAGAAGCGTCACGAAGCGTCCCCAGGACCTCCAGCCCCAGGTGGCGGCTGCCCGCCGGTCGTGCATCGTCCAGGAAGCCAATCGGTTCCCAGGTGGGCTGGACCGCGTTGATCGCCTCGACGATATCGAGCAGGTCGTACGCGCTGCCGCCGGTCCCTAGGATCACGAGTGGACGCTTCATTGATGCTTTTACCTCTGGCCAGCAAACTCATGCAGAGACTCGATGACGAATTCCTGGTCGTCCGTGGACATTCCGTCGTAAAGCGGCAGCAGGATCGTCTGATCCCGCGCCGCTTCGGAATGAGGCAACCTCAGTGGTCCGATCTCCGCGTAAGCCGGTTCCTGGTGGGCGTTCATGATTCCACGCCGGGTACTGATCCCCCGCTCAAGCAGCGCCTGCATGAACATGTCGCGGACGAGTGGAAACTCCCCAGTGACTCGCACTGGGTAGGACTGATGGTTCGGCCGGCGGTCTGAGCCAGCAAATGGAAGTGTGAGCCCCGGGATCGCGGCCATTGCGTCGTGGTAGCGGCCGGCCAGAGCGATTCGTCGGCTCAGGATCCCCGGTAATCGCTCGAGCTGAACCCGGCCGATGGCGGCCTGGATGTCGGTCATCCGATAGTTGTAGCCGACCTCGGGATATTCCTCGAAAATGACGCTCTGGGCGGCGTGCCGGACCGTGTCCGGGATGCTCATGGCATGCTGCCTGAACAAGCGAAACTTCCGATCGAGCTGGGGGTCAGATGTCGTAAGCATTCCCCCGTCCCCCGTGGTGATCACCTTGCGAGGATGGAACGAGAAGCAGGCGACGTGTCCGTGCGGCTTGCCGATCCGTTCCCAGCGATGGTCGATGCGGATCTCGCTGCCAATCGCGCAAGCGGCATCCTCCACCACGGGCAGACGGTGCCGCTCGGCGATCCTCAGGATCGCCGTCATGTCGCAGGGGAGCCCCATCTGATGCACGGGCATGATCACTCGGGTTCGCGGTGTGATTGCCGCTTCGAGCAGCCCCGGATCCATGTTGAAAGTTCGCGGGTCGATGTCCACAAACACCGGCCGGGCCCCGCAATAGCGAACCGCATTGGCCGTTGCAATGTAGGAATGGCTGACCGTGACGACCTCGTCACCCGGTCCTACCCCCAGGGCATGCAAGGCCAAGTGCAGTGCGGTGGTACAGCTCGAAACGGCGCACGCGTACCGGGCGTCGACCCAGGATGCAAATTCACTCTCAAACGCGGCTACCTCCGGACCCTGAGTGATCCAGCCGGAGAGGATGGCCCGTCGCGCCGCCTCGGCCTCCTCCTCGCCCAGGGAAGGCCGCGCGATCGGAATCTTCCGCAAGTATGTGCTCATGAACCCACGACCTCATGCTGAGCGATTGCTTTGCGCCGCCATTCCGCCAGCCGCCGCAGTCCTTCCTCGAGGGGAACCGTGGCGACGAAGCCGATCTCGTCACGGGCCCGCCGTATGTCGGCCAGCCGGCGCGGAACCGGATTAACTTTGCGGGCCGGATGAAACTCAGGAGTCAAGCGGCTTGCTCCGGCGATCCGGGCCATCGATTCCCAGAGCTCCAGCAGTGTGGTCTCCCGACCGCTGGCCACGTTGTACACATCGTCCACGCGGTCCGACTTCATCGCCAGCAAGTTAGCTCGGGCGATGTCCTCGACGTAGACGAAGTCCATGGAGGCAGAGCCGTCGCCATGAATCTGGGGAGGTACGCCTCGGTCAATGCAGTCGAGCCAGCGAATGAATACCTCGGTGTAAGCCCCGGTGACGTCCATCCGAGGGCCGTAGACGTTGAAGTAGCGCAGTCCCACGCTGGCCAGGCCGTGCATGTCGTGGAAGCTGCGGGCGATACCCTCGTCCATCAACTTGGCGGCGCCGTAGATCGTGCGGTTGCTGTAAGGATGGTGGCGCTCGTCGGTGGGGAACACGTCGGCGGCGCCGTAGACCGACGCGGAGGACGCGTAGACCACTTTCTTGACATCAGCTTGGACGGCTGCTTCGAAAACGTTCAGAGTCCCGCCGACGAGGACATTGACACATTCGCGCGGACGTTCGGCGCAGAGAGTGATGCGAATCGCGGCCTGGTGAAAGACGTAATCGCAGCCGGAGACCACCTCGGCCACCGTCGCTCGATCGCGGACATCACCTTGAACAAAGACGATCGGAAGATCGGACCGAGTGAGGGGAAGGTTTTCCAGGCGACCGCGGACCAGGTTGTCCAGGACGCGAATCTCCCGTGCCCCTTCGGCGATCAGGAGGTCGACGATGTGCGATCCGATCAGGCCGGCCCCGCCGGTGACCAGGACCACCGCTCCTTGCAGACTGTGGCTCATGGTCGGTCCTCGCGATCGGCCTGGAGCACTTGCTCTAACGCGGCAACCACCCGGTCCTGCTGCTCGTCGGTCATCTCAGGGAACAGGGGCAGACTGATGCAATCGCTGGCGACCCGCTCGGCGATCGGGAAGTCTCCCGGGCGATGCTCGAGATCGGCGTAAGCCTCCTGGAGATGGACCGGCACTGGATAATGCAGGCCGGTCTGGATGCCCCTGGCCTCAAGCTCGCTGCGGATACGATCGCGATGGGGATGGAGCGCGACGAACAGGTGCCGCACGTGTTTTCGACCGGGAGCCTCGACCGGTAATTTCAGCGGCAGACCGCGGAGCTTCTCCCAGTAACGGTCGGCCCGCTGCCGCCTGGCCCCGGTCCAGCGGTCCAGATGCTTGAGCTTCACACCCAGGATGGCTCCCTGGAAAGCGTCCATGCGATAATTGAAGCCGAGCTCGCCGTGGTGGTAACGGCGACTCTGGGCGTGATCGCGTAGACTCCGCAACCGCTCGGCGATCGCCGCGTCATCGGTCGTGACTGCGCCGGCCTCGCCGTAAGCGCCCAGGTTCTTTCCAGGATAGAAGCTGAAGCAGCCGCACAGCCCCAGCGTGCCAGCCCCCTGACCGTTGTACGACGCCCCGTGCGCCTGGGCGGCGTCCTCAACGACCGGAATGCCTCGGCGGCGACCGATCTCCAGTAGCGGCCCCATGTCGGCGGGCTGACCATACAGATGAACGGGCAAGATCGCCCGGGTTCGTCGCGTGATCTTTCGTTCGACCTGGCGCAGGTCCATCGTGTAGGTGACCGGATCGACGTCGACGAAAACCGGCCTGGCCCCGATGTAGCTGATGGCCCAGCACGTCGCCACGAAGGTCATTGGCACCGTGATGACCTCATCTCCGGGCCGAACCCCTGCGCAAATGAGCGCCAGGTGCAGTGCTGAGGTCCCCGAGTTGACCCCCACGCAGAACCGTGCCCCCACGTAGTTTGCAAAGGCTTTCTCGAAGCCGGCGACCTTGGGCCCCAGCACGTAGGCCGTACTCTGGGCGACTTCCCGCAGCGCCTCGAGCACCTCCTCCTCCAGGTACCGGTACTGAGCCCGCAGATCCAAAAACGGCACGGGAGGCTCGGGAAGTGGAGCCGTCTCGGGCGTAGTGGAGAGGTTCGTCGCGATCAGTGTCATGCCTGGGCTCCAAGAGAGTCACGAAATCGGGTGAACCGCGAAGGGACGCCAGCGACCACCGTGTTGGATTCCACGTCGCGGGTGACCACGGCCCCGGCTCCAATCAGGGCACCTGCCCCGATCGTCACACCGCCTAGAATGACAGCGCCGCTACCGATCGACGCCCCACGGCCAACCCGGATGGGCACGACGTGCCAGTCCGCATCGGTCTGCAGCTTGCCGCCGGTCGTAGCCCGCGGGTCGAGATCATTGATGAACATCACGCCATGGCCCACGAAGACCTCATCTTCGATGGTGACCCCTTCGCAGACGAAGGTGTGACTCTGAATCTTGCACCGAGCTCCAATCGAGACGTTCTTCTGGACCTCGACGAAGCTGCCGATCCGGGTCTCATCGCCGATCGAGCAGCCGTAGAGGTTAACGAAGCAATGCATGATCACGTCGCGTCCCAGCTTGACGTCCGGCGCGATCCTGATCCAATTGGCCGGGTCGCTCCGCTCGTGCGTCGCCACCATTGCCTTGCGCTCCATTTGAAAGAACCACGCGACCCCCCTGCGCCCGGATGCTCCGGCTGGCCGCTTCTAGCATGCGAATGACGCGTAGGCCCAGCCGACCATCGGAAAGGGGAACCGCACCGTCGCGGATGCAGGCCGCGAAGTGGCTGACGACTCCCTGCAAGGCCTCGCCCGGCTCGATGTAGGGACTCCAGATGTCACCCGTGCGGTAGCCCACCAGCAGCTTGTGTCGCTCGTCGGCTCTCTCGCCCAGCTCGATGCCGCGGTCGTAAACCTTGATCGGCTCGGTCGTGTTCAGCTCGTTGAACACCAGGCTCTTTCTCGACCCGGCAAAGATCATCTGCCGGATCTTCACCGGTGAGAGCCAGTTGACATGGAAGTTGGCCATCAGATGATCGCCGTAGTCGACGTTCACGTAAGCGATGTCCTCGATGTCGAGGTCCGCGTGGGTACAACCCCAGGCCGAGATCGATCTGGCCTCGCTGCCCAGAGCGTAATCGACAATGGATAGGTCATGCGGCGCCAGGTCCCAGATCACGTTGATGTCGTGCTGGAACAGCCCCAAGTTGATCCGGATGCTATCGACGTAGTACAGATCGCCTAGTTCTCCCTGGTCAATCAACTCCTTGATCCGTCGCACGGCGTTGCTGAAAAGATAGGTGTGATCGACCATGAGTACCCGGCCGCACCGCTCAGCTTGCTCGACCAGCGACTGCGCTTCTCGGACCTTGGCTGCCAGTGGCTTCTCGACCAGGACGTGCAAGCCGGCATCCAGGCAGCGGGCTGCAATCATGTAATGGGTCGAGACGGGAGTGGCAATCGCCACGGCGTCGAGGGGCAACTCGAGCAGCGCCTCCAAGGACGACACTCCCTGGATGTGCCCGTAGTTGCGGCCGATTGCTGCGAGTCGCTCCGGGTCCGCGTCGCAGATTGCCACGACCTCCGTCAGAGGACAGGTCGAGAAGTTGCGGATGAGGTTCGGGCCCCAGTAGCCAGCACCGATAACGGCAACCTTGAGTTTGCTCATGACATTTCCCATCGATTTTCTATCAGATGATGTCTGCGAACCCACGCTCGACGCGACGAAAATACAGCGTACCTACTACGAAGAAGATGACGGCGACGCCGAGCGAGACGCACAGCGAGTAGAGATCAAGCTCTCCCCCTAGAACGCAGACGCGAAAGTTGCGGATGAGCCCATAAGCAGGGTTCAGCGGCAGCACGTAGCGCCATTTGGAGTGGGACACACGATCCAACTGCATGTAAATCGTCGGAGTGCAGAACATCCAGAGCTGCACCATGAAGGGAATCACGTAGCGGAAATCGCGATACGCGACGTTCAAAGCGGCCAAGAGCGACCCCATGCCCACGGCTGCCAGGAACAACCCGGCCACGAAGACCGGCGCGAGCACAAGCGCCGCCGAGGGCACAACTCCATAGCAGGCCATCAGGATGCCCAGCATGCCGCAGGCAATGAGGAAGTCGACGAGGCCGGCCCCGACCGCGGAGATCGGGATGATCAGGCGGGGGAAATAAATCTTAGTAATCAGCCGCTCGCTGCCCACGACGCTCATGCCGGCCCCGCTGATTGCATTGGCGAAGAAGGTCCAGGGGAGCAGCCCAGCGAACGCGAAGAGAGGGTAGGGGACCGCTCCCGACGAAACCCCTGCAAGGCGCCCGAAAAAGATGCTGAAGACGATCATCGTCATGAGCGGCTGGAGGACGGCCCAGGCCGCTCCCAGTGCCGTCTGCTTGTACCTCACCTTGACATCGCGCCAGGTCAGGAAGAAAAGCAGCTCACGGTACTTCCACAATTCCCCCAGATCGATGGCCTGCCATCCCCGTCTGGGACCGATCAGCGTCCTGGGAAGAGCGGGCGAGGGACCTTCGATGAGATGGAGTGGGTGGTCAAAAATGACCTCAACATTGCTCATAAGTAAGTCCACTAGTCTGTTACTGTTGAGTCGATTCTGTTGCGCTGCTTCAGGTAGCGTTATGGCAACCCGGCCGGTGGGCGATCGAGGAGTTCACGTCAGGACCCGGCGGTTTCGAGCGCGGAAGCTTTCAGCAGCACAGGCCCAACAAAGTTATCCGAGCCCTCTGTGCAGGTGCACTCGAGACTACGCAGTGTCGGCAACCGAAGATACCAGCGAAAAAATGGAAAGGGCACACCTAGGAAATGAAATGGCGTGCCAAGCAGCATCTGGAGATCCAGCAAAAGATTCATGTTCTGAACGTAATAGAGATCGCAGATCAGTTTCTTGGCAACGCTTCTCAGATCTGTGTCTGGGGTAAGTTGAAGCTGCGCCAGCCCGGTGATCCCCGGCATGACCAAGAGCCGTTCCCGGTATCGGGGCAGAGCCTTCTCGAGTTCTGTCACGAAGCTGGGTCGATCCGGACGAGGACCCACGAGGCTCATCTCGCCCTTCAGCACGTTGACCAGCTGAGGAAGTTCATCGATCTTCGAGGAGCGTAAGTATCGACCGGCCCAGGTTACCCGATCGTCCCCTGGTTGTGACCACCGTGGACCCCACTGGTTCTCGCACTGGTGGTACATCGATCGGATCTTGTAGATCCGGAAGTGCGCACCATTAAGTCCCACGCGAACTTGTGTATAAACCACCGGTCCCCGGGAGGTCAAGCGAGCCGCGATCATGGCGGCCAGCAGGATCGGCGATGTCAAGATGGGCAGAAGAGCGGCGATCACCTTATCGAGGAGTGACTTGATCCGCACATAACCGCCTTGACTTATGGAGGAGAACGCAACCACCGCTGAATTATGAAGGGGGTTGCAGCAAGAGTGAATAGGCCCGTGCCTGATCATATGCGGTCTCGTTGTCTGGTTCAATCTTGTCGGACATGGGGCCTTTTTCTGCCCCGGTCTGCTGACGAAATAAGGCGGATCGAGCAAATCCGACATACGATAGAAAGCAAGCGTCGATTCCAGCAGCTGCGTACTGAGCCGCCCCCCGTGGATACTCGAAGCGAGAGCACCATGGAGAAGGGACCGGCCAAGCGCAGGCAGTCTTCAAGCGTAGCGGCGGCCCGGTCCGCTCAAGCACTGTGCGGCCACCACGATCAGAGGCGCCTCATGCCTCATGATCCAGAGTCCGGAGGAGGAGCCGGATACGGGTAAGATCGATAGGTGTAAGACGAGCGAGCAACTCCCGACACGACGGCACCAAGGATGGGAACTCCCAGGGACGAGAGTCGCTCGCAGGCCGCTTGGACGGGTCGAATCTGGCTGACCTCGCGGAGAATGCTGAACACCGCGGCATCAACATACTGGCTGAGGATCATCGAGTCCGTGACCAGGAGGAGAGGGGCGGTGTCGACGATGATGAACTCGAACCGTTCTCTGAGCATCGAAAGCGTGTCTCGGAAGCGATCCTGTCCAAGCAATTCGAGCGTCGTCGAATCACACCGACCCGCAGGCACCAAGAACAGCGATTTGACAGGGGACTGCCAGATGACCTCGTCCAGGCTAGCCTCCCCGCGTAGAATCTCGCACACGCCCGGGGAACGGGGCGAGCAGAAAACATCCGCAACAGTAGGGCTCCGGAGATCGCAATCGATCAGGAGCGTCATGCGCCCCGCTCGAGCCAGGCTCGTGGCGAGGTGGCAAGACAGTGAAGTTTTCC
Source organism: Isosphaeraceae bacterium (assembly GCA_052146555.1). Classification (GTDB taxonomy): domain Bacteria; phylum Planctomycetota; class Planctomycetia; order Isosphaerales; family Isosphaeraceae; genus Aquisphaera. The sequence continues at coordinate 14,132 of JBKQMU010000206.1, forward strand.
CCTCTCCCTTCAGAGCACTTGTGACCATGATCACGCGCAGCGACTCGAATTTCGAGGCGCGAAGCAACATGGTACGAACGGCATCGATGGAATCGATCAGTAGCCTGTGCTCGACCAGTTGGGCTTCCGGGTCACTGGCCTTCGGTAAGGAGGGCAGGGACCCGACTAGCTTCAGGCCCACGCACTCAACCACCTCGTTCACCGTACCGATCCGGCGGGAGCGAAACTCCCAGAACGACAGGACTCCCAAGAAGGCCACGAGTACTCCGACCGCGGACCCCGCGGTGAACTTCAGCCGCCGCAAGGGATCGATAAGCGTCGGTGCCTTGGCTCTCTCGATCAAGCGAATTCTTGGTGGCGCCTTGAGCTCCACACTCATCGACTGCACTTCCGTCCCGACCGTCTTGGCAGTTTCACCGGAGAGGTTGATCTCGTCCTCGAGCCAATGAAAGTCCATCGACTTGCTGCTCAGCGAGTTCATCTGTTGGTCGAGAAGAGCGATCTCATTTTTCAGTGATTCCTGTTGCTCATGCAGGATCTCCAGGTATTGCTCTGACTCTGAGAGCTGCTGGACCTGGCGTTTCGGCGACGTCTTCGATGCGACCCTCGCCAGCGATGGACCAAGGACACGACGGCGATCCCTGAGGTCTCTCTGGAGCCGGTTGATTTCCTGCTGGACTGTGAAGATTGCGGGATCGCCGGAATTCTTGGCCCTTCGCCGGAACGAGTCCAGCTGACGTTTGTTTTCCTCGATCTGAGCCTTGATCCGGATGACTTCTTCGTCGGCCTCGACCAACTTCTCGACGTCAGCCGAAGAAACGGCCTCGATCGTTTCCTGCTCTTGACCTTCCCTCGCCTTGAGGATCTTTACTCGGGCTTGCGCCTCGCGGATCTCTGAGGACAGCCGCAGCAGTTCCTGCCTCGCGTGCCCCACGTGCTCCACCAGCATTTTCTGCTTGAGGACCGCATTTTGGTTGGTGCTCGCCCCCATGGATTCTGCGATCTCTTTATATTTTTCCCGTTTCACTTTAAGGTCATCTTGAAGTTCGTGGAACAAGGATCTCAGGCGGTCGAGCCGAGCCAATCGCTCGCGTTTCTCCTGCTCGACGATCTCTTCCAGATAGGAATCGGTGACGGCGTTGACCAGCATTTCAAGATCGTGCGCGGGGTAGGCTCCAGTCATCGAGATCTTGAGAATCTCGGAGCCGCGGGGAAAATCGACCTTGATTTGATCTGCAAGCCATGAGGGAGGATCGACTTGCTTGCAAACGGTCGGCAGGTTGCTCACCCCCTGCTTCTTGAGGGCAGCCTCGATCACGACGCGACTCTTGGCCAGGATCACCTGGGTTTCCTGATAGGTTTGATAGGCCACGCTGCTTTCGCGCGTGTCGAAAATCTCCTTGGGGCGGATCGCTGCCACGTAAATCAGGGCACTCGTGGTGTGCTTGGGGGGCGGAAGCAGGAAGTAGACGGCCGCCGCGACTAGCGAGCTGAGAACGATGCCTCCAATGACGGCCAGTTTCCAGCGCCGACGCAATGCGCGAAGCAGCCCTATCAGATCGGGCGTATCCGATGTCGATGTCGCCGCAGGCCGTTCTGCAGGCTGTGCCGCCGCCAGGTCTCCCCCGCCGGGGTGAGCGTCGCTTACTTCCCTGGTTCTCACTGGCGCGATCGCACGGGAGTTGGCGACTTTCGCCCCTCGGTAGGCAGAACCTTCGGGCTCGAACACCGTGACCTGGCGCTCATCCATAGCGGGATCGTCGGGCTCCGGTTTGCCCTGCTCTTCGGGTTTCAATTGACTTGCTCCCGCACTTCGTCAAACATGCAGTACTCTACAGCCATCGGATCGAAGTGTTGCAGACTTTCCCGCGTGCAAAATGCGCACACTCCGTGCACGTGGGTTGCAATACCCGTTTCTATGCTTGGAAAAGTTGGAAGAAGATTCTCCGGAACACTTCGTTCCGGGTACCTTCCTGCTTGACGGCTCGGCGAACCGTCGCTGGCTCGATCGGAGTCCTAAAACTGACTCGACCGTCGTCCGACTACACTTTCAACCCATCAAGATCCGTTCGAATCGCCATCTCTTCGATGTCAACCGCTCTCCTGACTCAGGTGAACCAACTCTCAAATTTCAGTTGAGGCTTGCAGATGTTTTCATCATCTGAATCTTGGTTGGTCACAAGTGACCCTAAGAAGACCCGTCCAAGGTATCCTCGCAAAACAAGTACGGTGTAACGAGGAGATTGTGTCATGCATGCGGTCGCGATTTCACTGTTGCTTCCACACTCCACCCAAGAGTAACCATCCTCCGGAGTGATTTCAAGAGACGTCGCGTTCTTTGCAGCTTTTTTGCAACCATAAGTAAACGGCTTACGTAGTGGACAATGACGCAGTTCACGTTTCCCATTTCCCATGACACGCCGAGAACGCAATAATTATCAATAACAGCCAGGAGACCTGTCTCCTTTTGCTGTCTGAAGCAATCAGCACCCTGTCCAGCGGTCACAAACGAACTGAAAGTCTAGCTTTTAATACATTACGATCTTCTTTGCCGGCTCCCTCCCCCGACCTGCAAGTGGCTGCAAGGCGATATAACATGTGGTTGTCAGGAATGCTGCGGCTTTCGATCACGCCATATCGTGCGTGCCATGACACACACACGTGCGATTTCAATTAACCTTTGTCGACTCAGCGAGCAGCTTACGGTCGGGACACTCCGGGGGCGACTTGATACTCAGGCAGCTCTGAGCTCGTGGTCGATGACCCGCACGGATCACAGGGAGCTCAGCGCATGCGAACTCTTACCCTTGATGATCGGAGTAACAGGGAGAGCTGGCGGCACGGCCAACGCTCATTCAATCCTAGGCGGAGAATCGATGCGCGGGGTGATCCGCAGCAAAGATTTTTTCGGGCTACACAGGGGTTGTCCAGTCGTGAGTCAAGGATCGCCCAGTCGTATTGCTGACTGGACTCGGGTACTGGTTGCTCTTGTCGCCTGAGAGCCATCAAAGCTGGGAGCCGGCGACGCAATGGGATAAAATATTCCTGTCGTGAAATCAGGGTGCCTCGGCGATCTTGCACCGGCTTGGTTGTCCATCGCGTTCATGAGCTAAGAGGAGTTCACATCGTGGGCCGAGGAAAAGGCGTGTGGCGGCTGGTCTTCTGGTCATGACCTTGACGTGTTGTGGCTCACATGCCCACGCCTTGGCAGATTCGCCTGGGGAGATCCTGACGAAGAATGGATTGACACAAGTCGGTCCGCTCTATGTCTTTGACGCCGAGGCCGAGGCGAAGAAAAAACTCGGCGAGGTGCGGCGGCTTTCGCGTCAGTTGAAATCCGCGAAGCTTCAGCAGGAATCGCTCGGCACTGCCCAGGACCACCAGGCTTTGATTCAGAATCTCAACACCCAGATTGGCCAGATCAAAGCGGAGATCAACGGGGTCAGCCAGCAGATCAATCACCTCCCGCGATTCCGCAACCGTTTCGCCAGCACCTATGTGCAGCAGCAGTACGCTGAGCTGACTACCTACCGCAACCAGCTCAATTTTGAGCTGGGCCAGCAAAGCAACTGGCTTGCCCAGTTAAAGGCCCATCCGCCTGATCCCAAGACGAAGCAAGAGCTCGACGACGAAGTTCAGGAACGCAGCGTTGAGTATGATCAAGCCGTTCGTGATTTGGTCCAAATGATAAGCACAGCCAAGGAGAACTATGCCGCACTGGCCAAAGACGGCGAGGTCAAGAAGGCGCTAGATGCCCCGCCAGCCAACGAGCACTTCGGCCTCGGACCATCTCACGAGTTTCACGAGATCAAGAAATTCGTCGAGAAGATCGAGAAAGAATCCAAAGATTCGCCGCCGGCCGCGAAAGCCAGGACGCCTCACACTCCAAAGCGTTCGGCTCGATGAAAGGCATTGGCGTAAGGCTGAGTTGATCGATCGGAGTCTCAGCGGAGTTCTCGTCCGTACCAGAGCGTTCTGTGCTGCGGGTCGATCGTTATGACTGCATGTTCCTGGCGAGCATTCACCCGGAGAGTGTCGCGGCGATTGCCGGCTTCATCAAGAGGGTAGACGGCGATCCGATGACTGACGACCGGGAAGACAATTTCCGCAGGGACCCCCTTGCGATGAAATGTTGCATCCGAACCTGTCGTCATCCCCGGGCCCGGATGTGACCGGACTCCGGGCCGGGGTTGCCGCAGGAGGAAATCTCAGAGATCAGAATCCAATGCCGCGCCCCATGGGAAGGCCAGGAGCTCCCAGCATCGGGCCAGGATGGCCTACTGGCGCCGGCATATCCTTCTCGAGCGCTGCCTGGTCGGCCTTGATCTTGGCGCTCAGCGTCGGATCGATGCTATCGAGGGTCGACTTGTAGGTCTTGAAGTCGGCGATAATCGAGTTGATCGTCGCGTCGGGTAAGTTGGCCGCCTTGAGCTCGGTCGTCATGATGGTTGACGGATCTGCTGGCGCGGCCGGCTTCGTCGTGGGCGTCGGGAAAGCAGCATGACGCTCCTGCGGTGTCAACGAAGAGAGGGCATTCTCAATCGTCGTCTTGTCTGCTTTGATCTGGGCCTGAAGGGTCGCTGGTACTTCGGACTGGAGCTTGTTGATATCGGTCGAGAGGGTCTGCATGTCTGCCTTGGCCTGCGCACTGGGCGCCGGCATCTCATGGCCTGATCCGCCCTTCACTTGAAAATCGAAACCGGGACCGGCGAAGTGGTGACCGCCGGCGTCCTTGACCCCGTTCCAGGGCTGGACATGCGCCGCGTCCGTGGTTCCCGCGGCGGTGATGGCGTTCCAGTGGGAAGCGCCTGCCCACCCACTGACGCTCAGCAACTGACGCCCCTCAAGCGTCTCGCAAGAGGGCGCTCTGCGCACGTCGGGCCGGGTGCTCTGCTTGAGTGGCGAATCGGTGCCAATAACCGACGCTACCAGTGTCCGGATCGAGTTCATCAAACCGACTCCTTTCGTTCGGGGATCAAGTGCTCCAATTACCCTGGTCCTCCGAGACAAGGGTCAATCCCCGTTGTAAGAGTAGCGTCGGGCGGCCCGAAGAGCGAACGCGAATTCTCCCGAACTTTTTCAAAATCATGGGCTTACGGAAGTCAATCCGGACTCAAAGAGGCTCCTGTATCGAGATGATCGGTCGAGCGGCTTGAGAACTTGAGCAAAGAGATATTCGCCGGTCGATGCGTGCCTGCCATGTGAAGAAGCGAGGCAAAACTCGCTTCGCTTTGGGGCCTGCGGACATACAACCATGCATTTACAGCCTTTATTCCTTGACCGGGTAAGAGTCAAAGACCCGGCCTTGTCGAAATGGGAGCGGTGCTCCTCGACAAAATGGTCGTGACTTCCACCACCCCGGGTTGCTCGCGGATAAAACTCCTTCGCTTCCCGATTGGCATCCTTCTCTTCGAGGTCATCTCGGAGAAATCTCGCCTCGTAGCTTGTTCCGTTCGCGCCGCGATTCTTATGCCAACCTTGCCCGAAGTGCCTGCAAATACAGGATTTATTCACCAGAAACGATGGACTCGTGCTGGGCCACTTGGCCGAAGAAGAATTTTTATAAGAGACAGCTCCGGATGGCGGATCGCTCGTTTCACCGTGTCAAGTTTGTCATCGTTTCGCAGCGACGCGGCCGGAAGAACAGGCTATGTCGGGGGCGAAGGGTAATCGTGGGGAACAGATCGAGCGTCTGGCCGGGCACCAGGCTCAGCCGATAGCGCTGGGCGATCGTGGCCAGAACGAGAATTCCCTCCATCATCGCAAAATGATTGCCTATGCAGACGCGAGGGCCATCGCCGAAGGGAAAATAGGCACAGCGAGGCAGTCGCCGAGCCAGATCGCCGTCCCAGCGCTCGGGACGAAAGACCTCCGGATTCTCGTACCACCGCGGATCGCGATGGACGAGATACTGCACGAGGAAGAGCTGGGTGCCGCGCGGCACCCGGTACCCTCCGATCTCGCAGTCTTGAAGCGGTTCCCGGGCGATGCCCCAGACTGGCGGATAGAGCCGCAGCGCCTCGCGGAAAATCCACTCGCAATAGGTCAGCCTTGTAACATCCTCAGCCGTGGGCAGCCTTCCAGCAAGAACCGACTCGAGTTCCGCGGCTAGCTGCTGCTCGACCGCGGGATGATTAGCCAGAAGATAGAAAGTGTAGAGAAGGGCCAGGGACGTGGTCTCATGTCCGGCCAGAAAGATGGTCACGGCTTCGTCGCGGATCTGGCGATCCGTGAGTCGGCTGCCACCGTCTTCCTCGCTGGCGTGAAGGATGCGAGAGAGCAGGTCGTCGGGGTCGTGGTCGGAACCGCGGCGCAGCTCGATCATCCGGTAGATGATCTCATCGATGCGCCGGATCGCACGCCAGTAGGCGCGGGTCGAAGGCAGCGGCAAAACCTCACGGAGCCAGAACCAGCGCATCGGGGCGAAGGAGTAATCCATCACGATCTTAAGCGACTCGCCCACAGCCCGGGCGTCGTGAGAAACATCGGCATCGAAGACTGTCCTGGCCACGATCGCCAGGGTCAACTTCGAGAGATCGGCATGCAGATCGCGATCTTCTTCACCCGTCCACCCGTCGAGCATCAACCCCGTCTGTTCGACCATCTGCTGCGCATAGTGTTCGATCTGTTGATGTTGAAAAGTCGGCTGCGCCAGCCGCCTTTGCCGCTTCCAATAGGCTCCCTCACTGGTGAGGAGCCCTTGCCCGACCACCGGACTGATCGACTGCGTCATCTTGTCCTTGATGAAGTTCTCGTGATGTGTACGGAGAACATACTCGATGTGCTCGGGATGGACGAGCAGGTAGGTCCGCAGGCCGCCGAGTCGCAGCTTGACGACATCTCCGTAGGCCCCGGCCGACTTTCCTAGAAACCCAAGAGGGTCTCTTGCGTAATCAAAAGTGTTTCCCAGCAAGAGCCAACCGCGCGGGCCTGGCGGCATCTTGCGCTCGAATTTCAAGAACTCCGAAGCAGTGCTCATGAAACGCGTTACCTCCTTGGCACTGTTCGTCACTCGCAGGGCCAGCGCACACTAAAGCGTTGTCCCAACAACGACTTTCAGCAGGTAGTTGTCGTTCCAACCACAACTGCGACGTTTCATGACGAGACTCGTGCGGTCGGGATGCTGCTTCAGAAGTGACAA
>JBKQMU010000207.1:0-18276 GCA_052146555.1 Isosphaeraceae bacterium
GAGAGCGGCAGGGGCATCTGCCCCTGGCGTGTTGGCGGGCTTGACGGACTGATCGAGCGGAGCGAGAGCGGCGGGGGCATCGGCCTCTGGCGTGTTGGCGGGCTTGACGGACTGATCGAGCGAAGGCGAAGCGGCGGGGGCATCGGCCTCTGGCGTGTTGGCATTTTTGGCGGGCTGGTCCGCCGGGGCCGTAGCGGTGGGGGCATCGGCCTGTGGCGCGGCGGCATTTTTGGCGGGCTGGTCCGCCGGGGCCGTAGCGGTGGGGGCGCCGGCCTCTGGCGTGTTGGCGTTTTTGGCGGGCTGGTCCGCCGGGGCCGAAGCGGCGGGGGCATCGGCCTGTGGCGCGGCGGCGTTTTTGGCGGGCTGGTCCGCCGGGGCCGAAGCGGCGGGGGCATCGGCCTCTGGCGTGTTGGCGGGCTTGCCAGGCTCATCGAGCGAAGCCGAAGCGGCGGGGGTGTCGGCCCCGACCGCGACGGCCTGCTTGACGGGCTGGTCCGCCGGGGCCGAAGCGGCGGGGGCATCGGCCTCTGGCGTGTTGGCGGGCTTGCCGTGCTGATCGAGCGAAGCCGAAGCGGCGGGGGCATCGGCCCCTGGCGCGTTGGTGGGCGCCAACTTCAGATTCGCTACGGCCAGAGGATCACCGGCCTTCGGCTCGGTGGTGGACTTGCTGGCCGTGGGACCGTCGGCGGGCTTGCTGGCCGCCATGTCGGTGGCGGGGGCGGCTATCGGTCCTGGTTGCTGGTGCGAATCATCTCCCACACTCTTCTGGAGCTGGCTGTCCACGGCTGGTCCGCTGGTGGGGGCGTTGGCGGCCAGGCTCTGCGCCTTTTCCTTGAGTCGCAGCTTCTCGGCCTCGGCGAACTTGGCCGCGGCCTTTGTCTGGTCGCCTTTGGCCAAGAGCTCATTGGCCTCGCGTTCGGCGACGGCGCTGGGGGCTTCAGCCGTGGCGGCAATCGCCGGCGCCGAGGCGCCCGCCCGGATCATGGCGAGGTCGTGCAGGACCGACTCAGCGCGATCGGCCGTCAGCCCGGGCACTACGTTCATCCGCTGGGCCTGCCGGGCCTTGGCTTCGGCTTCGTCGAGCTTGCCGTTTTTCATGAGCTGGCGCGCTTCGACGACCAGGGTATCATAAACACCCTGGCTGGCTTGTTCCCTGGGAGAAGTGTTGCGGATTCTATCCCGTTTACGCAGAGCCCGCGCCGCGGCGGCCACCTTGTCCGGATTATCCTCGAAGAAACCGTAGTTGAGGTTCCAGCTCTTGACCTCCTGCGCGATGGATTCAGCCTGCTCAACCTGGTGTTGAGAAAGGGCGGTACGCGCCTCACGGAGTTTGGCGCGGGCCGTCTTGCGATCGCCGGCTGGCGTGGCTCCCGAGCAGGCCGCGGTGGCGACCCGGTTGGGCCGCTCCTTGTTGATATCGGCGCGGACCTTGCCCGGAGTGTCGTCAAAGAGGCCCCACCTGATCTCGAGCTTATCGGCCTCAGCGACCTTGCGTTGGGCCTCGTCTAGGTTGCCCTGAGATATTTGCTCTCGGGCCTGCTGGAGCAGCCAGCGGCCCTGCTGCTTGATGTCTGCCGCTGAGGCGACATCGCCGGGTCCTCCGCGTGAGGTCTCGCTGGCGGCGGTCTCGGATCGCGTGGGCGAGCCGGGCCGTGGAGAGAAGGTGGGCGCCGCCACCGCGGAGGCCGGAGTGGGAGTCGGCGGTTGTGAGTCGGCATTGACCGGCGCCGGTTCCCAGACCGGAGCGTCCGGCGTCGGCTGCGAGCCGGCCCTGGCTGGTGCCGGTTGCCAGACCGGCGCGTCCGGCGTCGGCTGTGTGCCGGGATTCTCCGGTGCCGGCTGAGAGCCCGAATTAGTTGATGCCGGTTGCATCAGCGGGGCGTCCGGCGCCGGCTGTGTGCCGGAATTTTCCGGCGCCGGCTGTGTGGCCGAATTAGTTGATGCCGGTTGCATCAGCGGGGCGTCCGGCGCCGGCTGTGTGCCGGAATTTTGCGGCGCCGGCTGTGTGGCCGGGGCGTCCGGTGGGGGCTGTGCGCCGGGATTCTCCGATGCCGGCTGTGTGGCCGCAGGCGTAGTTGGCGGTTGCGATGCCGGATTGGCCGGCGCGGCAGGAGTCATTGCCTCAGGTGCCGGCGAGGGGCCGGTCGTCGTTTCGGTCTTCAGGCGTTCGACTTTGGATAGCTCCTTCAGGTATTCGTCAAGCGTACTTTGCTCATCCTGCTGGAGCTGATCGCGGTACATGTGCGCCGCAGCGAGGTACTTTGCGGCAAGCTCGAATCTTCCACTGTTGAACAGTCGAGAGCCAGCCTCGAGATACTTGATGGGCGGTGCCGGCGCCGGCTTGCGCGCCGTATTCGCTGGCGAGGGGACCGCGTCATCCGGAGCTGAACCTTCAGCGGCCGCTCCGCATACGCCGATAATCAAGATGCCAGTGAGCGCTCTGAGCCTTCGCAACGCGACCTCCTTTCGCCGCCACGAGAACACCGCCGACATCCCTGGGGGCGGTCCATGATTGGGTCCCGATGGCGGGAGACGATTATCCGGTCTGTTCAACCGGACCATTCCGAGTGCGCGGAATGGTCGCTTCATCCTGTGACCAACTCCCGCGAGAAGCTCAACACAGTCATCGCGGAATCGCGTCGGGGTTGGGGAGAAGCCAGTTGTGGGGGTGTGTACCCTCTGGTCAAATTTCGGTCAAGGTGAGTGTTGCAAAATTTACGAATACTTGACAAACCGCCTGGGATCGATGCGCAAGAGATCGGATCGAGCCGCATGGTTCCATGAATGCTCGAGTTGACAACCTGGATTCTGAGGGAAGCCACCGCCCTGTGGTGACCTTGCGCAGCCAAGACCCGGAGCATCAAGGTAGGGAGTTGTGGGGTCTGGGTATTCTTGACCGAAAGCGATCGGACAGAATCGGGCGCGGAATGATATGCATGGGTTAACGGCGACCTCCTCCGCCTATTCCCGGATAGCCGCTACCCAGCGAGCTTTCACGTCTCTTGCTCGAATCCTTGACCTCGCGGTCGTAGTTTCGCTGGATATCCTTGCGAACTTCGTCATTGAGGTCGTCGGCCTGGCTCCGCACCAGGACGCTGCCGTCGGGACGCAAGAGCAAGGTCAGAGCGGGATGCTCCAGAGGCCCGCCGGGGAATCCCGGGGGTAGAGGTTGGAGGCCACCTCGAACGTCGAGCACGATCTGCCGGGTGTTGAAGTCCTTGGCCTCGATATGCTTGCCAGTTCCCTCGGAAGTCGGAACATCCGCGCTGCTCACCTCGCCGATGATCTCCCCGACGCTAGCGGCGAATTTGTGGGGGATGGTCACGCCGGTGTTGGCGTCAAAGCGGATGACCTGGAAGTTCACTTTGGTCTCGGACTTGGCGGAGGGAAGAAGGCTCAAGGCATAAGCCGAGATGTCGGCGGGCATGGTGACCTCGTCGGTGGGCTCGCTCCAGGGGCCTAGAAGCTCGGTGGACTTGGTGTCGACCGCGGTCGAGATCACGTCATCCCGGTTGTGGTTGGGGTTGAAGACGACGATGCGGACGCGGTAGCGATAGGTGGAATCGGGAAGCGTCGTGAAGTCGAGGGCACGGATCATGACCCGCCTCTCCTGCGATCTCCAGAACGCGGCGGCATCGCCGCCGGTGGGCGTGGTTGAGATGAGCCCTCCTCCGATCCGGCCGCCCGTCGTCCGCGAGTCCACACTACTCGTGACGCGAGAACTCCCTCCGCCGGCGCCTATGGCTGTTGAACGCGGGGCGATCTCCTTCTTCTCCCTGGGAACAAGGCTGCCGATATGGACCTTCTCCCACAGGCCGGCCTTGAGGAAGGGAAGAGGATCGTTCAGGTTATCCGGGCGGACGCTTTCGGGTGTGAGTTCCTCGTCTTCCTCGGGAAGGTTATCGAGGATCTTGAGGTTCTCCTGGGCGTCGACCTTCTCCCAATCCGACCACGAAAGATCTTTCTGACGAACTTGCCGCTCCAGCTCGAGACGGGCGTAATGAGGATTGGCGACGGCCGGGTTCTTGAGCGCCTCGCGATAGTTGGCCACCAGCTTGGCGTGGTCGAGAACTCCGGTGATGACCACCCAGTGAAGGGCGTTGGTGACCTCTTTATAATATTGCTGGAGTTCTTTCGCCGGGCTTGCAGCGTCACTCATCTTCTCGTCGCCAATGGGCTCGGGATCCTCAAGCTTGCCGGCGAGCTTGGCTGCGATTGCCTTTTGCTTCCGCTCAGCTTCTTGCTGCTGCTCCTTCTCGATGTCAGCTTGGCTCCTGCGGCCGCGGCGGCCGCCCATCATGCCCGTCATGCCCCCAGCGTGGCGACGGCGGCGGTTTCGTCGTGACTGGTCCTTGGTCAGGTCCCTCGTCTCGGTGTCGAGGATGCGGTTTCCCTCGGCGTCGAGATCGTAGACCAAGGCGCCGCCGCGCCCGGGATAGGCATAAAGCTCGGAGGGGGCGATGAGCTTGGGTGTCTCACGTAGCAGGCCGGCGCCCGGCTCCAGAGTGATCCACTCGCGCTGGGGCTTGTAGTTGTCGGCAACCAGCACGTTCTTGCTGCTCTCCTCGATCTGCTTGGAAAAGTCGGTCGGCTTGATGCCGCCGGCCTCCAGAACCCGGAGGATGGAGTCAGGATCCTGACGCCGCCGGATGTTCGAGTCAGCGGACTCGGCGGACTTCTTGACCTGCTCAGGAGTGAGCTGAATCGATTCCTTGTTCAGCGCAGCGCCCAGGCAAAACAAGAATAGGAGCGACGTGAGAACCACCGCGGCCTTGTCACCATAGCGGATACCTAGCTCCTTGAGTTTCTCGACCCTGGGATCGGCCATGGAAGCGTCTCCTGTTGGATTCCGCCGATTCTCTAGAGAACTTGTGATACTTGGCGCCGGTTGATTGTGATCCTGAAACGCTTAAAGCCTCACGGCAGGGACACTTAGGGCAAGTAATGGGCTCACGACTTTGGTGACTCGTTCTTGGCCGCTTCAGTTTTGGAAGCCTCGGCCTTCGGCGGTTCCTCCTTGGGAGCTTCGATTTTGGCTGTCTCGGTCCTTTCCGGCTCAGCTTCGGGTGCGCTGGCCTTGTTCACGACCGGGGGGCCAGCGGCTGTGGAGGTCGCTCCCAGGCTGGGAATGATCTCGGCATCGGCAGGCGGCGATTTGTAGAGCCGGGCCTGTCCGTAAATCCGGACCACGACGACATTGTAATGCGGATCGAAGAGGGACGGGCCTTTGGCCGACTCGACAGACTTGGCCTCTTCTTCACGCTGTTTACCGCGGTCGCGGTCACGCTTGTTGGTGCCCTGACGTGAGGAAGCCGCGGCCCCGCCCATGCCGGTGGTGCCGCGCGGGCTTCCCCCGCTCCTCATTCTTGACATCATGCCGGCGTAGCCGGACATGCCGGGGAAACCCATGCCACCGGCCCTCATGCCACGCAACATTCCCGAGAACATGTTGTCGCCGTAGGCGGAGTTCGCGGAAGCGCCCTTTTCGGGCCTGGTCACGCGCGACTCCGGACGCCGCAGCTCGAAATCCATGACTTGAATCGACATCGGCGAGTTCTCGAATTCCACCAGCAAATCCTGGATGCGGTCCTGGTCAATGAGCACCGCGAGCATGACGGGAACGATCCTGAACTGGGTCGCCTCGACGGCGGGCTTGATGTAGTAAATGCTCTCAGACCCCAGGCCCCCGGATCCGGCCCCCATGCTACCTGTTGGCCTGGACCCTTGGCGGCCGGGAGAACCGGCGGTCGCATCAGCGGCCTCCTGGGTCTCCGAGCCGGGAGCTTTGATGACCTCCGATTCGCTGAGCTGGTCGCCCCTGGCTAGCGACCGCTGATCCTGGGCGACAGAGCCGCCGACCTCGAGCTCATTGATTTGCTTGATGATCGCCGAGTCCCAGTCCTTGGCGTTCTTATTGACCTGCGCCACGACTTCCAGGAGAGTTCGCTGGATCCAGAGTCGTTCCTGGGCGTCCCAAATCGTGCTCAGCTCGGGGGGCCTGGTGCTATCGAAGACGGCCGGCCGCAGCAGCGCTTCCTTGGGCGGGGCCCAGACGATCCCATCGCCGGTGTTGGTGTCGAACGGACTGAAGACCTTGTACACCGAGTCGACGTACTCGTCGTAGGCATGGATGTAATCGTCGATGGCGATCTGGACGGCGCCTTCGGCGACATTCTCGGGCCACTTCCGGCCCCAGGTATTGAACCGCTCATGAACCGACTTGGGCCAGGTCAGCAGGTTCACCTGGCGGTCGTAAAGCCGCTTCCAGGCCGAGTTGATGTCCTTGTTAAGGACGTCAGACTTTTCCAGGACGATCGGCTTGTACTGATCGTTGGGAATGCCCGGGGAGGTGAATGTCTTGACGTCGCTATCGGCCTGGAGGATGGCTCTCTTCTCCTGCTCGGCCCTCATCTTTACGGGAGAGGAGCCCACCAGATAGGCGATGATGGCGAAAAGGGCTGCCAAGCCGATGGAGATCCAGAAGCGATACTTGATGCAGAGACGAAGGAATTGCTTGAGATGATCGACGAGTTCATCGGTAGTCATGGCTGCCTTCCAGCGATCGAACAGGAAGCAATGATTCGGGTCCGCAAGAATCGATTCGCCACGGTTCCGGGCTCCCGGTGGAGGAGGTAGAGAACCTCGAAGTTGCCAGTTCTGTCGCCTGAGCCCGGCCCAGCGCGAGCCGGACGCAGGACGAGGGTTCCGGACATTTCTGGGGCTTATCTAAGGAGGCGGCACGGTCACTGGAACACCAGGAGTCGCGCCGCCGCCGCCGCCAGCAGCGGGAGTGCCACCACTGCCCATGGTCCCTTCCGGGGCTGGGTTGGCGATCGTTGAAAGCGCCTTTTGGATGGCCGCCTCCAACTCGGAGGTCTGCTGCTTCGAGGCCTTCTCGATCTCCTCGGCGCTGGGAATGGTCACCACCGCGTTGCTCTTCTGGTTCTCGGCTTCCTTGAACTTCTCGACCAGTTCCTTAATCTTGGCCTTGCGCTGCTCGGGGTCATCCGGCAGCGGCTCGATGGTATCGGGCTTCCACACGAACTGGATCAAGAAGTCCGTTCGGGTCAGCGTCTTGATGCTCTTCATGGCCTCGGCGGCAGCACCGGCAGGCGTGCCGGCAAACATGCCCGAGCCCGCCGTGGTAGGCGCTCTCATCATGCCGCGAGCGCCGGCCATGGGGGTGGGTCTATACACGCCGCCCGGCCCGCCCCGGCTGCCCGCTTCTCCCATTCGGCCGCCTGCGTCGGAGGGAGGAGACGCCCGGTCCAGTAGGGGCACTGTGCTCCTGGCCAGATTGTTGGTACCGCAACCTTTCTCACTGGTCCACTGCGTATCGATGTCCATCCAGGACAGGGCCACGTGGCTGACGCCAAAGAGCCGAAGCATGGGGTCGTTCAGCTTATGAAGGACCTTCTCGGTGATGAACTGGTAGGGCCCGAAGTCAGTCCGCCGCGTGTCCTTCAAGGACAGATTTCTTTGCTTGGGATCGGTAGGGTAAGGGTTGTAATGATGGCAGACGATCTGGACGATCCAGCCGGCACCTGTGGGGGGAGTGGCCGCGTCGTAAGGATGCATCAAGCGCTTGAACCTGGGATCGAGCTGGTTGAACCACTCCTCGGCCACGTCGTTTCGCCAGACCGGCACGATAGCGTCGATGTGGACCCGCAGCTTCTCGAGGGTTTGCTGGTTCGAGGGGTCGTCGGGATAGAGCTTGTACTCGTTAATGGGGTCGGGAAAGAAGCCGCTTACGGTCTTCAGAAACGTCGGCCAGAGGGCCCGATTGGTCGGGTCAACGATCAGTTCCTTGCCTTCCTCGTACTTGCCCAGCCACTCGTTCTTGGCCGCGTCGTAGGCGGTCTTGTAGCTGTTGCCGAGGTTCGTCACGGTGCGGGCCTGCTCGGTCGCGGCCCGAAATTTTGGCGATGCGTGCTTAGCCAGCAAGCGATAATCACCGAGGATGAACAGTGAGGAGAGCGCGAGCATGACCAGGGCCGAGGAGGCCAGCGCCCACGGCTTCTTGGCCCGGATCATCCGCAGCCGCTCGATCTCCGGCGGCAAGAGGTTCGTGCTGACTCCCCCCTTGCCCAGTCCCTGCACACCCAGACCATAAGCCACGGCGAAGGAGGCCAGGTTGTCCTGAAACTGAGGCGCCGATTTGACCTCGTCGCCGGCGAGCTTGGCGAAGGAGTCGACCTTCTCGACCTCCTGGTTCAGGTTCTGCTGGAGAAACTTTTGCAGCCCCGGCAGCTTGAATCCGTTGCCCAGGCCGACGACCTTGCGAATCTTGGCCGTCCGATTGATGCTCGAGTAGAACCCGATCGAGCGGTTAATCTCGCTGGTGAAGTCGTTGAATACGCCCCGCATCGCCGTGAAAATGGCCCGTGGATCCGGGGCCTTCGTCGCGTTCCGCTTCAGGTGCTCAGCCTTGGCGAAGGTGAGCTTCAGCTCCTTGGTCAGCGACCGCGTGAAGTGATTGCCGCCAATGGGCATGTTCCGCTGCCAGATCCGCGAGCCGTCGGTGATGATCAGGTCGGTGTTGTCGGCCCCGATGTCGAGCACGACTACTGAATCTTTCGAGCCGCTCTCCTTCAGCTGGTCGAAACAGATGTAATTGTAGAGGGCGATCGGGCTCATCTGGACGATGTCGACCTCGATCCCGGCCACCGTCAGGGGCAAAATGGCGCGGGCGATCTGGTCCCGCTTCATCGCGAAGAGGCCCACTTCGGCCATCGTGAACTCTTCCTCATTGGGCTCCTCATCGCCCCCGATCTGCTGGTAAGACCAGACGACCTCATCCAGCGCGAAGGGGATTTGCTGTTTGGCCTCGAACTTGACGATATCCGGGATTCGCTTCTTCTCGACAGGGGGGAGCTTGATGAACTTGACCAAACCCGCCTGGCCCGGAACCGAAATTGCAACCTTGCATCCTTTTACGTCGTTGCGATCGGTGAAGGTCGCCAGAGCCTCACGGACGAGTTCCTCGGCGTCGGCGTCCGGCTGACTGAGGATCTTGGGATACTCGATGAAATCGAAGGCCTCGGCCACGACTTCGTCCGGATTGGGTCCGGCAACCAGCTTTAGGGCTTTGAGTGCGGCCTGGCCGATTTCGATCGCCCAGACGGACTGGATCTTCGGCATTCGCTCAGACTCCCCTTGGGCAACAACCTGAACTCCAGCTCTGGGCGCTCTTCGGGGCCACGGCGGCGCGGCAGCCTCGGGTGAGCCTCATCCGCCCGGACCGATTAGGACCTTGATATGAATGTCAGAAAAATCAACGGAGGATCGCAAGCATAATCTGTCACCCGTCCCCGCACTCACGGGCACGCAGAGCTCGGCCAAAGAGCAAGCAAACGCCGTCAGCTAATGCAGCAAGTCGTCCAACGGGGCACGCACACAGCCCTGGGAGCACTTGACGTAACCGGTCACTGCGACATCTCATCTTTTGGATGCCGGCCACTTAGGGAAAGTTCCAGGGCACGGGCGATTTCCCGCCACTGCTTGGCCAGGACGACCATTGCCAATCACGACGCAAATTCACGATCGATTCACCCGATGAAGTTTAACATACCCGCATCCGCCGCGGCTTCACAATACGACCGAAGCGTCTTGCGGTCATGCGCCTGCGCAGTGGCCATGGCCTCGAAAGATAAAGATAATGAAGGGCAAAGGGGGACTATTGCCGCCCCAAGCTTTCGTGGCAGGTAATGTTGGGTCGATGGCTCTGCGCAACCGGGAAAGCCCTTGGCTGGATTGTCAGACCGATCGGGAGGTCGTCCATCGGTCACTTGCGCTATGGCGAGGCGCTACGCCATCGCGTCCAGGGCCGTTTCATTGTCAGCCGGGGGCGGTGGAGGCTGCTTCCGCATCCGGCCTTCGGCCCGACCCCGCGACCCGCAAGCGGGTTCCCCGGGTTCCCCCCGCTCCCCGAGGGAGAAGGAGAATTGATACCTTCTCCCCCCCCGGAGAAGGTGTCGCGCAGCGGCACATGAGGGGTGTCCACCGTCAGAATGAAACGGCCCTGCCATCCCGTCGAAGGTCCTTTCTTAGCGCCGACGGACGCGAGAGCCTGCGGGGTCCGTCGCCGCCGCAGGGAGCGAAGGATCAGGCAACACTGGTTGAGCGCTGCCGCGGCGGGGCGGGGTGGTAGCGAGGTTCGAGTGATCCTCCGCGACGTCGGCCTCGACGAGCTCGACGCGGAAGTCGTCGAAATACGCTTCGCCGTAACCGGCCAGACCCAAGGTCACGCTGAAGCTGCCGTCAGCGGGTGCCTTGCGATAGAGGATCACGCGGGAGTAGCCGGGGATCGGATCCGCCGTCCGATACTGGAATTGTTCGCCGCCGATCGAGTCGCGGGCAATGATGCCGCCCATCCCCGGAAGGCTCGCGATTGGCCGCTTGACCAGAAACGAGATCCGGATCAGGTTCTTGGCCTCGACAGTGATCGACGGTGAGCGGATCGCGGCAATGGGAAAGTCGAAGAATGGCTGGTTCTTGTCCAGATCTTCCTTTACGGTGGGCTCGACGGTCACGTGAATGGCGCGGTCGGTCTTGCTGCCATCGCGGAGCACGGTCTCCATCTTGGTTTTGATGCCATCGACTTGATAATCGATATTGGCCCAGCCAGCCTTGGCCATGGCTTTGGGATCATCGAAGGCGCCGCTGGGAACGCGGTTGGGGCCGAACTTAAAGCCCGCCTTGCCGGCGATCCAGTCGATCCAGAAGTAATGCTCCGGTAAGGTGTTGAACGAGACGCAGGGGGGGCAGCACACGGGCTTGATGAGGATCGGGATCGGGTCTTTCGAAGTGCTGTTGGATTTGGGTTGGGCCGAGGAGGCGGCCTTAATGAAGGCGATCCAGGCCTTGACCCAGTGACCGCTCGCAAGGGTGCGCAGAGGACGTCTGGCGCGTCTGGCCTCCTGCCAGGCCAGCGCGAACTCTTCTCGCTCCTGGAGCTCGCGGGCGGCCTTGATGGACGCCTCGGCACTGGCCAGGAGGTCGCGGTCATCGGTGGCTTTGGCAACGACGCCGGCGTCGGCTCGGCGCTTGAGCTCCTCGGGACCGATCAGGGTCTGACCATCTGCATTGAGTCGGTCGTTGATCTCGGTGACGGACTGAAGCAAGATCTCGGCTTGCTCGATGGCCATCTGCACGGCCAGCGGACGGACCCGGGCGATGGCCGCCTCGATCCGATCCTTGATGCTCAGGTCGGACGTGCAGAGAATCAGCGCTGTGCTGTCGAACTCGTCGATAGTGAGCTGGGTCCCGCGGGGGACTCGCTCGCGAGGCAGTAGCTTGACTTCGCCGGGACTAATCTGGAATGCCGCGGCGTCTTCCGGCAACGATGGCCGGATCACCAGGTTGCGAGCGGCCATCTGGGGAGGCGCGAACTGCGCGCTACCGGCGTAGTCCGCCAGCAAGAGCAGGATTCCCTTGCCTGCGACCTTGATCGCCGCGGTGGATAGGCCGGGCTTGGGCGGAAATTCCTTCTGCGGTCTGACCCGCGTTCCCACCGGTGTGCCCGGGGGCGGTATTCCGGATGGATCGGGATCAAAAACCTTGTACTCGGGGATTGGATCGGCGCTCCGCGCCAGCATTGATTCGCAGAGGTCGATTTCCTCATTTAAGAACGCCATCTCGATTAAGAGAGCGCGAGCGGCCGGCTTGGTGGAGTCCGTGAGGTCCGCATCGCCCAGGTATCCTAGACCTCGGTAGCCTGCCGAGAGCGACATGTACGTCATCATGCGAAGCTGCTCGGGAGTCACCTGCGGTACCCCCCAGGCAGGGGGGGGATCGTCGCCCCAGATGTTGGCCCGGACGATTGCTGGCGCCGTCGCTGGAATCCAGGCCCAGAACAGACCGCCCGTGTTCGATCGGGCCGCCAGCCGCCGCCGCTGCGCGAGGAATTCCAGACTCTCCGGAGGGTCCTGAGCCGACGCCCAAAGCAGGGCCTTGATGCCGATCGTATCCAGGTTCGTAGGCACCCGGGCATACAGCGGCAGGTCGCCGTCGACCAGCCCGATCGTGATCCTCGAGAAGTCAGGGGGAAGCTGGCGCATGGCCGAGATCAGCTCGCGCGTCTGCCGCAGCTCTTCCTGACGCGTTGCTAGCTCGCGCTTCCGCCCCAGTCCCTCGCCGATCTGCCAGAAGGCTACGGCGTCTTTGTAGGGATAATCGGCGACCTCTTGCAGCAAAGCGCTCGTCTGGGACTTGGACGATATACCGCTGAGCCGGGGAAGTAGTACGAACCCTCGGTTGATGGCCGTCTTCATCACCTCGGGACTGGACGTGCGGTCGTCGACGAGCAAGTCGAAACCGTGCTTCCGGAGCTCGACCACGTCAGCGCCCGGGGCATCGATGGCCGTAGGTAGCCAGTCATGGTATTTTCCGTCTCCGCCGAGCCTGCGCAAGTAGTTGCGGTCAAGACGGACGATTAAGGGACTCTTGGCCTTACTCTCCGGCGGATCCGAAAGTCCCCGTGCCTTCTCAGCCGCTTCTTTGGCTGCCCCGGGTTTCGTCCCGACCGAGAGTACGTCGGCCGGAACGGGAGAGACCGACAGATCATCAAGGAAAACTTCGGAAGCTCCTGGACTGCCCATCAGGTTGACGACCAGCCGCTCGAGGTACGCCCCCTTCAAGCTGACCGGACGTCGCGACGAGGCCCGAAGGACACGGGCCTGACGCTCGATCGACGGTTGCATGTTAGCAAGCTCGAGACGCTGCCAGCGATCGACCCGATCGTAAATGGTTCCCGCGATCAAGACGAACGAAGGAGCCCGCGTCTCTGGGTCGATGTCCGCCGGAAGCACAACCCTACCATACAGTTGAACGCCGACCCGGTTGGCTCGGACGTAGACTGCGGCCTGGAGTGTTTCGGCGACGGGAATCCGGGGTAGTGGGTAGCTGACGAAGAATTGGCTGCCGTCATCCGCCTCAAACTGAAAATGCTCGGATTGCTTGCCATCGTGGGTCGCGCGCACCGATCGATCGTGTGCCAGCAGGTTGATTGTTGTGTCTGTATGCTCGCTTTGCCAGGCGGTCTGAGGAGACTCGAAATCCTCATGAAAGCTCGCCGCGGGAACCTTCGGCTCCTCGTCGGCACCTCGCACCAGGTAGCCTATAAGCCCGAGGCAGCCGGCTGCGACCACGATGGCGATTCCGCGGGATTTGGCACGCATTGCCTCGAGACCTCCCTGTCTCCTGGCCAGGTCTGCGGAAAATGTCTGTGCAAGCGATCATGGGTGGGGGCCGTGCAAGCCGCAGCGACTGATGCCGCGGGCTTTACGGAAGCCTGATCCTTGAGGATTGGGATCTTAGCTCCATGCGCACGCATCGGGAAGGTCAATCGCTCGAACCCCGAGTTGCGAACTTTGGGTTGGCGGATACGGAACGTCATGCTTCGCAGGAGGTCAACTCCTCAGGTGGGTCGGGAGCCGAAATGATGTTTGCTCGCAGCCAGCCTTCGAAGACCTTTTGCTGGGCATCTCGCGCCTCACCTTGAGAGACGAGGGCAACTTGCTCCAAGTGGTTAGCAAATTCCAGAGGATCTCCTCTAAAGGCAATGCCATTCCGACGCAAAAACGTACTGGCACAAACGAATCCTGTCCGTTTATTCCCATCTGCAAAAGCTTGTGCCTGCGAAATGGCCACAGCAAGAATAATTGCTTGGCGCACTATGTCTGCGCCTTCGTAGTGGGCAATCCATTGGGGGCGTTGTATGGCTGATTCAAGCCTATCGGGGAACAGCAATTCGGCTGGACGGGATTGAGTACGCTCCAAGACAACATCGTGCAGGACGCAGACGTCTCGGAGTGTCAGATATTTCGTCCCGGCCAAGTCTCGTACCGCCGGCCAACACCACTATCGGTTGGCCAAATAGAAGTGGCCGGCCTTGTCGTGCTTCCAGCAAGCCTCGAAAGCCAGTCGCAAGTCGTCGTCAAGTGTCAGCAGGGCAAGCTCTGCCGGTGTCAATACAGGGGGCAAGGTCGACGAAGGCCCCTGTTGCCCAAGCGCTTCTGCCTTTTCCGTAGCAACCTTGGCAAGGCAAGCCATCTCTGAGCAATGGGTTCTGAAAAACATCGCTCGCTCCAGTTGGAGAGCCTTTCATCCCTGTGTAGAGCCAGCCAGGCAACAACAGAGACACATTATCCGCTTATAGCAGAGCAAGCCGCTCACCGTCTGGCTGTTGCACTCCAAGTCATAATCGGCTCAGGCATACAGTTGGTCAACAGAAATTTCCGACAGCTTTGTACTTCGTATTTCACAAATTGGAACTGTTCGACGGGCGCTGAAATGGCTGGCTGGCTTCAAAGACCCCCTGTCAATCTCCCCGCTGTCATTACATTTTAACTAGACCGCGAAATTCTACTTATCCTCCGACTCTCTCCAGATTCGCGTGTTAGACTAAAGCAACACCACTGAGGGAGCCACATCCATGAGTCGGACAACGTGCCAGGAGAAGGGTGCTATCAGTGAGGAGGGGCCGGTTGCGCTCTTTGCGCTTCAAGAGCGGATTTTGGCGCAGCCGGATGGGGTCCGCACGGAGCTCGAGCCGCTTGTGGAAGACGCTCTGGAAGACGCTCGGTTTCGCGAGCGGACGATGTTGCTGGCGCGCGATGCGCTCCAACAGTTTCGGATGGATCTGGCGATGATGGCCTTTGATCTGGAGGCCACGCGCTGTGAGCGTGAGGCATTGCGGTCGCGGCTGAGATGACGACCCATCCAGGTGTGCTTACCACCGGCTCCGGCGTTTCGGCTGAGCCAGCCAGGCCGTAACCACCCGGCCGACTTCGGCCAGGCTGTCGGCCGAGCAGTTCTTGGGAAGGTCGTCGGCCTTGTGCCAGTAGGCGTAGTCGAAGTCGATGAGGTCGATGGTCGGAATACCGGCGTTATTGAGCGCAAGATGATCGTCGAGGACTTCACGGCCCACGCGGAGATGAAATCTCTTGGCATCAACCTGGCGAGCAACGGCCCAGACGTCGCGAACGAGGTTCGGGGCGAGGTTCAGGCTGTTGGGCTCTTGGTTGATCTGAAGCTTGCCACCGCCGACCATGTCCAGCACCAGTCCGGCGACGTAGCGGCTGGGCTTTTGGCGGGCTTCGACGTCTTCGATGTAGGCCCGGGCAAACTCCTTGGAACCGAGGAAATACTCGCCTTGGGTGTCAGGGTGCCGGCCGAAGACGAGCTCTTCGCCGTCGAAGATGACCAGGTCGACTCCCCAGGGGGTATTCATCTTCTCCAGGTGATGGGCGATCTCCATCAAGAGCGCAACGCCCGAGGCACCGTCGTTGGCGCCCAGGAAGGGTAAGTCGCGCCGCGCCGGGTCGATTTCCTCGTCGGGGTGAGGGCGGGTGTCGTAATGGGCGCCGATAACGACGCGCTCGATCCTTTCAGGATGCCACGAGCCGATGAGGTTGACCAAGTCGACGCGCTGCGCCGTGATCGGGTGCACGGCTCGAAACGGCTGCTCGCGGACCGAGCCACCCATCGCCTTCCAGTGCGCGGCAACCTCTTCCCGCTGCCGGGTATTGGCCCGCGAGCCTGCGACCCGCGGGCCCAGCGCGCAGATTTTCTCGAGGTAAGTAAAAGCGCGCTTGCCGTCGATCGGAGCCGGTTTGGCGGCCATGGCGGCGCTGACCTCCCTCGAGCCCAGCCAGGATGACACGGGAACAAAGGCGCAGATCGCAATGGCCAGGAGAAAAAGTATGAAGAGCAGACCTCCGAACAAGCGTCTGCGCGACCAGCTTTGAGGATTGCCGATGCGTTCCATGCGGTCGTCTTCTCCATGAATTCTGGCAAGTCTTGGTTCCCTGGCCGTCACGCTTCTAACCGGGCGCGGCGAGATCACTCTCCAGCAGCCGTTTGAGCCGTTCCAGGGGCAGGCCGACGACGTTGGAGAAGCTGCCCCGGACGACCGAGACAAAAGGATCGCCGTCCTGCACTCCATAGGCGCCGGACTTCCCTTCCCACCGGTTTGACTCGAGGTAAGCCGTACGCTCAAAATCGCTCAGTCGCCGGAACCGAACCGTACTCTCTTCGACGGTACCCTTCCACTCATCGCGTTCGGCCCGGTACAGGCAGAGACCGGTAATGACCTGGGTATCGCGGCCTTCCTGGAGCCGGATCATTCGCTCGGCATCATTTCGGTCCAGCGGTTTGGTGAGGATCTGTCCATCAACCACTCCTACCGTATCGGCGCCCAGAATCAGCCCTGACTGCCTGCGCCTGGCCACGGCCCTGGCTTTGCGCCAGGCAAGGTGGGCCGCATACTCGGCCGGCGAGATGTCAGGCGCGGGCTCGGGCTCGGCGATGTCCGAGGGCTCGACCTCGAGCGTATAGCCGGCTTTCAGGAGCAACTGGCGGCGCCGGGGCGAGGCACTGGCCAAGATCAACAACGACTTCATGAAAGGTCTTCATTAAAAAATCGCAGTCGAGGCGCACAATAATTCTCTAGAGACGCTCGGTCCATCGATTTCCGATCGTACGCCAGTGGGGGCTTGCCAACAAGGCGGAAACAGTGCACCGTGAAGGGAGCGGTGGAACCGCTTTCCCGTCTCGAGGAGTCCTTCCCATGAGGTTCATCCTCGTGCTGGCCACTCTTGGCCTCTTGCTCGTTACAACACGGGGGCTTTTGGCCTCTCCGGCCGACGGCGGCCCCGAAGCACAGCTCGCAAGCGCCAGCCCCGAAGCACAGCTCGCAGGCGCCGGCTCCACTACCGCCCTTTCTTCCGTGCCCATGGCGGAAATTGGTCCAGGGCAGGCTCGATCGCCGCAGGCGTCGGCAGGCGCCATTAGTGTGACCCCCGGTTTCAAGGTCGAGCTGGTGGCGTCCGAGCCTTTGGTGCGCGACCCGATCGCGCTGGATTGGAGTGCCGACGGCAAGCTTTGGATCCTCGAAATGGGTGATTACCCGCTGGGTGTCGATGGCAAAGGGAAGCCAGGGGGCGTGGTACGGGTCCTCGAAGACTCAGACGGCGACGGCATCTACACCAGGGCGACCACATTTCTGGATGGTTTGCCTTTTCCGACTGGGATCATGCCCTGGCGCGGGGGCGTGCTCGTGGCCTCGGCTCCCGATATCTTCTACGCCGAGGATCGCGACGGCGATGGCAAGGCCGACGTGCGCGAGGTCCTTTTCACCGGGTTTGGCGAGGGCAATCAGCAGCGCCGGGTCAACGGCTTCGAGCTGGGCTTGGACGGCTGGGTTTACGGAGCCAACGGAGACAGCGGTGGCATGATCCGCTCGCTGAAGACGGGCAAGATCGTGAACATTCACGGCCGCGACTTTCGGTTCAAACCCGATACCGGAGCATTCGAGGCCGAGAGCGGCCAGACCCAGTATGGCCGGCACCGTGACGATTGGGGCAATTGGTTTGGGACCAGCAAGCCGACTTGGGGCTGGCACTTCGTTCTCTCGGAATCGGACCTGAAGCGCAATCCGTGCTACGCGGCGCCCGACCCGCGACATCCGCTTGAGCCGGACACACGGCTTTTTCCGATCAGCCCCATGCAGGCACGGTTCAACGACCCGGAGGCGGCGGGACATGTGACCTCCGCCAACAGCCCGACTCCCTATCGCGACGAGCTCTTCGACCCGGCGGGCTCGTTCTCCACCAGCCTGTTTGTCAGCGAGCCGACTCATAACCTGGTGCATCGAATGGTTCTTGAAGTGGACGGTCCCTCCTACCGGGGCGTCCGGGCCGCCGGCGAGATTGATCGCGAGTTCCTCGCGTCCCGCGATGGCTGGTTCCGGCCCACGCAACTGAAGACCGGTCCTGATGGCGCGCTATGGATCGCCGATATGTACCGCGCTGTGATCGAGCATCCCGAGTGGATTCCCGCCAGCATTCAGAAGTCCATCGACTTGCGCGCCGGCATCTTCGAGGGAAGGATTTACCGGGTCTTTCCCAAAGATCGCAGGCCAAGGCGCATCCCTCGCCTTGACCGGTTGGACACCGCCGGCTTGGTCGCGGCGATTGAGAGCGAAAGCGGCTGGCAGCGCGATACGGCGCAACGGCTGCTCTTGCACCGGCTCGACCACTCGGCCATCGAGCCCTTGCGCGCACTCTGCCAGAAGACGCGACGGCCCCAAACGCGTGTCTCGGCGATCTGGACGCTGGCGATGCTTGGCGGCCTGGACCCGGCCACTGCCAAAGCCGCGCTGGCCGATCCCCACCCCCAGGTCCGCCGCAATGCGATCAAGGTCAGCGAGGGCTTGCTTTCCAGCGCGCCTGAGCTGGCCGAGGCCGTCCTCGATCGGGTCGATGATCCTTCGGC
>JBKQMU010000208.1:0-35069 GCA_052146555.1 Isosphaeraceae bacterium
ATGCCGCGCGCATCCAGCCACTCCAGCAGGAGGTCCACCGTCTCGCCCTTGCCCGCGCCGCTGACGCCCGCCACGATCACGATGACTGAGAAGTTGGCCTCGGCCAGCTGCTGTTGCGCCTCGAGCAGGGCCGCGCGTAGCCGGGGCGCCTCTCGCTCGTAGGTCAGCTTATCGACCCGGTGACCCAGTTCTGCGTTCTCGAACATGGGGTTTCGGACTCCGAACATGGCCGGAGAGGACCGTCGGCCGATGCTCGAGGAGAAGGAGCCCGAGGCCGCTGTCCGCCTCCTCGTTAAGTATATCAAGGGAGGAGATCACTGGCCCCGTGATCCTGTGAGCCTGATCTGGATGCGCCGCCACTTCGGCGTCTTCTTCCGGGCGCACGAAGGAGACCTCGATCTTCCGATTGTCAGCGTGGCCGGCGAGCTCCTGTACCTTGTGCATCGTTGCCCCATTTGTGGTTGTGTCGTTGATGAGGGTCTTACGCAGAGAGTGGATGCCGATCCCACGACTCCCTAACCGCCGCGAGTACTGGAAAGAGCGGCGCAGGCCCTCCGACACGCGAACTGGAGCCGGCTAGCTCGTTTCTCATCGGGCTCTGTCAATGCTCGGGTGCCCCTATCTAGGCTGGCACCATAACGATGTGAGCGATTTTCATCAAACTCATCACCAGGTCGTAAACTTATAATAACGCGATCCGCTTGATCCACGCGACCGGAACGGCTGGCTGAGCGTTCGACCCGCACGCCGAGTCGTGAAATGATCACCTTCGACGGGGCAAGGAGCTGGCCATGTCCCAGAATGTCCCACTCACAGCAAATGTTTTTCTCAATGTTCTGCAAGGCTCTTAAACGTTCATGACGCCTTTGAGCCGGGTGATTGCTCATCCGGGGCGACCTGGTCTTGCGACCGGCTGCTACTGAGAGGGAAGAAATCCCTTTGAGCCGCCCGTCCGGGAGCTTCTTACTCTGTTCCCGTCCTGTCTCCCGGACGTAAGATTGCAACGAGATGAGGCTCTGAGCTCGTATCACGAACGAGGAGGATCTACGCTGCTGAGCTATCCAGGGATCGCTATGTCGCCTTGCCCGGAGCCGTCTGATGTATGGCTCGCTGGTGCCGGCTGACTGTCCCCTCGCTCAGAATTCCATGTCATCCACCGGTCCGCTGGTAAGGCGGACGCCCTCGAGGTGGCGTGGGCGGATGGCTCGGTCGCGGATCGCCGCGACTAAGTCGGCCATCGTGTCGATCGGGCGGGTGATCTCGGTGTGATAGCAGCCGAGGGTGGCAATCTCGTGGGCGTCGCTGGATCCGGTGGCGCCCATTGGATATTTGCGCAAGAGCGCTTCGGTCTTCTGCCGCGTCTCCGGGCTGACGTTGTTGCTGACGAATTCGAGGGCGTCGAAGACCGGGCCGTGCGCGGCGATGATCTCGTCAAACGGCTGGTCCCAGCGGAAGGGATGGGCGCCGACGATGGCCGCATGGTGCTGGCGGACGACCCGGACCAGTTCCGCCACTTCGATGCCGGCAGGAACGTCGTCGAGCGTGGGCAGTCCGTAAACCAGGAAATGGCCCTCGAACGCAGAGATCTCAGCGCCTGAGAAGACGCGCAGGGGTGCGGCGAGTGCGGCCAGCTCAGCCAATTCGTCGGGTTCCCACTGGTAATCGTGCTCGGTGATGACGACCCCGTCCAGGCCGAGCTGACGAGCCTTGTCGATCAGCTCCAGGGGGTCGATGCTGCTGTCGGGAGAATGCCTGGCCGTGTGCAGGTGATGGTCGAATCTCATGGGGTGGGGCAACTCGGTGCGGAGGGAGAAGGCGCCTGGGCCACGAACGCAGGGGCCTGGTTCTCCTCGTGCTCATCGGCGACCACGTGGAACGAGGCGCCCGACTCATCGATTTTCAGATAACTCGAGCGTTTCTGCCACCCCCCCAATACGATCATCCGGGGGACACTCGCGGAATCATCCACAGCGCGATGGACATGTCCGATGACGACGAGGTCGGCCCGACCGCGCTTGCTGGAGGCATATTCACGGAAAATGGCCAGGTGCCTGCGCTCGTCGGCTTCCAAGTCATGGCAGTTCTTACGTTCCAAAATATGATCCAGAACGGCCGCCAGAGGCGAGGGCACATGGCCGAAGGCGTAAAAGAACTCGCGGCTTTCCATCCAGGCCTTCCAGAGCCGGCGGGCGCCGAGCAGGTGCCCGTGGACGAGATGCAGGCGGATGCCGTGAAACGTGGTGTCCACCGGTTCGCTGAGGATGGTTGCCCCGAGCGCTCGCTGGTAGAACGGGCAGAGCCAGAGATCGTGGTTTCCCGCCAGGGTTTCCAGGATTCCTCCCCGGCTGCGGAATTCGGCGAGTGCGCGCAAGCCGTCGCAATCCAGAAGCTCTCGTTGGGGCGTCCGGGAGGCCATCCAGAAGTCGCAAAGATCACCGCCGATGATCAGCCGGTCGCCCGGATCGAGCTGTCGGACCCATCGCGCCAGGCGTCGGGCACGAGCGGGCTGGTCGAAGCGGAGATGGACGTCGCTTGCCAGATAGACGGTCACGGTTGTCGGGTCCTGGCCTCGTTTTCGAGACGGTTCAAGAAAGGTCGAGCTCCAGGTTCAGGCCCGGCAGTATCGGGGCGGTTGACGCTCTGGTTCCGCGGATACGTACGGGACCTCTGGCCTGCTTCGTCGCGGCCGAGCCGGACGAAGCACTGTGCCGGTGTCCGTCGATCTGAAGGTTGGGGTGGGCCGGCGACTGTCGAGCGGCGTGAATCAAGATGCGCCGGCCCGTCTCCTGCGCGGCCTCGCGAGCCTCGTGGATGGCCAGCTCGGGACGGTTGCACTGCTCGCTGAGATGCAAGAGCACCAGGTGACCTACCCGCTCGCGACTGGACCGCCGCAAGATCGACCGCACCAGCTCGGCCGCCTGACGATTGGACAGATGGCCCCGGTCTCCGAGGTTCCGCGCGATCAAGGCGGGAGAACGTCCCGAAGCCTTCTGCATCGCCACATCATGGTTGAATTCGATGCCCAGGACATCAACATCCGCCAGGCATTCAACCATACTTTCCGACCAGCTCCCGGTATCCGCTAGGTAGCCGAAGGCGATCGCTCGCGTCCGCCGGCGGGCGACCGATTCGATCCGGAACCCAAACGTTGGGCCGTCATGCCAGAGCGGAATCGGCTCGATCCGGAAGCCGCTCGGTGCCAGAAGCGGCTGACCATCATACTCGCGAACCAGCCCCATTCGATCCAGCTCCGCGAACCCCTGGTCCGCTTCCAGCATCTCGCGGTGTGTCTCGTGACAGTACAGAAGAACCCTCCGCCGCCCCAACTCCCCAAGTGTAGCCGATTCCACATGGTCGCCGTGCGTGTGCGTCAGGAAAACGGCCGTGACTCGCGACCAGTCGGACCCCACACTCTCCAGACGCTGGCCCAGAGCCCTAGGCCCCAGGCCGATATCGATCAAGAGCCCTGGCCCTCCTTCGTGACCGATCAGGGTCGAATTGCCCCGTGAGCCGCTTCCTAAGACGGCGAATTGCAGAGCCATGGCAGGTTCCACCTTTCTCCGGGCGATCCTTGTCCCGTCCGATTCTCCACCGGTTTTGGCAAGTGTAAGCTATGAATCAGGTTTCGATCAAGACAGGACGCGCCGAGAAGAGCTCCGAAGACCCATGCCGTCATGGAAGCAAGAGACTCCGAGTGGATAGCTGTGTTCGTCCCTGATCCCCCTTACTCGCGGCCGCACGCTCCAGAGCACGCTCACCAAGACGTGCGCGTGGCACCTAGAATGTCAAGTGTGGTTGCCACGCTTGCATCTTCGCAAGCGTTTCTCCATCCGGAGTCGGTCCGTCAGGTCAGAGACCCGCGCCGACCACAGGGGGGTCAACCGGGTGCCTGGCTTCGGCTATCATGTATCATGAAGATGCGGTGTGGACGTGCCGGCCGGGTTGCGACCATGCCCTTGGCGGGGCCTGTTTCCGGAAAAGTTGGAGCTGAGCCGCATGGTGGAGAGGACAAGCGTAGGAGAGCATGTCGTGCGGCCATTATTCGTGTCGGCTCATCCGGTCGTTCATCACATGATCGGGGCGCTGCGCGATGTGAGGACCGGACCGCCGGAATTTCGTCGCCTGGTTCGAACGCTGGCGGTGCTGATCGCAACCGAGGCGACAGCCGACCTACCCACCCGGGACGTGACGGTCCAGTCGCCACTGGGGCCAGCGCCAGCTTGTGTGCTCACGGACAGGGTCGGCATCGTGCCGGTACTGCGGGCCGGTCTGGGCATGGCGGAGGGAATTATGGAACTCATTCCCGACGCCGAGGTCTGGCACATCGGGATCCTTCGCGACGAAGCGACGCTCCGACCGACCGAATACTACAACAAGTTCCCCTCCCGCCCGCGCATCAAGGTCGCCCTGGTGGTCGACCCGATGCTGGCGACCGGCGGCTCGGCGGTGCGCACCTGTGAGATCCTCAAGGCGGCCGGTGTTTCGCGGCTGAAGCTGGTCTCGCTCATCGCCGCTCCCGAGGGCATCGCGCGGGTCCACCAGGCGATGCCCGACGTTCCCATTTATGTGGGCGCTGTGGACGAGCGGCTCAATGAGGTCGGATTCATCTATCCGGGGTTGGGCGATGCCGGCGACCGCCAGTTCGCCACCGGGCCGGAACCGCTTTGAGAGGGCCGATCCCAAGTTTTTCGGCGGAATCGCTATTCTTTTACCAGCACCAAGGCGTTCTTTTCATGCTGCGAGCCGTGGACATTATTGGCCGCAAGCGCGACGGCCATGAGCTCGAAGCCGAGCAGATTGGCCGGATGGTCCAAGGTATTGCCACCGGCGAGGTCGCGGACTACCAGTGGTCTGCGCTTCTGATGGCGATCGTGCTGCGGGGGATGACGGCCTCCGAGACGGCCGGTCTCTGCGAGGCGATGATGCGCTCCGGCGAGGTCGTCGACCTGAGCATGGTCCCCGGCCCGAAGATCGACAAGCACAGCACCGGCGGCGTCGGCGACAAGACCTCGCTGATCCTGGCGCCCATCGCCGCCGCGGCGGGTATTCTCGTGCCGATGGTCTCCGGGCGTGGGCTGGGCCACACCGGCGGGACGCTGGATAAGCTGCAAGCGATTCCCGGTCTGCGCGTCGACCTCGACCTGCGAGCGTACCGGCGAATCCTCGCGGAGTGCGGCCTGGTGATGATCGGCCAGACCGCCGAGATCGCGCCGGCCGACAAGTTTCTCTATGCGCTTCGCGATGCCACGGCGACCGTCGAATCGATTCCGCTGATCGCTGCGTCGATCATGTCCAAGAAGCTGGCCGAGGGCATCGACGGCCTGGTGCTGGACGTCAAAACCGGGGACGGTGCGTTCCTTCAAGCCTTCGACGACGCGCGACTTCTGGCCCAGACGATGTGCGCGATCGGACGGAGCATGGGCAAGCGCGTGAGGGCCCTCATCACGAGCATGGACCAGCCCCTGGGCCGGGCCGTGGGCAACGCCACCGAGGTGGCCGAGAGCATCCAGTGCTTGCGTGGCCAAGGGCCGCCTGACCTGATGCAGCTCTCTCTCGAGCTGGCGGCCGAGATGGTCGTTCTGGGCGGCCGGACCAAGACCACCCAAGAAGCCCGCGCTCTTTGCAAGAAAATGGTGGAAAAGGGGCAGGCTCTCGAACGGTTCGGCCGGATGATCGAAGCCCAGGGAGGCGACCGCCGCGTCATCGACAACCTGGCGCTCTTGCCCGAGCCGAGGCGGCGCATCGACGTCCCCGCGCCGGAGGGCGGTTTCGTGACCCGGCTTTTCGCCCGGCCCATCGGCCATGCGACCATGCGTCTGGGCGCTGGACGGGCCCGCGTCGACTCGACCATCGATCCGGCAGTCGGGGTCGTCTTGCACAAGAAGCAGGGCGATCCCGTCGAACCCGGTGAGCCGCTTTGTACGCTCTACGTCAACGACGAGTGCCATCTGGAAAAGGCCGTTGCTTTGATCAAAGGCGCGTTCCGCTTGGGCGATCACCCCGAGCCCGTGCCGGCCTTGATCCGCGCCCGGCTTTCGGGATGACTGCCCCTTTTGTGGAAGAGCCGCGCCATCGGCGGTCCGACAACTCAGGCGTTCCACCAACGAGGCAACAATCCGGCTGCCGGGCCTGCCAGATCTCGCGTGCCAACCCTGCGCTTCCGCAGGCGTGCCGGACTCGCGTGTGATCCTCAGTGAGCCTCAGTCTCCAGCGGCCGGGGCAAAAAGATTTGCGATTCGGCACAGAGACGGACATGATCATAGCGGGGAGAGATGTTGATGCTGTTGACACCTCTGAGGCGCCGAGACCGTGTGATCCGACGGCTCGACACGCAGCAGCCCCACTTACTGAAAAGCGTCAAAGGGAAGTCGCAATTTCACTTGGCCGTTGTGGCTTGTCGTCGCCACGGCGACCGCGGTCGGTTCAAGAGATTGACGAACCGACCAGGCCGCCCGGTTCGGCAGATGGCTCCTCTCTGTTATGGGTCCAGGTCGATATAGATCAGATCGTTTCTGGTCGGCTCCCTCGATACGTCTGAGCTATTCTTCAAGACTTCCGCGAAGAGGAGGCGGAGCAGTTCGATTGTCAGGTATTGGACGGGGACCATCCCGCATTGGATCAAGATCTGGCCCAGATCATCGGTAATGCCATAACCATGGACCAAGGTGAGGCTACGCGAGGCGCCATCCTTAAGCTTATTCAGGAAGGTACTTCGCTTATCGCGGGGCACTTCGTCGAAGTTGCAAAGGACCACGTCGAAAGATCCGACGGGCGGTTCGCCATCCGGAACCAGTGGGCAGACGCTGGCGCGAAACTCGGCGGCGGTTCGGTCGACCAGGTATTGATTGACTTCGTCTACGTTGAAATGGGCAATTCGCATCGACGGACGCTCTCTTTGAAGGCGACACCGGCCAGCCTGAACCACTGATCGCACTCTTTCGATCGATATGTCGCGATCTGGCAATCGCGGATCTTTCAACCACATGTCGTGAGGGTCTGACGAGCTGATTGGACCATGTGCCTGTCTACTGAACGCACCCCCTGAGCCGATCGGGGGCAACCCTTGCCATTGCCTCCTATCCGAACTATTGCCGTTGGGCCGCCAAACCCCACAGCGGGGGCCAAAAAATTTGCAATTCGGCTTAAACTTGGACATGATGATTCATGGGATAACACGTTTGAGGCCGTTGACTCCCGTGAGGCGCCAAGACCATGTCGTCCGACGGCTCGATCACGCGTTACCTCAACTTGCTCAAAGGCGGCGACCACAACGCCGCGCAGCCTCTCTGGGAGGCTTACTTCGCTCGGCTGGTGGGCTTGGCCCGTGCCGAGCTACAGAGGCGTCGCAGGATCGTTGTCGCCGACGAGCAAGACGTGGCGCTCAGCGCCTTCGACAGCTTCTGCCGCCGCGCACAGGACGGTGCCTTCCCCCGGCTCGATGACCGGGATGATCTCTGGCATGTGCTCTTGGTTTTGACCCAGCGTAAAGCGTGGTTGCTGAGGCGCCGGGAGAATCGCCTCAAACGTGGTGGCGGGCGGGTTGTTCCCTTCGCCGACCTGGATGATGGGGATCTCGGAGACTTCCTTGGGAACGAGCCAAGCCCCGCGATTTCCTTCCAGCTAGCCCAGGAGTTGGAGCTGCGATTGGAATGTCTGAAGAGCGACAGTTTGCGGCAAGTCGTGATCTGGAAGCTGGAGGGATATACCAACCGCGAGATTGCCGAGCGACTCGGCTGTGTCGAGCAGACGGTGGAGCGGAAGCTTAAGTCGATTCGCAAGTTGTGGTCGGACGGCGAGGAGCCCAGCTCATGAGCCGGCCGAGAGCAGAGGACGAAACCATAGTGCCGAACGAGCAGATCCCCCTGCTGGAGACCATCTGCGATCGGTTCGAGACAGCCTTAAGGGCCGGCGAGCAACCACCGATTGAGACATATCTGGAAGGGATGCCCGAACCGGGGCGGTCGACCTTGTTGTATGAGCTCTTGATCCTGGATCTCGCGTATCGCAGCCGCGACGGCAAGCGGCCCTCGCTCGAAAAATACCTGGAGCGATTTCACGATGCCGAGGAGGCCGTCCGACTGGCCTTCGCCAAGATGACCACCTTTGAGGCCGCCGCAGATGCTCCCAATGGACCTGCTGGGAGCCCAGCGGCAGCCGTCTCGGTCACAAGCGCTTGGCCGCCTTCTTCCGAAGGTTACGAGCTTCTGCGCGAGCTGGGAAAGGGGGGCCAGGCGACAACCTATCTGGCGCGTGATCGCGCCTTGAAGCGACTGGTCGTAATCAAGCGGTACCACGGAGTCGCGTCCTCGGCCCGGCGCGATGCGGTGCTCAACGAGGGCCGCGCGCTGGCTCGGGTGCGCAGCCCGTTCGTCGCCGCCTGCCACGTGGTGGAGCCTCGGGGTGATGAGATCGACCTGGTGTTGGAATTCGTGCCCGGTCGGCCACTGGCAGAGCTGAAGGACAGTGAGCGTGCCAATACCCGGCGCAGCGCTCGGCTGATCGAGCAGCTTGCCGAGGGTCTGGCCGAGGTCCATGCCTGCGGCTTGCTGCACCGCGACATCAAGCCGCGGAACATCATTCTCGGTGATGACGGCATTCCTCGACTGGTCGATTTCGGCCTGGCGGCCCCAGTCGCCAGCGAAGCCTTGCACGCAATCGCCGGTTCGGTCCCCTATATGGCCCCCGAGCAGGCACGCGGCCAGGGCGAGCGGGTCGACGCTCGGACCGACGTGTTCGGCCTGGGCGCGGTGCTGTACTTCCTGCTCACGGGAAAGTCGCCCCATGGCGGCCTGACAAACGACAAAATACTCCAGAATGCCCGTGAGGCTCGAATCATCCCACCCCGGCAACTCAACCCCCGCGTCCCACGCGATTTGGAGCGGATTTGCCTGAAGGCCATGGCCGCCGATCCCCAGTCACGATTCCAATCGGCCGAGGAGTTCCGCCGTGCGCTGGGCCGCTACAGGCTCATGCGGCCGGTCGTACCGTTGCTCGGGGCCTGCGCGGCCTCGCTCGCCCTGCTCGTCGTTTCTGCCTGGGCGTTGTGGCCGACGACGAACGTCTCAATGCCCCAGCCCAACTCGGCGTCTCCGGCCGGCCCACACGTGGCCGGTCCCGAAGTTGTCCCGACGCCCGAGACCAAGCCAGTCCCTCTTGCCGAGCTGCGGGTGACCCGCTTCGAGATCACCCATTTTCCGAAGCTGGATGCGCAGCGTTTCGATCCCAGGCGCGTCGGCGCGCTGGGACGGACTTCGTTTGCCGCCCGCGAGGACGACGAGGTGACCGTGCGGGCAGAACTTTCCGAACCTGCGTACTCGTATCTGGTCGCTTTCCGTCCTGACGGCACCGCCGAGCTCTGCGACCCCGACAACGAGGACATGCTTCCTTTGCTCAAGTCCGACCCGCGCTATCCGCCGGTCAAAAAAGGCGACGAGCGTTATCGCCTGAGCGAAGGGACCGGTTTACACGCCTTCGCGCTGGTTGTCTCGCGTCAGCCGCTGCCGCCCTATCGACAATGGCAGAAGCATCACGAGCCGATGGCGTGGACTGCCAAGCTGCCGGGTGAACCGGGCATCGTCTGGCGTGCCGACCGCGAGGGACTGCAGCCGCTCTTGGCCGACGACTCCACCGGCACGCGTGGCAAGGGTGTCAAAGCCCGCGGCTCGGGCGCCCCCGTTGCGAGCCTGGCCAACTGGCTCGGCAATCGGCCCGGCGTCGATGCCGAGACTGTCGAGGCATTCTCCGTCGAGCCGGCCGCGAAGCCGTGATCGCATGAGGTCCGATCGATCGCAATCCACCAGGAGGCCGCTCGCCATGACGAGAAACTTTCGACCCCAGATCGGCTGGCTGCTGCTGATCGGTCTCGGGTTCGCCTTCTTTGCCGTGCCCGCATCGGCCCAGACCGATGCAGCCGAGCAGCCCCAACCCCCTGCGCCGGGCCTGCGACAGCTCGCCGGCGACGACGCCAAGCGGGCCAAGGAGCTGGATAAGGCCATCGAGGCCGCGCTCAAGGCCGATCGCTGGGACGAGGCCATCGCTCGTGGGAAGGAAGTATTCGCCTTGCGGTCGCGAGTCCAAGGGCCGGAGCACTTCGAGACGGTGAGCGCGGAATGGAGACTCAAAGCGCTGCGACGGGTGGCCACGATGCCGAAGGAGGATCGCGTCGCTTTCCAATCGGCCGTGACCATGACCCAGCAGGCCGCTGCCCTCTTTGCACAGGGGAAGTACGCCCAGGCTCAGCCGCTTCTCGAGAAGGCGCTGGAGATCCGTCGCCGCCTGCTCGGCGACGACCACCCCGACACCGCCCTCAGCTACAGCGGCCTGGCGAACAACCTCCGCGTCAAGGGGAAGTATGCCCAAGCCCAGCCGCTCTTCGAGAAGGTGTTGGAGATGCACCGCCGGCTGCTGGGCGACGACCACCCCGACACCGCCCGTAGCTACAACCGGGTGGCACTCATCGTGAGCGCCCAGGGTAACTATGCGCAGGCCCAGCCGCTTTATGAGAAAGTACTGGAGATCCGCTGCCGGCTGCTCGGCGACGGCTACCCCCCCACCGCCGTAAGCTACAACAACCTGGGGGTCAACCTCCAGGCCCAGGGGAAGTACGCCCAGGCCCAGCCGCTCTTCGAGAAGGCGTTGGAGAAGCACCGCCGGGTGCTGGGCGACGACCACCCCGACACCGCCTTGTTCTATCGCGCCCTGGGGGTCAACCTCCAGGCCCAGGGGAAGTACGCCCAGGCCCAGCCGCTCCTCGAGAAGGCGTTGGAGATGCACCGCCGGCTGCTGGGCGACGACAACCCCGACACCGCCCGTAGCTACAACCGGGTGGCACTCATCGTGGGCGCCCAGGGGAACTATGCGCAGGCCCAGCCGCTCTATGAGAAGGTGCTGGAGATCCGCCGCCGGGTGCTGGGCGACGACCACCCCGACACCGCCATGAGTTACAACAACCTGGCGATGAACCTGAGCGCCCAGGGGAAGTACGCCCAGGCCCAGCCGCTCTTCGAGAAGGCGTTGGAGAAGCACCGCCAGGTGCTGGGCGACGACCACCCCAACACCGCCATGAGTTACAACAACCTGGCATTCAACCTGAGCGCCCAGGGAAAGTATGCCCAGGCACGAGACATGTGGGCGATCGTGGTTACGAGCCTGGATAAGGCCCGGTTTCGCGTGGCTTTCGGCGGACTGGAGCGTGCCGAGGCCGAGAGGTCGACGCGCCCAAACTTGGCGGCCGTGCAGGCGCGGCTCGGCCAGCAGGCTGAGGCATGGCAGACGTTCGAGGAAGACTTGGGCCGCGGCCTGCTCGATGAGCTGGCTGCACGACGGGACAAACGGCTGAAACCGGTGGAGCGAGATAAGCTGCATGAGCTGACCGCCGAGCTCGAAAAACTCGACAAGCTGGTCGAAGCCACACCCAAGAACCTTGATCAGGCCGAGCGAGGTGAACGATTCGAGAATCTAAAGCGCCAGCATCAGCTAGCCAGCATCGCCCTGGGCGAGTTCCAGACCAAACTGCTCAACGATTACGGGCCGCTGGCGGGAGCGGTCGCCACGCGGAATGAGATTCAGGCCAGGCTACCCGCTGATGCTGCTCTCATTGCCTGGGTTGATATCGCACCCCGAGGCCCCAACGCGGCCGACCCCAATGGCGAGCACTGGGGCGTCGTTCTTCGCTCCAACGGCATTCCGGTCTGGGTCGGGCTCGCGGGCACTGGCAAGGACCGGCATTGGACCGTGGATGATGCCAACTTGCCCGCCGAAGTCCGCGAGCAACTGAGAATTCGTCCGAACGCCGCTCACCCGGATCAGCAGGCCCTTCTCGAAAAGCTTCGCGCCCAGCGCCTCGATCTGCTGGAAATGGCCCTGGGCGGCACGCCCGATGGCCTGCCGCCGGCACGAAGGCTTATCGTCCTTCCCTCTCGGGCCATGTCCGGAATCCCGGTCGAAGCCCTCCTGGCTCCGGACGACACGAGAACGGTCAGCTACGCCCCCTCGGCCACCGTGCTCAAGTATCTGCGCGAGCAGCCCCGGCCCGACCGCCGCGCCGGGCTCTTGGTCCTGGGCGACCCGGTTTTCGATCGGCCCGACAAGTCGAGCGAGCCCGAAACGACGCCGGACCATGGCCTGCTCGTGAACATCGTCGTCCCCGGCTCCAACGCCGCGGCTCATGGACTCAGACCGGGAGACGTGTTACTCGCTTACAACGGTCGAATCTTGGTCGGGAAGGACGACCTCAAGGTCGTGGCCGAGGGAGACAAGCCGATTACCGTCGAAGTCTGGCGGGCCGGCCAGACCTCCCGCCGCGAGCTTGCCACCGGCAAGCTCGGTGTCGTGCTCGATTCCCGCCCCGCGTCCGAGGCAATCGCCGAGCAGCGGAAGCTTAAACAAGTGCTGGTGGCAGCGCGGTCCGGCGATGAGGATTTCGCCCCCTTGCCCGGCACGCGTTACGAAGTCGAGGCCCTCACCCAGCTCTTCCAGTCCGACCATCGCCCCACTAGGACCTTGCTCGGCGCTGACGCCAGCGAACCCGAGCTCGACCTCCTAGCCGCATCGGGCGAGCTGAGGAAGTTCGGCTTCATCCACCTGGCGACGCACGGGGTGATCGACGAGGCCATTCCGACCCGCTCGGCGATCATCCTGACCCAGACGGGCTTGCCCGATCCTCTGGAGCAGGCGATGGCCCACAAACCGGTCTTCGACGGCCGGCTCTCGGTCCGCGAGATCCAGCGCGGCTGGGACTTGAATGCCGAGCTCGTCACGCTCTCGGCCTGCGAGACGGCGCTGGGCCGCGTCGCCGGCGGCGAGGGCTTTGTGGGCTTTACCCAGGCGCTGTTGCTGTCCGGCGCGCAGAGCGTTTGCCTGTCGCTCTGGAAAGTGGACGACACGGCCACGGCCCTGCTCATGCAACGGTTCTACGCCAACCTGCTGGGCCGCCGCGCGGACTTTTCCGCCCCGCTGCCCAAGGCAGAGGCTCTTCGCGAAGCCAAAGCCTGGCTGCGGAACCTATCCCGCGCGGAAGTGCTCTCTCTGGTTGCGCAGATGTCCGGTGGTCTGGACCGCTCCAAAGGTATCAAGGGCCGCCAATCCGCCGACGCGGCGACATTGGTTCCCATTGGCAAAGACAATGATCGTCCCTACGCCCACCCTCACTTCTGGGCCGCATTTGTGCTGACCGGCGATCCGGATTGGTAGCCGCCCTGACTACTTGCTTTGAACCTTTCGGCGGCCGGGATTTTTCTTCTCGCCGCATTCTTAGGCATGCTCCCGAGGACGTGAGCATGGCACCCAGCTCCCCGCCGATTCCCTCTCCACGTAAAATGCTCACGCGGCCGTGAGCATGGCGCCCGGCCTTCCCGCTGAGCACACCTTTCCTATGATCTCAGAAGAGCACTCATCCGCCCTCTTGCTTGAGGACCTTCCTTGATGGGCTACCGCTGCTTGGCCGACTGCATTGCCGATCTGGACGCGACGGGGCAACTCGTCACCATCGAGCAGGAGATCAGCCCTTATCTCGAGGCCGCGGCCATTCAGCGCAGGGTTTACCAGGCGGGAGGGCCGGCCATCTTCTTCCGGCGGCTCGCTGGCACGGACTTTCCGGCGGTAAGCAACCTCTTCGGGACGCTCAAGCGGGCTCGTTTCTTGTTTCGCGACACGCTGCAGGCCGTCGAGCGGCTAGTCGAGCTCAAGGTTGACCCGAGTGCGGCGGCGAAGCGGCCCTGGCGCTATCGAAGCGTTCCGCGGACGCTCTGGCAGATGCGGCCCAGGATGGTCCGCCGCGGTCCCATACTTGGGCACCAGACGACAATCGACCGGCTGCCGGCGATTCAGTCGTGGCCGATGGATGGCGGCCCGTTTGTCACCTTGCCTTTGGTTTACACCGAGGACCCGGATCGGCCCGGACTTGCGCGCTCAAACCTGGGCATGTATCGGGTCCAGCTTGCCGGCAACGCTTACGAGCCCGGCCGCGAGGTGGGACTTCATTACCAGATTCACCGCGGGATCGGCGTGCATCACGCCGCCGCGATTCGTCGCGGTGAGGCGCTGCGGGCCAGCGTGTTCGTGGGCGGACCTCCTGCGCTGTGCGTCGCGGCGGTCATGCCTCTCCCCGAGGGAATGCCCGAACTTGCCTTCGCCGGAGCGCTCGGCGGGCGCAGAATCGCGATGGTCGCGCCGGAGGGCTTCCTACCTATGCCCGCCGAGGCCGACTTCGTCATCAACGGCACGATCGACCCCCAAGTGCACAAGCTCGAAGGCCCTTTCGGCGATCATCTGGGTTATTACAGCCTGGCTCACGAGCATCCGGTGCTCCGGGTCGAGCGCGTCTTTCACCGCGACGGTGCGATATGGCCGTTTACGGTCGTGGGCCGGCCGCCTCAGGAAGACACGACCTTTGGCGCCTTGATCCACGAGCTCACCGGGCCGATCCTGCCCACGGTGATTGCCGGCGTCCGTGCCGTGCATGCCGTTGACGCCGCCGGCGTTCACCCTCTCTTGCTAGCCATCGCCAGCGAGCGTTATGTCCCCTACGCGGAACTTCGACGGCCGCAAGAGATCCTCACGATCGCCAGCGCCATCCTCGGGCAGGGACAGCTCTCGCTGGCGAAATACCTGATGATCGTCGCTGGCGAGGACAACCCAACGCTCGACATTCACGACATTCCCGCCTTCTTCCGCCATCTCCTGGAACGGATCGACTGGGCCAGCGACCTGCATTTCCACACCCGCACGACGATCGACACGCTGGATTATTCGGGCCATGGCCTCAACCAGGGGTCGAAGGTCGTGATGGCCGCGGCCGGACCTCGCCGCCGGGAGCTGCCCACCGGCGTTCCTGCCGGTCTGCGCCTGCCCGACGGCTTCTCGCAACCCAGGCTGGCCATGCCCGGAATCGTCGTCGTCCAGGGGCCGAAGTTCACGCCCGGTCCGGACCGGCTGGTGCACTTCTGCAAGGGCATCGGGCCGGATGATCCGATCCGCTCATTCCCTTTAGTCGTGATCGTCGATGACAGCGAATTCACCGCCCGCACCGTGCGCAATTTCTTGTGGGTGACCTTCACGCGCTCGAACCCCGCGGCCGACATCGACGGCGTGGACGCATTTACGATGGAAAAGCACTGGGGCTGCCATGGGCCGCTGGTCATCGATGCGCGGCAGAAGCCCCACCATGCCCCGCCGCTCGTTGACGACCCCCAGATCGAGCGTCAGGTCGATGCCCTGGCTAAGCCCGGTGGGCCGCTCCATGGCATCATCTGAACCGATCAGGTTCCATCAAAACGTCTTACTTCCCATCGAAGGTTTCCCCTGACCCATTCCGGTGGGGAGCTAACGGGGAGTACAATTCGGCGATCACTCAACGAGGCCAGGAGCAGGAAAACATGGAGCCAAAGCCGGAACAAACTGTTCATTCCGAGGACACGCCTGAGGCGGCGGAAGTGCCCGGGAAGGCACCCCCGAGCGATGCCAGCCCCCTTGCCGGCCAGGAATCCGAACTTCCTCAAGGGGAAGCGCCCCAGAAGGCGTCCCCGAGCGATGCCAGGTCTCTGGTCCAGGAGATGGTGGCTTCAGGTGAATGGCCCGATCCAAAGCTGCTGGAGCGCATCCTTGCCACGGGGCAAGAGGCCGCTCTTCCACTGATCGAGGTGATCGAATCCAGGTCTGTAGGCTGGCCTGAAGAGGCGGCGGTGCAGGTGGCGGCCGGGCTCTTGTGCACGATCGGCTCGACGGCGGCTATGCCTGCGCTGAAGGAGGCAATTCGGTTTTATCAGGGAGACGCCGGAATCTACATCGCCGATGAGATGTTCCGGCTTGGTACCGCGGGTCTGGAACTCTTGCTGGAGATCATTGGCGAC
Organism: Isosphaeraceae bacterium; assembly: GCA_052146555.1. GTDB lineage: Bacteria > Planctomycetota > Planctomycetia > Isosphaerales > Isosphaeraceae > Aquisphaera. The sequence continues at coordinate 15,849 of JBKQMU010000208.1, forward strand.
TCATCGCTTGAGACAGACCACCGGCTGGCGATCATCGAATCCGCCCAGGTGGCCGCAGGCAGCGATCTCAGCAAGCGTGCGCAAGTGGCTGAGGTCGTTCGGGCGTGGTTCACATCACTTGCTAGCGAGATCGAGGCGCAGCCAGAGGCCGGCTCCGAGATCGAGCCATCCCAAGACGATCTCGCCGCGGATACGGCCGACGAGGTCGGGGGTGAAGTTGAGGATCGCGGTCATGATCAAGATGATGCCGAGATCGAAGATCAGGGCGAGGAACAGGATGAAGGCGTGATCGAGGAGATTGATGACATCGACCTCCCGACAGTGGACGAAGATGAAGAACTGCCGGAGGAATGGGACGACGATGACTTAGACTACGACGACTCAGACGATCAGGATAACGATCCCACCTCGACACTCGCCGAATTGGCCTACGACCTCGCCGCTCTGGGTGACGAGTTCGCCCGCCCGATGATTGAAGAGGCTTTCTCGAAGGATCTCATTGACATAAGCGTCGTGGATCGCGACGACATCGAGTCTCTCTACGCGGATAGCGGCGAGAAACTTTCCGCGGGCACCGAAAGCTGGCTCGAAAACTATCGCGGCTTTTATGACGGCGAGATGAATCGCCGGAAGCGTCTGGCCGAGCTGCCTGAATATGAGTTTCCCGCGCGCTCGAGTTATCCCTCGTTCGATCTGACGCAACCGGTGGCGCCCCCGGAAGAGCTGCCGCCGATCGAGCCGATTCGGAATGTCGCACCCAGGATCGGGCGCAACGATCCATGCTGGTGCGGTAGTGGCAAGAAGTACAAGAAATGTCACCTGGGCAAGGATGCGCCGGCCTGAGCGAGCCGCGGCCGACTGTCGCCCGTTCGCATCCGCTGGCCCACGGAGCCGCGCTCCATGCGCACGATCGTTCTCCTTGGCCTGACGGTCCTGGCACTTCTGACCGCGACGGGAGGGCTGAGCTCAGCGGGTTCCGGTGCGGCGGCCCAAGCCGAGGCTGACCTGCCCGTGAGACCGTCCGTGAAGCCGGCGACGACTCGCCAGGCGGAGCTCGATGCAGCACGCGCCAAAGTGCGGCTCGAGCCGGTTGGCGTGCGACGCGAGTACCGGATCTCGCTGGGGCGATGGTCGACGACGGTAACCGTACCCGAGAGCGTCGACCTGATGGACCTGGCCGATCGAGCCAGAGGATTCCTGGGAATGGCGGCGATCTTGGGGGCGGCCTACTTCCTGTCCGAGAACCCACTATCCATCTCGCGCAGGGTGTTCATCTGGGGCCTGGGCTTGCAGTGGATCTTCGCGATTCTCGTGCTCCGCGTGCCCGCCGGCGTGCTGGTCTTGAGGAAAGTCGCTGACGCCGTGGAGGCGATGCTCGACTGCGCGCTTGCCGGCGCCTCGTTCGTCTTCGGACCGAAGCTGGTCGAGGCCAATGGGCCGGCAGGCGCCGTCTTCGCCTGTCGCGTTCTGCCCACGGTGATCTTCGTCGCCGCGCTCTTCGCGGTGCTTTACCACATCGGGCTGATGCAGCGCGTCGTGCGCCTTTTCGCTGCGGTGATGGCCTGGCTCATGGGAACGAGCGGGGCCGAGTCGCTGAGCGTGGCCGCATCGGTCTTTCTGGGTCAGACAGAGGCGCCTCTGTCCATCCGCCCCTATCTCGCCGGGCTCACACGGTCGGAGCTTCTTACGGTCATGACCGCGGGCATGGCGCACGTCTCCGGCGGGGTCATGGCGGCCTATTTCGCCTACGGGATCGAGCCCCGGCACGTCATCACCGCCGTGATCATGACAGCGCCCGGAGCCATTTTGATCTCCAAGCTGCTCTTGCCGGAGACCGGTGTCCCCCTGACGCTGGGGCAGGTGCGCACCCTGGACGACCACCCCGACGCCAACGTGCTGGACGCCGCGGCCCGAGGCACACGCGACGGGCTGCATCTGGCGCTCAATATCGCCGCCATGCTGATCGCGTTTCTGGGCCTGGTCGCACTGCTCAACCTCGGCCTGGCCCAGCTCGGCACGTCGCTGCAGGGAATCTTGGGCTGGCTCTTGGCGCCGGTGGCCTACCTGCTGGGAGTGCCCTGGGAAGACTGCAAGGCGGTCGGGGGATTGCTGGGAACGCGAACGGCCCTCAACGAGCTGATCGCCTTCGAACAGCTCGGCAAGCTGCGCGCCCAGCTTCTGGATCGGTCCTTTGTGATCGCCAGCTTCGCTCTTTGCGGCTTTGCCAATCTCAGCTCGATCGGCATCCAGCTTGGCGGCATCGGTGCCCTAGCGCCGCTGCGCCGCGCTGATCTGGCTCGGCTGGGTTTTCGCGCTCTCTTGGCCGGCACGCTAGCCAACTATCTTTCCGCCTGCATCGCGGGAGTGCTGTTATGACCTCAGCGGCCCTCGCTTCTACCGACCTGGCCTCGCGAGCCGACCAGGCAACCGCGGTGATCCGGGCGGAGATTGGCGATCCGCCACCTGTCGCTCTGGTCCTGGGCTCAGGCATGGGCGGACTGGCCAAGGACATGGAAGACCGCCGGGTGATTCCCTATGCGCGGATTCCTCACTTCCCGGCGCCGACAGTTCCCGGGCACGAAGGGAACTTGATTTGCGGCACGCTCGGCGGCGTGAGGCTGATCGTGCTCCAGGGGCGGTTTCATTATTACGAGGGACATCCGCTCGAAACCGTCACCTTTCCAGTGCGGGTGCTCCAGTTCCTGAACGTCCGCACGCTGATCCTGACGGCAGCCGTCGGAGGGATTCATTCGGACCTGCCTCCCGGTAGCGTGGTCGCTCTGTCGGATCATCTTAACCTGATCGGCGCCAACCCGCTCCGCGGCCTGCACGATGACCGCCTGGGCCCAAGATTTCCGGACATGACCGAAGCTTACTCAAAGCGGCTGAGAGACCTCGCATTTGAGGAAGCACATCACCTGGGGCTTGATTTGTCGACGGGAGTGTACGCGTGCTTGCCGGGACCGAGCTACGAAACACCCGCCGAGATCCGGATGCTGCGAGCGCTGGGGGCCGACGTGGTCGGCATGTCGACGGTGCCGGAGGCGATCGTCGCGCGGCAGGCCGGTATGGAAGTCCTCGCGCTCGCGCTTGTGACCAATGCCGCAGCCGGCGTGGTAGGCACGCCGATCAGCCATGCAGAAGTCCTCGATGCCGGTCTCAGGGCCACGCCACTCTTGGAGAAGCTGATTCAACGCGTCGTACTTCGGCTCTCAGTGAATCGAACAGAATTGTAGGGTCGGCCGTGCGGCTGGGTGACTGTGGTGGAGCGATAGTGACACCACAGGGGAGGCCGGCGCGGGAACCGCACTGCGAGTCCCTCGGGCATCTGCCCCAGCCACCCGGCCGCGCACACAAATGAACAGACTCAAGAAGGGATCCGCCGACGTAGCCTCCCGATTAGTGCTGGGACATCGTATCCGACCAGGCTCTGGACGACCTCATCGGCACCCGCGTCCCAGAGCATCGGGGCCGGATGAGAAGTCAAGAGTCCCACGGCGTACATGCCCGCGGCCTTGGCAGCCTGGATGCCAACGGGGGCGTCCTCGAAGACGACCGTGTGCGCCGGAAGGGCTCCGGCCCGTGCGGCGGCGATGAGGAAAACCTGGGGATCGGGTTTGCCTCGGGTGATGTCCTCCACCGCGCTGATTGCCGCGAACCGGCCTTCGAGCCCGCACCGGCGGACAGTCAAATCGATGTTCGCCCGCGCACCGCTGGAGCCGATGGCCAGCAGCACGCCATGATTCGTCAGCGCATCCAGCACCGCGCGGACGCCGTCCATGAGGACGATCTTGCTCGCGGCGATCGCGCGGTAGCATTCTTCCTTACGCGCTGAGTGGTCGGCGATCTGGTCGGCGGAGAGTCCGTCGCCCGCAAGTAAGCGGAGAATGCTGGGATTGGTCATGCCGAAGGTCTGGTGAATGAACTCGGGGGTGATCGGCAGCCCGCTGCGCCCTCCGTATTCAACCCAGGCGGCTTGATGCAGCCTGAGGGTATCGACGAGCACGCCATCGTGGTCAAAGATCGCCAGAGAAGCTTCATCGCTTGCAGGCACGGCATAATCCCTTTTCAGGCGGGAGGGAAAAGCTTCAGGGCATTCGAAGCGAGACCGATCAAACCGACTCGCAGACCGCGCTGATTTCTTCGGTAATCTGTCGCATGGTGATCAGGCGGTTTCTGGGATCGGGCTCGAGCATGGAGAGGATCAGGGGACGAAAGGGCTGAGGCGTTTGGGCGGCCATGGCCTCCGGATCCACCGAACGAATCTGGTCGAGGACCTGGAGCACGTGAGGAGCCTCGAAAGCGGTCCGTCCGGTGGTCAGTTCGTAGAGCAACACGCCCAGCGCGAACACGTCGCTGGCGAAGGTGGCCGATTCGCCGCGGGTCTGTTCAGGCGCGAGGTACCGGGGCGTACCGAAGAGTCCCTCGCCTCTTTCGGCCACGCCTAGCTCTTGCGTCTCGTCGAGCCCGCTGCCACGCACCCTGCGGAGCCGTCGCGCCAGGCCGAAATCCAGAATCTTGACCAGCCGGTCGGCGCTGACCATCACGTTATCGGGCTTCAAATCGCCATGGACGATTCCGGACTCATGAGCAGTCGCCATGCCGGCGGCAATCTGGCGCCCGATCACGAGCTGTTCGTCCAAGGCCGGCACGCCCTGGCGGAGCAGGCTCGAAAGCGGCTGGCCGGGAACGAACTCCATAGCGATGATCGGCACGCCCGTCGTGTCATCGACCGCGTAGATCGTGCACAGGTTGGGATGGTTCAGCGCGGCGGCAGCGCGGGCCTCGGCCAGGGCAGTGCTAGGAGTGACCGGGCAGTCCGGTTTGAACACCTTCAGCGCCACCGGCCGGTCAAGCTGAAGATCGCGAGCCAGATAGACCCGAGCGAATGTCCCCGAACCGATCTCCGTTTCGATCAGGTAATGCGAAAAGAAATGCCCCGGCCGCAGGGCCATTTGCGGGTCAAGGAGCGACTGATCGGGCATCCAGTCTTCACGGCAGAGCCCGCCGGACTGAAGGGCCGCTAGTACCCGCAAGACCTCGCTGCTGCGCCGGCCGACGCTTAAATTGTGCACGACCTGGTACTGCACGAGCCCCTCGGGATCGATGAGAAAAAGCCCGCGGACGGCGACCCGCTGCCGGACCTGGTAGACGCGGTACTCCGTCGAGACCGACCCGTCAAGGTCGCTAGCAAGAGGAAAGTTGAGCCCTCCCAGCCCTCCCCGGTCCTTGGGCGTCGCCATCCACCGCTCGTGCAAGTCTACGGGATCGCAACTGATTCCCAGAATCTCGCAATGAAGCTTCTCGAACTCTTCGAAATGCTGGCTCATGCCAATCAACTCGGTGGGGCAGATCAGTGAAAAATCGCGGGGGTAGAACAGAAGCAGTAGCCATCGGCCCCGGTAATCTTCGAGTGCCACGCGAGTCCGCGAAGGATCGGGGAATCTCGTGCAAGGTAGGTCAAACCGCGGCGCAGGGTTGCCAATCAAGGTCGAAAGCATTGCGGGTTTGTGGTCCCAAGTCCATGATTCGTAGGAGGTTTCGATCAGCTATCTGAGCCAGGTCAGTGCCTGGGCCCGAGGGGTCGCATCGGAGTGCCTCACAATTGTACCAAAGAGACAAGCCCTCGAAGGCTCGTGGCGGATGGCTTGGCCGATGCATCGTAGGGCAGCCTTCCGGACGGGGAGGTGTGGTGAAAAGGAGTCGGTCGTTTGGCATCGCGGCTGCTGCGTGTTCACTTGAAGAGCGGGCCCTTGCTTGTACGACGTGAGAGCGGCGGGACGCAAAAAGGACGCGAGCCGTTCCAGGGCAAAGTCCAAGTCAGCCCGGATCACACACATGACTGGCCGTCAGGTGAAGGCTGGTTTGCTCGCGTCACTGGGGACTTCCGGGTTCTCACATGGAGACTGGAAGGATGCTTTCTACCCTCGAGCGCTCGATTCCGGCGCACGCGCACTTCAACAGCACGCACGCCGCCGCCGTGCGCGACGCCTTGCAGTTTGCCAAGCTGATAGGCGGCTATTAGTACCGAATCCCGTCGTCGGTCTGGCGGGCCCTCCGCCGCGGCAGCTCGGGCTCGGCAACCACGGGAGGAGGTGTCTGGAGGCTCGAACCGCGGGGAATGATCGCGGGCGCCGCGTCGTCGATCGGATCGAGCCCGGTGGCAAACTGAAGCTCGTTCATGGTCTGCTCGGTCTGCACGAGGCTCGAGGCCACCAGATCGACCTGACCCGTGACAAACTGAGGGTCTTGACGGTTGATCGCCATCTCGGTGATCGAGCGGATCTTGTTCTCCAGGCGCTCGATCTCGGCCTCGACCAGCTCGCCGTTCTCACGCGCTTTTTGGACGTTGGCCAGGCGGCCACGGCAGGTTTCGAGGTTGTCCTCAAGTGCCTTCTTGATGTTCTGGCGCGACGGCGACCCGGCGTCCTGGGCGGGCATGCGGGCGATGCGCTGTTCCAGCCGCTGGATTTCGCCGCGAATCTGGTCCTCGCTGGTACTCTCGAAGAAGCGTTCCAGCATGGTCTGCGTGTAGAGCAGGCGAAGGTAGATCCAGAGCAGCCGATCGAGCCCGGAAAGCTGCATGTCTTCCAGGGGCATCGTGCTGTCGCTGGCCAAGCTGTCGGGTGCACGCATCTGCTCGGCGAGCTGTCGGAGCGAGACGCAGCGCTTCTGGAGGGCCTCGAAGCGTTGAAGCTGGCGTGGAGGTAGTGCGCGGATGATGCGCTGGAGGGCCTCGGTGGCCTGGACCGAGCCTTGCGCTCGCGACACCTTGTGCTCCTGCACGTCCACGTAACGCTGGAACTTGGGATGGGTCCCCACCACCCCGATATAAGCCGCCTCGCCAGCCATGACCAGCGGGATAAACACGTCGGGCTGACCGGAGATGGCGGCAAAGCCCAGTCCGCCCAGGAAAGCGAGCAGGTTCCAGTGGTTCAGAAAGGCTTTCTTGAGATACTTGGCCAGTCCCACGTCGAGCACTTTCCTTCCTGTGCGGCAGCCGGCCTGTACGGCGGCGTCTGGAATCTCCTGTCGCTTATGTTCCGGCTCGCTGGCTTTCCTCGAGCTGGCTGATCAGGTCGCGCAGGTCGTAGACGGTTTCCTGGAACCGGGCTTGCTTCTGCATTTCCTTGGACGGTCGGTCCGAGGGCTCGACCGCCAGCTCACGCAGAATTGTACCCGGCGAGTTGCTCACGACGTAGATTCGATCGCTCAGGAAAACGGCCTCCTCGATCGAGTGGGTCACGAAAAAAACGGTGGCCTGCGTTTGCCGCCAGAGGTCCAGAAGCAAGTCCTGCATGTTCATCCGGGTCATCGGGTCAAGCGCGCCGAAGGGCTCGTCCATGAGGATGATGCGAGGCCTCAGAATCAAGGTCTGGGCGATCGCCACGCGCTGGCGCATGCCGCCGGAGAGCTCGTGAGGATACTTGTACTGGTCGTTGGGGACGCTCAGCCCGACCTTGCCGATCCAGGTCCGCGCCAGCTCATAGCGGAGATGCCTGGGAATGCGCTGGCATTCCAGCCCAAAGGCGACGTTGTCCAGGACGTTGCGGTGGTCGAAGCTGGTGTAGTCCTGGAAGACCATGCCCCGATCGGGGCCCGGGTGCTCGACGGACCGGGCGAAGACGAGCACGAGACCGGAGGTGGCGGGATGCTGAGGGCGCAGGCCGGCGATCAGCCGCAGGATGGTGCTCTTGCCGCAGCCGCTAGGGCCCAGGATGCCGATGAACTCGCCTTTGGCGACCAGATCCTGGACCACGAAATTGACATCGCGGATGGCCGTGAACTCGCTCGGTTGACCGATGTTGTAGGTCTTGGTCACCGCGCGGAACTCGACGACGTGCGGCAGCGCGGCCGGGGCGATTCCGTCGCCGGCATCCGGGACGGACCGCTCAGAAGCCGCGGTTGACGCCGCGGCGCTTTGCTCGTCCGAGGTATTCATGAACCGACCTGGTCCGCGGCAGGGGGCGCGGCTGGGCGGGAATCCAGCTCAGCCAGGATGGCCGCGGGAATCACCGGCCGCCAGAAAAGCCCCTTCAGGTCTTCCCAGCCATGCATGAGACCCCTGACCAGGCTGTGCAAGAGCCCGCGGCCTCCATAGCGGTACGGGAACAGTTCTCTCTGAATCCACAATAACGCGTAGTCGATGAGGAGAGCGACGACCGGAATGATCAGGAGCACCAGCACCACGTGCTCGCGGGGTCCGCGCCGTTGCGACGTGTTGATGATGTCGCCCAGACCGCCGGACTCACCGCCGAACTTGATCACCTCGGAGAGCATGATGTAGCCGAATGCCAGGCTGAAGAGCAGCCGCAGCGAGTTGAAGATGCTGGGCATCGCCAGGGGCACGAGCACCTTCATGATCGTCTGCCACCGTCCTGCGCCCAGCGTGTACGCCGAGTCGACGTACGATTCGCGCACCTCGCCGATGGCCCGGGCCGAGTCCGAGACGATGAACGCGACGCAGGCGATGAAGATGAACATCACCTTTTGAAACTCGCCGATACCAAAGAGCGAGAAGGTCAGAGGGATAAGCGCGGCGACCGGTATGTTTCGGCCGAAGAGTGTCAGCGGCAGGAAGAACGCGTAAAGTCGCGAGAAGCAGCCGCACAGAATACCCAGCGGAACGCCCACGAGCGTGGCCAGTCCAAAGCCCATTGCGACGCGGCGCAGGGTCACCAGCAGGTTGCGGGTCAGCGCCCGGTCGAACCAGAGGGTGCGAAAGGCGGCAAAGGTCTCATACGGGCTGCTCAGTCCCTTGACCGGCGAGACAATCCGTTCTTCCGGCTCACCCCGGGTCACGAGCCACCAGAGCAAGAAGCAAGAGCCCAGACACAGCAGCCCGCCGCAGATCATCTGCCATCGCGGGGCTTGTTCCCGCAATCCTAGAAACAGGCGCGAGCGAAGGCCCAAAAGTCCCGGAACCTCGACGGAGGCCGGAGCACTGAAGCCCCGCCTGACTGTCGGTTTCCCCTGGGAAGAGGGCAGGGGCTTGGGTTCGGATCGTGCCATCAAAGACCCTCGTGGGCTTCCTCGAGCCTGGCGGAGGTTTGGCTTTATGCGTTTATTCCTTCTCCCCGTGGGAGACGATGGCCGAAGGCCAGATGAGGGGGGAAGTTACAAGCTCAAGGGTTTTCTCCACAGCCCTCATCCGCCCCTGCGGGGCACCTTCTCCCGGGGGGAGAAGGCATGACGTCAAGCGCCTCCTTTGGCGGCTGTATGAAACACTTTCGGCAATGGCGCTAACTCGTCTTCTCAGCCGTGAGCACCTTGACCTCGACCCGGCGGTTCTTGGTCTGATTGAGCGGGTCGTTCGGGTCGGCCGGACGGTCCCAGCCCACGCCATCGACATTGAACCGGTTGGGGTCGAGGTCGGGATACTTTTGAATCAGGGCTTCCTTGATGGCATTGGCGCGGTTCAGCGACAGCTCCCTGACCAGGCTTGGCGGGATCTGACCCCGCATCGAGCTGTCGGTGTGGCCCTCGATGACAATCCGTGCCGCGCCGAACTGGCCGGCAAGCTGGGCGATCTCTTCCAGCACGTTCTTCACGTTGGGATCGTAGAGCTCTTCGACGGCCTTACCGTCGATCATCCGGTTCACCTTCTTGAAGGGGTCCCAGCTATTGGGAAAGAAGTGCAGCACCACGGTGTTGGTGAGGATCTCCTCGCCCTCGGCGCGCACCGCTTGCAGCTCTTTGGGGGCAACCTGAGACCCGTACTCGACTTTCTGCGACGCGTACTTTTGGTCCTGGCCGAGCTTCTGGATGATCGAAAAATCCATCACCTGGTCGAAGGGTACCGTCCGGTGAGTGATCGTGCGGATCTGCCGGTAAAGCTGGTACGACCGCTGCCAGATGCGCTCGAAGTTCGTCGGATTGTTTTGGTTGAGGAAGAACTGAAAGTTCTCGGCCCAGTTGGTGCTGTGGGCGTCGCCGAGCATGTTCAGGGCATCGGAGGGGGGAATGTTGTAACCGGCGGCCATGAGCCCGGAGACCTTCTGCCTTTGCGATTCTTCTTTCAAAGCCTCCATCGCGTCGAAGATGCCCCTGGTGATGGCCTCGAGAATGGCCGTGTTGTCGCGGGCGAAGTCAGCGCGGGCGAACCAGACGTCGGCGATCAGGTGGTTGGCTTCCTGAGTGGTCACCAGCATCCGGTTCCCCCTGGCCTTGGCCAGGTTATAGATATCAGGCGCCCATGAGACGCAGCCGGCGATATCTTTCTGGGCGTTGAACGCGGCGGCGGCCTGGAATGCGTCGTCGGTGAAGATCATCTGGACTTCCGACGGTTGCACGCCGCCAGAGACCAAAATGTTCAAGGCGAAGTAGTGCGACGGTGAGTTCTGGGCCAGGACCAGCTTCTTGCCCCGGAGGTCGGCCACGGTTTTGATGTTCTCGCGCACGACGACGCCGTCGCCGCCGTTGGAGAAATCGACCTGCTGATAGACGCGGGGCATGATCCGGCTGTCCCTCGGGTTGCCCTGGGCATCGACAAAGCTCTCGAGGAACAGTGGCACCATGTCCAGGGTCGCCCAGCCGATATGGACCTCACCAGCGGCGTAGGCGTCTCGCATCTGGACCGGGTTGTCGATGAGCACCAGATCGACCTTGAACGGAGTGCCGTCGGCCGTTGTCCATTCCTTGCCGGCCTTGAAGCCGTTATTAGCCAGGACGATCGGCGCCCATCCCGCCCAGACGTTCAGCGCGAACCGGACGGTGTTATCTTGTAGCGGCTTGTACGCTGCCGTTCCCTTGACTGGCGGCAGCTTCTCAGCCGGCTTGAAACTGTATTCCTTGACGGTCGTCGGGGTCGCGGTATCGGCCGACTCGGCGGGCCGCTCAAGCCCCGTCGCGGTCTTCGAGCCGCCTTTGGACGCGGGCTCTCCTTCGCCTCCTCCTCCAGCCGCGAGCCCGCCGCCGGCTCCTTGCTGCGGCCCCTTGGGCGCGATCAAGTCGCTGCGGTAGACGGCAAACCCGATCAGGCCCAGGACGACCATCGCCAGAGCCACGTAAAACGCAGGTTTCGGCTGTCCGGCGGCCATTGGTGGTATTCCTCTCTGGGGGAAACGGAAAGCGCGCTGATATTCATCCGACCCGTGCACGACCTTCCCGATGTGGCAATGTAGCGTACTGCCCTGACGACCGCCATGCAAGCACTCCGCTTGCCGGGAGCCGTCGGGTGTATCTTCGTCGCCAGCACCGCAATCTTGGACCGAAGTGAAGATCCGGCCGCTCGCCTCAAGGCGGCTGCTCGCTTCAGGATTGCTCGCGGATCGTGGACCTGGTGTTCCCAGCGGGAGTGGTCACAGCCGTTTCGGGCTGAGGGAGGGCTTGCGACGGGATAGAACCCTCCTGACGCTCGAACTCCTGCAGCGCCTGCTCGGCAAGTTGCTCCCGGGTTGCCTCTTCCTGGCGAATCGAGTCGACGCCCGCGGCCGAGAGGTCCACGGCGACGCGCACCTTGGCCCGGTTCAGATCGATCTTCTCCTGGATGGAAGACTCGAGCCGGCCGAAATCGGTGGTGACATCGACGTGGAAATCTTGCGCCAGCCGCGCCATCTCGGCTTCGGCGGCGCTCATCTTGAGATCGGCGTCGTACTTGGCGATCTTGTTGCGGATCTCGGCCAGCTTGCCGCCAGCATGCTTGATTTTGAGAAGGTTGTTTTCGTACGCCCGCTCGTGAACCTGGAGCTGCGCCTGGTTCTCCGCGAGCTCTTGCCGCGCCTGGTTCAATTCCAGCACGTATCGCCCCGCCAGCTCGCGATCTCCTTGCTTCAGGTAGGTTTTGACCGTCGCATCGAGCCGGTTGACGTTGGCCTGATTTCGCGCGACCTGGCGGCCGACGCGTTCGACGAAGGCGCGATACTCGGCCAAGCCCACGCGTCCCTCGCGAAGCTGGGCGACGGCTCGGTCGTACTCGAGCTGCATGACGGCGATCGGGTCAGAGGCCCAGAAGAAATCGGCCAGCTTCGAGAGCTGGGCCCGAAGCGCCTTCCAGAAACTTCCTAGGATCATCAGATTGTTGTGTCCTTCACGATTGCATCTCGGTCCGGTCCCCCATGAGTCTTTTAACCTTTCGACCGGGGATCGTAAAGAATCCCGCCCGAAAGGCCAGTGGCTCGCGATCCATGCAGCCGTCCGGGACTTAAGCCCCGTGAGTCCCTTACAGCTTGCATGATAATGAATGGGTGGCTGGGGCAGAATGCCCCAGGGCTCAGCGCGATGGCCCCCATCCGCCTCCACTGTGGTGTCGCTATCGCTCCGCCACAGCCATCCGGTCTGCAGCTCAACCAGCTCGGCGCTGTGCCGGACGCGTCGCACCTCGTTCACAAAAAACAACGCGTTTAAGAAGGAATCGTGCAAGAAAAGTTGGATAGCGCTTGACTACAAACCCTCCCGCACGCTACCGTTCCAGACTGAACCGGCCTTCGGCACGGCCCACCGCGTGGCGGGACGGTCGAAAGCGGGGTTTGTTGCGGCTCCTTCCGAAGAAGCACCACCAGTTAGAGGAATCCTTCGATGAACAATCAGACACGGCGACTTGCGTTGGCCACGGCGTTTCTCTGGCTCGGGTTTGGGGGGGGGGGTAGCCGTGCTGAGGCCGGCCCTGTGCTCCTGACCCCGGCGGGGCTCAGCCCCGGAGACACCTTTCGTTTCATCTTCGTCACCGACGGAAGCATTACCGGGACCTCCTCGAGCATCGCCGACTACAACAATTTTGTGAATGCCCAGGCGGGAGGGGCCACGTACGATGGCCGCGTGGTCACGTGGGACGCGATCGCATCGACGCCCACGGTTAACGCGATCGACAACGTCGGACAAGCCCAAGACCCCGTGTACTTGGCCGACGGCACGAAAGTCACTACCTCCACGACCTCATCGGGGTTATGGTCCGGCACGCTCCTACATGTGCCCGATGAAGACCTCACCGGCAAGATCCAGCAGGTGTTGCTATGGACCGGCACAAACTCCGACGGCACCGGCGCCACTGACAGAATTGGCGATCAGTTGCAACTGGGATCCTCCATCCAAACTGCTATCCTCGGCGACACGGTGTCAATCGCCGGATGGGTCCATATAGAGGCGCTCGGCACGGATCTAAGCAACCCCCTGTACGGCATTTCAGCTGAACTCACCGTCCCGCAGCAATCTGCCGTCCCCGAGCCTGCATCTCTCTGGCTGCTGGGGACGGCGATCAGCGCTGGCCTGGCCTACGGTTGGTCCCGCCGCCGCCGCAACTAGCGGCGGAGGAAGCCAGTGGGGCCACCCGACGCGACCGAGTGAGCGGCGGACGAGTTCCACGCGCCTCCGGGGTCGGGCCGCCCCGGGTGAGCAGTCATCCGGGGCGAGCCAGCCCCACGAGCCCGGCTGAACGAGCCGGGTCCCTACAAGCCTTTGGGGTTCTCGACTCACGACACTCGGGGCGCGTTCTTTGCGTCGAAACAAGAACTCCGTTCGTTACACACTTGGCCGGACTTCTTCGCCGGACGGCGTGGGGGTAGAATGGTTCTCGATCGATGGAGGCCCGGCCATGGCGACTTCGACCGCTACGCAGTACCAGCACCTGGAGCCGCGGCCCGGCTCTCAGTATCGGCAGCTGTTCCTAAAGGGTCGCCGTATCCGCGCCGCGGTTGTTCATGAGGCCGTCCACGGTCCCGACCCTTATACGCCCGAGGAATTCGCCCGCGATTACGGCGTGCCCTTAGAAGCGGTCCGGGAGGCCCTCGACTACGTCGCGAACAACCTGCCGCTGATCGAAGCCGAGCGGGACCGTGAGGCCGCCGACGTACGGGCCCGGGGGCTCGATCGGCCCCCGCGGCCATGAGGGTTTTGATTGACGAGAACATGAGCTGAAGACGTGGCCGAAGGCCGGTGAGGGCGCGCGGGCCATCGCTGGCTCCGGCCCCTCATCCACCGCTGCGCGGCACCTTCTCCCGAGGGAGAAGGTAACAAAGAACCCCAGTCGAATGGTCGGCTCATGGCGATGGATCACTGCGCCACAACAACCGGCTGAGCCGGTAATACCGGAGTTGCGACGGGCGTTTCCACGGTCGCCGCGGTGGTGACCGGCGTGCCCGTCGGAACATAGTAATAGACGGTCTGGGGTGGTGACGCCGCGGTTTCGACGGGTGCGGCGTACACCGGAGCGGTCCGGACCAGGTTCAGACGCATCCAGCCGGAGGGGTCCAGGGGCGAGGCCGACTGGATTGAGAAACCGCGAAGATTGAGGTTGTCGAGGTTCGCCACCAGGGGCAGGTTGCGCAGCCGGGCGGCCATCGCGCTGATGACCAGCGCGCCGCTGAAGCGGGTCAGGGGGGTGAGTTTGGACTCGTCGTTCGTAATGGCGAGCACCTGCGAGCTGGGCGAGGGCCAGAAATCCTCAAGTTTCGCCCGGAGCACGTGCGAGCCGGGTGTGGGCGACTCGATCTGGTGTGAAAACGCAAGTTCGAGCTGAGGAATCTTGATGCGCAGGATGCGGGCAGGGACGCCGATCACCGAGCCGGCTTGAGTCGACTTATCGGGCGCAGGGACTTCAAATTGAACGTCTTTGAAGAGCACCACAAGGTAGCCGCGGGCATCGGCGGCAAACTCCGGCGGCTGTGCCGGCCGCATGAGGCGAATGGCTGAGACCTTGGGGTTGTTCGCCCGGGCAGCCTCGTCAACGGCTTGAGAATAGCTGTTGAAATCGACGTTGCGGCGGATGGTCGCACCTTCCCTTGGTGCTGTGCCGGGAGGCACGTCCTTGGTCAGGAGCATGATGTTCTCGGTTGTTTGCACGTCGGGCCGACGGAAAAGACTGTCGGCAACGCTGTTGAGCACCGAGGTCAGATGTAAGTCAGCAGTCAGCCCCGGCCCCGGGGCCAAGAGCGAGCTGGGCTGGGGGGCGTCGGCCCCGCGCTGGCGGTCGCCCTCTCGCGACTGGAGCAACCCCCCCACGTAGACGGCATCCGGCCGCGACCGCAGCGACAGTCCGGAGATCAAGAAATCCTGGAAAGCCAGCATGTTGCTGCCAATGAGGTACTGTCCCAGCTCGGCATTGCGACTGGCCGCCTGGCCGGCGATCCGCTCCTGGGCTTCCTCGAGAGCTTCCTGCGGAATGCGCTGGCGGAAGTTGCCGACGGCCCCCTCGTAAACCTTCTGGGTGATCTTGTTCTGGTTCATGCCGATCAAACCGGCGATCAGCCGACCGAAACCACCGCCCGCGGCCGGCGTCGAGCAGACCGCCGCGTCGATGGAGTGATTGTAGGCCGGGGCCAGCGACAGGCCGCTGGTTCGCAGCACCGCGTAGATCGTGAGCTGGGAGTAGTCGCAGGTGGTCGCGGAGAAGCCGTAAAGCTTGGTAGCGCGCTGGCCCCGGGGATCGCTGGCAATCTGGTTCTGAAAGTCGGTGATCGGCGTCACGCTGGTCAGCATCTGGCTATTGTAAAAGGCGATCCCGTCGTCGCTGGGCAAGAGGCCAAAACCGGTCTTGGGGCCGGCGGTCACCTGCGACCAGTAGCCCTTGCGGTAGACCGGGCCGGAGGTCACGAGATTCTGATCGAAGACCGGGGCAACGACACTCAGATCGGCCGTGACGTCGAGATTGGGCTGGTTGAAGAGGTCGTTGAACGCGGCCTGGAGGTCCCACGACGGCTGCCAGGGCCGCTGCCCATTGTTCGTCTGAAGCGACCTGAGGGCCTCGTGCACCTTTCTGAGCCCTTCTTGCCGCTGAGCGACTGTCGTGGCGGCGTTGTACTGAGCCAGGGCTTGTCCCAGCTCGCCGCCCACAAAATCAGCCCACCGCTGGCGATTGGAGTTCACAGCCGGGTCGCTCGAGTGGGGAAGGTTGCGCAGGGTCTCATCCAGCCGGCGCTCCGCCCAGGCCAGGCGGACGCGGGGCCGCAGCCACTGGCGCAGCTCCTCGCGAAGCTCCATCGCCGGCAGCCAGGGGACAGGCGCAAGCGCGCTACTGATCTGGTAAATCCGGTTGAGTGGCTCAAGGCGATCGGCCTGGTCGCGGGCCTGGCTGTAGGCACGCAGGTCGTCCAAAAGGGCATCGAAAAGGGCGTTCCACCCCGGTGCATTGGGAACTTGGGGGGCATCTGGCCGCGCCCAGCTCTCACGCACGGAAGCGATCTTCTTTTCCACCGCGGCGTAACTCGTGGGGGCGGGGGCAGCCCCGCACGCGGTCTTCAGGCCTCCCGCCCACACTCCGGCCGCCATCATCACGGCCAGTAGAATCGCAACAACGAGGCGCTGCATCGGCTCTCTCCCTGGGTGTTGGCACCGGACGTCCGCGATCCATTGAATCACAGTATCGCCCCAGTGCTGGCAATCGTTGACCAATTTTTCTCTGCACTTTACCAAGACTTGTGCAACTTGCACAACTTACCTATTTGCGTGACTGCCCGGCCGTGGCGCACAGGGGGACAGGGATAAGGGTTTCCTGGTACAATCCGTCCTCCGGCCGGCCAGGAGCGACACTCGAGCTCCTCCGCGGCAGATCCGGTCGGACCCCATTGGGTCGCGAAATCGTCCCTTCCGTCGCCGCCGGCGCAAATCTCGGTGCGGAAGATCCTCCTCATGGTAAAGTCTCCAAATCGTCACGCGCGATGGTCCCGCAGACCGTGGGGCCGTTGCGCTCGTGGTGCTGTTGATTGGGGTTTGCGGACGCGGTTCAAATGCTGTGCCAGGATCGGATTCCCAGCGGCCGGAAGCATTCTCGGGGAGGATCGGTTCGGGGTCTGGCAACGTCAAAGCCGGCCTCAAAGCGGCTCTTTCGACCGCCCCTTCCCCGAGCAGCTCTCAGGCCAATTTCATCCGTGGCTGGCACGCCAATATTTCGGACTCGGGCTCGAACAACCAACATGGGGCGATTCTCCCCTCGAGTGTCCGGGCAGGGGTCGAAATGACGATGAAAGCGGCATGTGCGGCGGCGCGGTTCTGGGGAAGGAGGCCGACTGTGCATGGTCTCACAGCAGGCTGGCCTACGGTTCGCCTCGGGGCGATTGGCGAGGCCTGGCAACTATACAAGCGCAACTGGATGGTTTGGTCGGTCACCATGCTTGTCAGCGTGGCAAGCTCGCTGGTGCTCCAGTGGTTTACAACGGGCTTTCTGCACATCGCTTCGGGCGGGATGTTCGGCGGGTTCATCGGCCTTCATCCACCCGGCGTGCCGCTGGTGCCGGCGATCGTCAGTGCCGTGATCGGCGGCTTTTTCCTAGGTGGCATGATGCGCATGGCTGTCGGCCAGATACGCGGCCGGGCCCCGCGCGTGGGAGACCTCTTCAGCGTCACCGATGTCTGGTTCGAACTGATTCTCGGCTCCGCCCTCTTGGGCTTGGTTGTGAGCCTCGGATTGTCCCTTTTCGTGATTCCCGGACTGATCGTCTCCGGCTTGCTCTTCCTCACGCACCCGCTGATCGTCGACGGCCGCTTGCCCGCAACCGGCGCGATCATGCAAAGTTTCCACGTGCTGAAGTCGCAGTGGGTCCGCGCCACGGTCGTGCACCTGGCTCTCGCCTTTGTCGCCGGGCTGGGAATCCTGGCGTTTGGCATCGGCTGGCTGATTACCGGGCCGCTCTACGTGCTTTCCGTGGCAGTCCTCTACCGAGACTTCTTCCTTGCCCCCCGGTCTCCTGTCTGAACCAAGACCGGCAGGTGCACCCGGACTGAAACGGACCCCGCCGCGCCCTACAATCGGGTGACGGCGAGGCCCATGATCGTTTCGGCCCAGCGATCCGGTTTCCGTAGCGCAAGGAGCTCACGGCCGATCCGCCTGAGGCGGGGGCGAGGGAGCCGGAGGCGTTGGCATAGGCATAGGAGCCTTCTTTTTGAGATCTTGATAGCTCATGCCGCTGAAGAAATCGCCAGCCTCGGTACCGGCGCTCGCTCCGCTGGAAGGAGATGACGTCGAGGCCAGCGCCGGGGCGACCTGGTTGCGCAATTCCACCAGCTTTGAATAGAGCGCGTCGTAGGCCTGTCTTTGCGTCGGAGTCGTCGCGGCTCCGAACCGTAGATTAAATGCGTTCATGAATGTAAGCAGCTCGCCCAAGGTCGCGTCCGGGCGCTTTTCCACCCCCGAGAGGATCACGTCGATCGCCGGGGTCTCGAGCATCGCGATCAGCCCGTGCAGGGCCTTCAAGTACCTGTCGGCCTCGTTGCGGTCACGGGTGTTGGCCGGCAGGATCTTGTCGACCTTCTCCTCGGCGGCATTGATCGCGGCAAGCATCTTCCTAATCGTCTCCGGATCTGGGTTCTTCTCTTCCTCGATCTGCTTCCGAAGCTCTTGCCCAAGTTTCTTTATCGGTTCAAGTTCGGCCGCGAATTCCGGCTTGAGCAAGGACGGAGGCGGGCCGCCCTTGGTAAGCTGATGAATACTCACCGTGATCGCCGCGGCTGCATATTGAAAAGGAATGTTGCGGATCAACTCGCCGCCGAGCTTGATTTTGCCGCCTTCAAGGGCCTTGGCATAGACACGCGGATTGTTGATCTCGTCGAAAGCCACGTTCATGGCATCGCCGCGGTAGATGTCGGCCCGTTCGGGGTTATTTCGTAACCGGTCCCTGATCTGGTCGGCGGCCTTGTTAGTATTGAATCGCTCTTGAGCAAGCTTGGCGTGATGCATCCGGTTGGCGTTTTCTTGCGCTTCGTAGACGTACTGGTTCCACCGCATGACCGTATCCGTGTTGATGGATTTGGCGATGGCCGTCTCCTTGTTGTAATACCCTGCGCCCGCCGCGTAGACGCCCATGCCGCGGGCGATGTCGCCCTGGCCTGTGGCGCCCCAGCCGCCCCAGCCGTAGCCGCCGTACCCTACGGGGTAGCCCCATTGAGCAAAAGCGCGGCTACCTGGAACGGAAAGAAGCGCAAGCGCAAGAGCGCCGGCCATGATCGATCGTCGCCTCATTGTTTTCCCCTTGATGGAGCTGCTGCAGTGACGCGTCGATGCAAAAGGATGAGTTTAACATATCCCCCTGTCGTGTCGGAGACAAGCAAATGCGAATGAGCGAGCGGACTGCCCAACGTTCTGGGTGACTGGGTCACAGTTCGGGGTGCCACGCTTGCGCCAGAGCAAGCGTGTCCGCCTGCCCGATGCTGAAGCTGGTCCCGGCAGAGCACGCTCACGGGGACGTGAGCGTGGCAGTGTGTCTGTAAGTGTGTCGGGTCCGGGGGGTGAAAGTCCTCTCCAAGTAGACGTTCTCCGGCTTGTAGCTAACCGTAACTGCGTCGCCGCGAGGCGGG
>JBKQMU010000209.1:0-7157 GCA_052146555.1 Isosphaeraceae bacterium
GTGTAAAGGGTCATCTAGAAACGGCTTTTTACAGTCAAGCCCCTTGGGGGCCCGGCCATGAGACGCCCCCGCGTGCGGCCTGGGGTTTTTGGGCAAGTCCGACTCGTGGGCTTGCCTGGACCGGCCCCCCGAATTCAGGGCTTAGCTTCAGCGACGCAGAACGAACCTCGAGGCCTTCCTCCCATGCCCCTTCCCAGATTCCACCTCTGGTCGCTGATGATCGCCGTGCCGCTCGCGGGCGTCGTTCTGGCCCTCGCCATTCGGGCAGCGGCGTGTATCGGCTCGGTCAGAGAAGGGCTCCTGTTGGTCCTCCTGCTCTCCGTTGGGTGGGTGCCGGCGGTGTTCGTCTTCCTGGACCCGAAGGTAGCCGGGTGGCTCCTCATGCTGGCCGTCTCGGCGTGGATCTTGTCGCTCGCCTTCTCCGTCTACAATGCCGCGCTCGGCGGCCTTTGGTTGGATACCGGAATCTGCTCCTGCCTGGTGACTTTCTGGCTGACGTTTGCCTTCGGCATCGGGTATGTCGCGACCAAAGCTCTGCATCTTCCAGACTACCATCGAGGCCGAGACTCCCAGCCGGGGGCCGACTCGCAGGCCGATCGCTAGCGGGAAAACTTTGCGATGGCACTACCCGGGTATTTCAGAGAGTACCACGCATTGATCGTAAGCTGTGAAGTAGTCACGAGGCTTTCCAAGTTCTCGGCGGTCCGTTTCGTTTACCTGTTGGCCAACTGAGGTCCAATGAACGACGAGGCCACCACCATGGGCCGTCTGATTTGGGGATTCATCCTCGGTGTAATCGCCTCGGTAGTCCTCGGGGGGCTCGTCGGCCTGATCTTCTGGGCCTTGGACACCGCCTCCCGGCCCGATTGGCACCTTGCCGGCACCCGCTTCGGTCTGGTTGTCGGCGGTGTCGGGGCCATCACCACATGCAGTTCCGGAGACATCGTACTTAGATTTCGGAGTCAGGCATGGTGTCCCCGGTACTCGTACTGCAAGATCGTCTGCCACTCACACGGGACAGAGCTCGGAAACCTACGACATCTCCCGAGAAGACTCATACCGACCTGGTCGGAGGAAGATGAACATGCCGTTTGAGAGCCCGACGGAGATCGTGGAACCGCCGACCGGCGCGGAGGTTGTCTACCAGGATCGGGACATGAGCTGGCTCGAGTTCAATCGCCGGGTTCTCCACGAAGCCCAGGACGAGCGAACTCCTCTGCTCGAGCGACTCAAGTTCCTGGCGATCTTCTCGTCGAATCTCGATGAGTTCTTCATGAAGCGGATCGAGCTTCTCAAGCGGCGGGCAAAGACCGAGCAGGCCGGCGGCGAGGAACCGTTGCTCGGCATCCGCGAGCAGGTTCTCCGCATGCTCCAGGAGCAGGCCGAGACGTTCGCCGCCCTGGTGATCAAGCTGAGGGAACACGGCGTTTCACTGGCCGGCTGGGACGAGCTGACGGCCGAGCAGCAGAACGAGGCGAGAGCCTATTTCTTGGCGAACATTCTCCCCGTGCTCACTCCACTGGCAGTCGATCCAGCCCACCCGTTTCCGTTTCTCTCCAATCTCTCGACCTCTCTCGGGGTGATCCTTCGCAATCCCGAGACCGGCGCGCGCGGCTTCGCGCGGATCAAGGTACCGAACTTGCTGCCGTCGTGGGTTGCACTACGGACCAAGGCTCCGGGGCAGGCTGACGTCTTTGTTCGCCTCCACGACATCCTCAAGCACAACCTCGACGCGGTCTTCCCCGCCATGGAGATTCTCGACACGACGCTCTTCCGGGTGACCCGCGACGCGGAGGTCGAGCTGAACGAAGACGCCAGCACGTTGCGCCAGCAGGTCGCCGAAGAGCTGAAGCAGAGGCGATTCGAGCCGGTGGTCCGGCTCGAAGTCCAGGCGCAAGCTGATCCCTGGCTTCGCGAACTCCTTGTGAACCAGTTCGAGCTCAGCAAAGGAGACGTGTACGAACTTTCGGGCGAGCTCGATTACACAGGATTGATGAGCGTCGCCTCGCTGCCGCGGTCCGACCTCAGGGACCCGCCGTGGGATCCCGTGGAGCCCTTGATGCTGCCCGACTCTGAGTCAGACATCTTCGCGGCGATCCGGGCGGGTGACATCCTGGTCCACCATCCTTACGAGAGCTTTGACTCGAGCGTGGAGCGGTTCATCCGCACGGCGGCCGACGATCCGCTGGTGCGCTCGATCAAGATGACGGTGTATCGCGTGGGGGACGACACTCCCTTCGTACGCTCGCTGGTTCGCGCGGCCGAGTCGGGGAAACAGGTCGTCTGCCTCATCGAGGTTCGCGCCCGCTTCGACGAGGCGCGCAACCTGCACTGGGCCACGGAGCTGGAGCTCGTCGGTGCCCATGTCGTCTATGGTGTCATCGGCCTGAAAACACATACCAAGACGGCCCTGGTGGTCCGCCAGGAGCCCAACGGAGTGCGCTGCTACGCCCACATCGGCACAGGGAATTATCACGTCCGCACAGCCCGCCTTTACACCGACCTTGGTCTTTTCACATGCAATCCGGTCCTGACCGGAGATCTCGTTGACCTTTTCAATTTCCTGTCCGGTTACTCGCTCAAGCGCAATTATAATAAATTGCTCATCTCACCAATGACTATGCGGACGCGATTCCTCGAGATGATCGAGCGGGAGATCGCTCATCACCAGGCCGGTCGCCCCGCGCGGATCATCGCCAAGATGAACCAGCTCGAGGACCCTCCGATCTGCGATGCCCTCTGCGCGGCTTCACGCGCGGGGGTGCCCATTGACCTGGTCATCCGCGGCTTCTGCTGCCTCCGCCCCGGTGTCCCGGGCCACACCGAGAATATCCGGATCATCTCGATCATCGGACGGTTCCTCGAGCATGCGCGCATCTTCCACTTCGCGAGCGGTGCGGAAGATCCGCTCGACGGCGAGTTTTTCATCGGTTCGGCCGATTGGATGCAGCGCAACCTCTCGGCCCGGGTCGAGGCCGTCGCTCCCGTCGAGCTTCGTGCCTTGAAGGAACGACTCTGGGAGATCCTCGAGCTCAACCTCCACGATCAACGTCAAGCCTGGGACATGCGACCGGACGGGACTTACGTACAGCGTACGCCCGCTCCGGATGCGACGGAGGAAGCGCGCAACGGGGCTCAGGCGACGCTCATGACCCGAACCCTGAGCCGCGCCCGCCCCGGTCGCGTCTGAAACTTTCACCCGGCACGACCTCCTCTGGGCCTGACCCCCACGCTTGGCGGAAGCTCTGCGAGTCTGGCATCATGTTTTAAGATATGATCGCCGGACCTCGTGGAGAGTTTCTCTGCCTCGCCTGGACCACCGATACCGCCCCACGCCGGGGTCTGGAATACAGCATTCGACCGCGGGGCGGATGCCCCGGCCCACGACTCGACCCAGCGCCTGCCCCAGCAGACTACCTAGGCCACTTGTCCTACGGCGAGTAATGGCGACGTCCCTTTGCCTTCCTCGATGAATCCCGGCATCCCCTTGATCGTGACCATCGAGCCGTTGAGCACAATCGAACCGCCTGCGGTCACGAGGGGCAGCGCCTTCTGCACGGTGAATAGTGTTCCTTTCACATTGATGCCGAAGTATTTGTCGAAGTGCTCCTCGGTGATTTCGCCGAGCGGTACGAACGCCCCGCCGCCGGCATTGGCGAAGAGGACGTCAAGTCGCTTGAACTGTTCGCGAATCGTCGCGTAGAGATGGTCGAGATCGAAGAGGTTCGACACGTCGCCCCGCACACCGAGGGCG
The DNA here is from genome assembly GCA_052146555.1 of Isosphaeraceae bacterium. Classification (GTDB taxonomy): domain Bacteria; phylum Planctomycetota; class Planctomycetia; order Isosphaerales; family Isosphaeraceae; genus Aquisphaera. The sequence continues at coordinate 3,755 of JBKQMU010000209.1, forward strand.
CTGCCACCGAGTTCTTTTACGGCCACGTCGAGTTCTCCCTGGCGTCGGCCCGTGACGACGACCTTCGGAGAGGAATCGATTTGCGGTCGCGAGGCCCAGCCTGGAGCTACCGCCCGTGACGAGTGCGATTTTACCTGCTAATTTCGTGGCCAAGTTCAGTCCTCCCATTGAATGCGGGTTGTGTGATCAATCCGTTGGGCTATTTCATGGCCTTCACGGCGGCGTCGGTCGTCAGGACCGCATTCGCCAGAAAACCGTAGTTAATGAGTGCCGCCTGGTAGCCGTCCCCAATCTCGGGATGTCTCGGGGCGGCGGTCGCGTCCTTCACCACCGCGACCTCGAAGCCTTGTTCCAGCAACTCGCGCAGGTGACTCTCGACGCAGAGGTTGGCCAGCATCCCGGCCAGGATGATCTTGTTGACGCTGCGCTTGCGGAGCTGAAAGACCAGATCGTTGGTCTGCGGACCCCACATTTTGTGCGGGTCCACCACAACCGTCTTGCCATCCTCGATGAAGGGCTTGTACCGGTCGAGCCAATCGGCCCCGGAGCCGGAGAACCCGTCGCGGCCCAGCGGGTCGGGTCGGAAGAACTCCTTGCTCTCCAGCATCATCTTTTCGACGAGGCCGCAGAACTGCCAAGCCTGGTCGTGGGGGTACAGGTAGTGGGGCGAAATGAACACGCCGAGATCCTGGTCCTTCGCAGCCGTGAAAAGCCTGGCGAGATTCTCGACCGTGTTGTTGTCCTTGACGCTCTCGCCGACCAGACCCCAGGAGACGCCCTTCTCGCTCAGGACATCGTTCTGTGGGTCGATCACAACCAGTGCCGTGTCGTGCTTATTGAACTGCATGATGACACTCCTTCTTATTGTCCGTTGTTAGATAAAGACTCTGACCGCAAGCGCTGGACTTCAAATTCCAGTTCGGCAGTCCGTTTTTGAAGTTACTCGATCACAGGCGCGATCTGCCGCTGCGAGAATCCCGGGCGGATATGTTGCTGGCAATTCACCTCCCACGCTTCGACCGTGAACAGGATCACCCGCTCGAATTTGCCGGGGTAGGCCGGGTCGCGGAGCCGTTTTTCCAGAGCGGCATCCCCATCGACGACGCGCGCGGTCCCCCAGACCCTCACCCGACGGCTGTTCGCGTAGTCCATCAGGAAGAGGAACGCTTTGGGGTTCTCGCTGAGATTGCCGAGCGTGACGTACTGGCGGTTGCCGCCGAAGTCAGCGAACCCCAAGGTCTGTTCGTCGAGCACCTTGAGGAAGCCAGGCGAGCCGCCGCGGTACTGGATGTACGGCTGCCCCTCAGCGTTCGCGGTGCCGAGGTAGAACATGTCCAGGTCCGCGATGTGCTTGGCCAGGTCCGGGGTGATGCTCGCCTGCCGCCCCTCGCCGCGTTTCATTCGGGCGTAATTACCCCGAGAGCCCTTCTGGTTCTGAATCGCCTTCAACCTCGGGGTAAAGGCGATGTCACTCGGGTATTCTCGACGGGTTGCATGTGCCGTAGCGGACATGGGTTGCTCCTTTCGCGACGATGCCTGCAGGACGGATGCCCTTGGTAGAACCAAGGGCATCTCGTGTCGGACTTACTTGTTCGTCACGTGCTTGCCGAGAAAATCCCGCATCAGTTTGGCGATTTCGTCGCCGTCGGATTCCAGGGCGAAGTGGCCGGCGTCGAGCAGGTGGAACTCCAACGTCCTCAGGTCTCGCTTGTACGGCTCGGCTCCGTCGGCCGGGAAGATCTTGTCGTTTTTACCCCAGGCGATCAGCATCGGCGGCTGGTGCTTGCGGAAATATTCCTGCCACTTCGGATACAGCGGCGGGTTGCTGCCGTAGCTGAGGAACAGGTCGAGTTGGATTTCGTCGTTCCCTGGGCGGTCGAGCAGGAACTGGTCGTGGGCTGCCCCGTCCGGGCTCACGAGTTCGGGGTTCTTGACCCCGTGCGTGTACTGCCACTTGGTCGCCTCGTAGGTGACGAGGTTGCGGATCGCGTCGCGTTTTTCCTTGCTGTTCGGCTCCTTCCAGTAGGCCTTGATCGGCTTCCAGAAGTCGTTGTCGAGCCCTTCGTCGTAGGCGTTGCCGTTCTGGACGACGATCGCGGTGATCCGGTCCGGGTGCTGCGACGCGAGCCGATACCCGACCGGTGCCCCGTAGTCCTGCACGTACAGGGCATACTTCGTCAGTCCGACTTTCTCGGTGAACTCGTCGATCACATTGGCCAGGCTGTCGAAGGTGTACGCGAACTTGTCGCGCGGCGGCATCGAGCTGTGGCCATAGCCGGGATAGTCCGGCGCGACGACCCGATACTTGTCGCCGAGCGCGGGTATCAAGTTGCGGAACATCTGCGAACTGGTTGGGAAGCCGTGCAACAGCAGAATTGCCGGAGCGTCCGTCGGACCAGCCTCGCGGTAAAAGATGTCCAGGTCGCCGACCCTGACGGTCTTGTGGGACACCTTCACCGGCTGTTGTGCCGAGACCGAGCGGATCGGACCGAAGGCCACCGCGGTGATTGAAAGCAGAACGAGAACCAGGGTCCGAGGCGTCGTGAGGTGCATAATCGTGTCTCCGGAACAGGGGGAGTTGAGAGAACGGGTCAATGGTTAGCGGACGTCGGGGATACCGGGGTGGTCCGCCGGTCGCGGACCGGGAGCAGGCCAGAAAAACTTGCGGTCGCTTACGAGGATGGGGACATCGTTGATGCTTGCTTCCCGGCGACGCATCAACCCGTGTTCGTCGTACTCCCACAATTCGTTTCCGTAACTGCGGTACCAGTGGCCGGTGGCGTCGTGCCACTCGTACTGATAGCGAACGGCAATTCGGTTGTCGGTGAAGGCCCACAGCGCCTTCACCAGCCGATAATCGAGTTCGCGATCCCACTTGCCGGCCAGGAACGTCCGAATCTGGTCGCGGCCGACGATGAACTCGCTCCGATTGCGCCACACCGAGTCTTCGGTGTAGGCGAGAGCGACGCGGCCTGGGTCGCGTGAGTTCCAGCCGTCCTCGGCCAATCGCACTTTTTGTGTCGCTGACTCGAACGTGAACGGCGGAGCGATCACTCCTGGTGGGTTCGGATTGAGATTCGTGGTCATCATGAACTCCTTGTGTAACGTGGATCTCACAAAGGCGACATTGCTATTTGCCGCGGATGACTGGACAATATAGATTGTATCTCTGCCTCGCCTGGACCACCGAGACCGCCGCACGCCCGGGTCTGGAAGACAGCATTCGACCGCAGGGGCGGATACCCCGGTCCGCGACTATCTGCCCCAGCAGACGACCTAGACCTAAAACAAGCGTGATACGAAGATTGACATAAGGCTGACAGTGGCTTGCGCCCTGTAAAACAAGCCACGAAACGAGATGATGGAATTCGGAGAAGCGCTCACTCGAAAACGACAATGCCTT
>JBKQMU010000210.1:0-3536 GCA_052146555.1 Isosphaeraceae bacterium
GATCGCACCGTCACTCCTCCTGGCTGCGCAAGGCCAGCGAGGCAAGAACCATCAGCACGGGGATGAAGCAGGCCAGGATGATGGCGTCCTCAGCCAGCAGCCGCGCCGGGAGCCCCTTTGTGAAGGCCCCGACGCTGGCGTGCATGTAATACGTCGTCGGCCAGAGCGAGCCCATCCGCCTGGCCCCACCCTCCAGGGTCGAGACCGGCTGGAGCAAGCCCGAAAACTGGGTTGTGGGCAGAATCGTCACGATCGCCGTGATGAAGACAGCGGCCACCTGGCTCGACGTGAAGGTCGAGATCAGAAGGCCGATGCCGGTGGTCACCGTGACGTACAAGAGAGCACAGAGGGTCAGTGTCAAGGCGGAGCCCTTGACCGGCACTCCGAATACGAGTATCGACATCAGCATCAAAATCACGTAATTGATCATGCCGATGACGATGTAGGGAAGCTGTTTGCCCAAGAGAAACTCAATCCGCGTGGTGGGGGTGACGTAGAAGTTGGTGATCGAGCCCAGCTCTTTCTCGCGGACCACGCTCACCGCCATGAGAATGGCGGGAATCAGCACCAGCACGATCGCCGGCACGCTTGGGACGATCGCGTAGATGCTCTCGAAGGTCGGGTTGTAGAGGTACCGCACCTGAATATCGGCGGAGTTGGTCCCTGAGTGGTTGCCGGCGATGTTTTGAGACGGATCGCGAAGAAACGTGCCATGGACCCCGGCAACGTATTGCTTGATGGTCTCGGCGCGTAACGGATTGGCTCCGTCCACCAAGGCCGAGACTTCCGGCCGGCCACCGCGCCTGAGGTCACGGCCGAAGAGAGGTGGAATCTCGATGGCCAGGGAGATGTCGTTGGCCTCGAGCCGGCGTTTCATCTGGTCAGCCGTGTAAAGCGGTGGCCGCTGGAGAAAGTACCGCGATCCCGCGAACGCTTCGAGATAGCTCCGGCTCTCCGGCGTCTGATCGAGGTCAAGCGAGGCGTACTTGATGTCCTCGACATCCGTGGTGATGCCAAAACCGAAGACGAACATCATGATCGCCGAGCCAACGAAGGCGAAGGCAAGCCGCACGGGGTCGCGGAGGATCTCCATGGCCTCACGGTTGGTATAGGCCAAGAGCCTCCCGAGACTGAACGGCGAGCCCAGTGAGGCCGCCGGAGCGACCGGCTGCGCGTTGGCTTCGACCGGCTTGGCGGACTGGGCCGCAACCTCCTTCGACCTGGCAGGCTGTCCCAGATCGCCGGCCGCGTCGGCGATGTAGGCGATGAAGGCTTGCTCGAGATCGTCGGTCCCCCTTGCCTTCATGAGCGCCTGGGGGGTGTCGCAGGCGAGCACGTTCCCCGCGTGCATCAGCGAGATCCGATCGCACCGCAGGGCTTCGTTCATGAAGTGGGTCGAGACGAAGATAGTCACGCTTTGTCGCCGCGACAGATCGATGAGCAGCTCCCAGAACTCGTCGCGGGCGACCGGGTCGACGCCGGAAGTCGGTTCGTCGAGAATCAGCATATCCGGGCCGTGGAGCACGGCGACGGCAAGCGAGAGCCGCTGCTTCAGTCCCAGGGGAAGCTGCTCGGCCAGCGCGTCGAGGTGGGACTCCAGCCCGAACCTGTCAACCAGCTCCCGGATTCGTTCGCGGGCCTGCTCCGCCGGGAGATGGTAGAGCCGTATGTGGAGGTCGAGGTTCTGCCGCACGGTCAGCTCACCGTAGAGCGAGAAGGCCTGGGTCATGTAGCCCACGCGCATCCGCGTCTCATTGCTGTTGGCGTCGATTGGTTGCCCGAAGAGCCTGGCCTCCCCCTCGCTGGCGGGCAAGAGCCCGGTGAGCATCTTCATGGTGGTCGACTTACCGCAGCCGTTGGACCCGAGGAAACCGAAGATCTCTCCCCGCTCAATCGACAGGTTGACGTCGTTCACCGCCGTGAAGTTGCCGAACCGGCGGGTCAGGCGGGTGGCCGTGATCGCCGGTTCTCCGCCAATCTCCGGCCGGGGCGGAATCGTCAGCTTCTGCCGATCACCTCGCTTCTCCGGGGGCAGAAGGGCGACGAAGGCCTCCTCCAGATCGCGCGTCCCCGTGCGTTCCATTAACTCACCGGGCGTGCCGGTCGCCAGCACGCGGCCTGCGTCCATGGCCACGATCCAATCCCACCGCTGGGCCTCATCCATGTAGGCTGTGGAGATCAGGACGCTCATCTCGGGTCGACCGGAGCGAATCTCATCAATCAGTGCCCAGAACTGCTGGCGAGAGAGAGGGTCGACACCCGTGGTCGGCTCATCGAGGATCAGCAGATCGGGGTCGTGGATCAAGGCTCCACAGAGCCCGACCTTCTGCTTCATGCCACCGGAGAGCTTGCCCGCCGGCCGGTCAGGAAAGGGACCCAGGCCGGTCGCCTCCAGCAGCTCGCCGATTCGCCTCTTCCGCTCCGCGGCCGGCAGGCCGAACAACCGCGCGAAGAAGTCGATGTTCTCGTAGACGCTGAGTTCGAAGTAGAGGTTTTTGCCTAGCCCCTGAGGCATGTAGGCAATCCGGGGACAGACGGCGCCACGATGGCGGACATCAGCGATGTCGCCCCCCAGGACGATGACCTTTCCCTTCTGGATTTTCTTGGCGCCGCCGATCAACCCCATGAGCGACGACTTGCCGACGCCGTCAGGACCAATCAGGCCCACCATCCGGCCCGGTGGGATGTCGATCGTGATGTCGTCCAAAGCGAGGGTGCTGCCATAGAGGTGCGTGACACCCCTGACGGAAGCCACGGGCTCAGTCGTGCTGGGCATCAAAGATATCTGCGGTTCGGAGCGAGACATGGGCCAAGCCCCCCGGAATCATCACGCTCTCACGGGACCTTGGCTTGCGACTCGGAGGTGACCGACTCGGTCTTGGGGATCGCAATGCTGCTCTTGAGGGAGTCGGGCCAGGCTACCGCATCGTCATACCGCACGTAGCCAACGCCCCGGATTCCGGTCTTGATGCGATCGATGTACGGCATTACCAGCTCGGGTGGGACCTGAATCTTGACGCGGAACATCAGCTTGTCGCGTTCGCTACGGGTTTCGACTTGCTTGGGGGTGAACTGGGCCTCTGGGGAGACAAACGTAACCTTGGCCGGAGCCACTCGACCAGGCGCGGCATCCAGCACGATACGGGCCTCGTCGCCGTACTTGATCCGGGCCGCCTCCTGTCCCGGAAGGTACAGATCCATGTAGACGTCCTCGAGATTGAGCAGGGTCAGCACTTTCCCACCCGACGCGAGGACCTCTCCCTCCTCGGCCAGGCGATACAGGACCCTTCCCTTCACGGGAGACTTGAGGACGGAGTCGTCGATACGCGTCTGGGTGTGTTTCACCTCGGCTTTATCAACCTCAACCGACTGGATGGCGGTGTTGAGCATGGCCTTCTCCTCATCGAGCGACGCCTGCGCGGTGTTGACCGTGGCCTCTTTCTGGTCGTATTCCTCTCGGGAGGCCACTCTTCGAGAATAGAGATTCTTCACGCGAGCATACTCGCTCTCGGCCAACCTGAGCTCGCTTTCGCGGC
>JBKQMU010000211.1:0-3464 GCA_052146555.1 Isosphaeraceae bacterium
TCCGGTCCGGCGGTCCCTCGCCTGAGTGTTAGGCCCGACGCTCAACGACGTTATGATAGGCAATCGTAGCACGGCGCGAAGAGCACTGCCAAGCCCAGGGACGGTCCATACCACCCTGGGGTGCGTCTACTTGCTACTTGCTCGTTCCTTCTTCCCGCATCGTCTTCTGGGTCCTGCGGCGGCAGGACAGCGCAGACGGTAATCCAGAAACCAGACATTATCGAGATTCTTGCAGCAATGATCGGTCGGCTCGTGGCCGAACGGGGACGGGATGCTGTCGCGTCCGTTGTATTCTCAAGCTCGGAGATCGCCATGGAGAAGCTCTTGTCTAACGAACTGGCCGACCGCGTGGAACGCCTTGAGTGAGAGTGCCTTGACTTGAGACGGGCCAATCGCCACATGAAGCGGTTCGGTGGCCTGATCGTGTTGGCTGCGATCCTGATCGCGATGGGTGGCACCCAACTTGCCCAGAGAACCGAGGAAGTCCGGGCAGGAAGCATCATGCTCGTTGATAAGGGAGGATTTCCACGAGCGCTCCTTGCCGTCACTCCCGATCCGCATGACGGAGCAGTCTTTCAGCTCAGCCATAAGGGTGCGAAGCACCCGCAGATCGTACTGACCGTCAATAAGGAGAACCAGGCTGCCTTGAGCCTCCTCGATTCGGACCGCCGGCCCCGGATCTTCTTGGGACTGGAGCCCGGTGGTTCGCCTCGGCTGAGACTGCAAGACAAGGATGGGAATAGCCTGTGCCAAGCCCCTATGGAACCAAACCCGGGCCTTCCAAGTTTGCTGAAACCGTAATGTGGAACGCGTTCGTTCTCTGCCGTGCCGCAGCCGCTTGACGGGGTGGGTGGGGTGTTGTCGAATGAGGTTTGCGGTTGCAGGCCAGCCTCGGGTCGACCTTTGGAAGGATCGTTCATGAGTCATCGCACGCGATTGATCACGTCCCTGGTTCTCTTCGTCACCGCATTCGCCCAGGCTGGTGAGCTGCCGAGGGCCCAGCCGGACGCGGTCGGACTGTCGCCGGGAAAGCTGGACCGGCTCCAGCCGGCTCTTCAAAAGCTTGTCGATGACGGCAAGATCCCAGGCGGGGTTGACGTGGTCGCGCGCCGGGGCAAGGTGGCGTATGTGGCCTCGTTCGGCTACCGGAACCTGGAGAGCAAGGAGCCCATGACCGAGGACACGATCTTCGCGATCGCCTCGATGACCAAGCCCATCACCTGCGTCGGGGTGATGAGACTGGTCGAACAAGGCAAGATCGGGCTCGACGATCCGGTATCGAAATACCTCCCCGAGCTCAATGACCTGCGCGTCCTGGGCGACCCCAAGGATGACAACGAGAACGAGATCGCGACGGTGCCCGCCAAGCGAGCGATCACGGTGCGCGACCTGCTCGCGCACACATCGGGGTTTTCTTATGGCAGGTTCCTGACAAACAACGACCGCCTGGGGAAAAGCTATGCGCGCGCGGGAGTGCAGGGCCACAGGCTGAAGACGATTGCTGAGCAGGTCGAGCACCTGGGCAAGGCCGCGCTGGCGCATCAGCCCGGCGAAAGGTGGACGTACGGGCTGAGCCACGACGTGCTGGGGCGCCTGATCGAGGTTGTGTCCGGTCAGCGCTTCGACGCCTATCTGCACGAGCACATCTTCACGCTGCTGGACATGCACGACACGTTCTTCTCTGTCCCCGAGGCCAAGCGGTACAGGAAGGCCACGATCTACCGGGCGAACGAGCAAGGGGCTCTCACGCCGCTGCTGGCGAACTACGGCTCGGCGACGTTCTTCTCGGGTGGTGGCGGCCTGTTCTCGACTGCGCGAGATTACACGCGGTTCGCCCAGATGTTGCTGAACGGGGGCACCCTGGACGGTGCGCGCATCCTCAAGCCCGAGACGATCGCGCTGATGACAACGAACCAGATCGGCGACCACTCGGCGTTCGGCATGAAATACGGCCTGGGCTTCGGCCTCTTCCTGACCAAGGCACCCCACAAGGACAGGCCCGTCCTGGGCCGCTATTTCTGGGGCGGATTGTACTCGACCAATTTCTGGATCGATCCCCGGAACGAGCTTCTGGCACTGATCATGACCCAGGTCTTGCCGACCAATCACGGCGGCGCCGAGGGGGTCTTTCGCCAGGTCGTGGACGCGGCCGTCGCCAAGACGGCCGGGGAGCCGGTGTACCCGGCCAAGGTCAGCGAGAACGGTCGGTATTTTATTGACCAGAAGGGCCAGCCCGTCTTCTGGCTGGGCACGACCCAGTGGCAGCTCTTCCGCGAGTACTCTCTGAACGACGCCCGGACGATCATCGAGAAGAGCAAGCAGAACGGATTCGTCTTCGCACAGGTGATGCTGATGGGCGTCGGCGACGGCACGAAGCCGAACGTCCACGGTGAGAAGCCCTGGATCGACAACAACCCCCTCACGCCCAACGAAGCCTATTTCAAGAATGTCGACGCCGTCCTCCAGATCGCTCGAGAGCACAACTTCAACATTTCCATGACGCTGTACCATCAGCGCTATCGCAAGTTCATCACCGTTGCCAACGCCCGCGCCTGGGCGAAATGGCTTGCGCAAAGGTACAAGGACGTGCCGACGATCGTCTGGTCCATGACCCCCGAGGCGAAGTCGGAATTCGTGCCGCTCTTGCGGGAGCTGGCGGCGGGCCTGCACGCAGGCGATGGCGGCGCTCACCTGATCACCTTCAAGCCCGACCCCGCGCCCTATTCCTCGAGCTTCATCCATGGCGAAAGCTGGCTCGACTTCAACTCGATGCAGACGTGGAAGCAAGTTGAGCTGATCTATCCCTTCGTGACCAAGGACTACAACCTCAAGCCCATCAAGCCCGTGCTGATGGCCGAAGGCGCGTATGAGCGAGGTTCCGAATACGGGTTCGACGTCACTCCGCTCTGGATCCGACGGCAAGCGTACTATTCTTACCTCGCCGGCGCCCATCACACCTACGGGCACAACGATAGCTGGCGGGTGCTGCCGACCTGGAAGCAGGCCCTCGACGCCCCCGGCGCCACACAGCTTGGCATCTTGAAGAAGATCTTCGAGGGCCGCAGGGAGTGGTGGAACCTGGTCCCCGATCAGGACATCTTCGCCAGCGGCGGCAAGACCAGCGGACAGATCTTGAACGTGGCCGCCCGCCACAAGGACGGGCGCTGGATCATCGCCTACCTGGGCGCCAAGGCCGAGTTCTCCATCAAGCTGGATAAGCTCGATTCGGCCGGACAGCCCAGCGGGTTCTGGATCGATCCCCGAGATGGCAGGCAGAAACCGATCGGGGCGCTGCCCGCAACGGGCGCGCCGACGTTCTCGACGCCCGAGGGATGGGAAGACGCGCTGTTGGTCCTGGAAGGCGGGCGGGTAATCGAGTGAACGGAAACGAGTCGATTGAGCGACCCCGGCGGGCTCCGCGTGGAGTCGCTCAGCGCCAGCTAATCAAGTTATGTATTGACCGC
>JBKQMU010000212.1:0-14070 GCA_052146555.1 Isosphaeraceae bacterium
CGGTGCAACAAACCGCCCCAGAGCCCGCCGCCACGCCGCCAGATCCTGGTGCCACGCCGCGCATGTAAATCTGCAAATGCCTGCACTACAAGATGTTGCGGCTGTATACTGTCGAAGATCAGCTTGACATCGCCAGCGCGAGCCAGGCGAGCTCCTTCTGCGGCATGACCTCCACGAGAGGCTTGAAAAGCAGGACCGCCGGGACGTTCGACACGAGGTTTGACAGGACCAAGGACAGCCCGCTGAGTAGGACAACAGGTGACTCGAGAAGAGCGTGGTTCTGCTCCAGGCTCCAGGTGCGGACCACGTTGACCTCGAAAGCGCTCACGACGACAAATAGGCCAGTGAACATGACAAGAAGGGGCCAGTCGACCATGGCAAAGACCTTCTCGGGACGAACGCGGTCGAGCATCAGCACTGCTGCTGCGATCAGCGCCACCAGCGCGATCGGCTGTCGGGCGAAAAACAACCCGACCGTGGCCAATGTCACAACGACGCTTTTGAGCAGCAAGCTGCGATGGACCCGAGGCCGTTGCGACTCGTGACCAGGTGGGGCGCCTTGCCCAGTCTTGCCGAGCACGTTGCGGTAGACCAGTGCGACCACGACGAAGTTCAGAACCATGCCCAGCAGTGCGATCGGGGCCAACCTCGCGGAGAACCTCAAGTAGGAGATATGCGAGAGCGAGCCAATGATGATATTCTGCGGATTCCCGGTGATCGTGGCGACAGAGCCGATGTTCGAGGCCGTCGCCAGGCCCACCAGGTACGGGACTGGCGGCCGCTCCAGACGTTGACAGAGATGAAGCACCAGCGGCGTCATTGCGACGCAGACGACGTCGTTGACCAGGAACGCCGAGAGGAAGCCCGACAGCGTGATGATTACTGCCAGGAGCGTGAATGCTCCCGAGAACCGGCCGGCGATCTGCTCCGTCACCAGAGCGAAGAACCCGGCCAGGCGAAGGTACGACACGACAACCATCATGCTGAAGAGCAAGACGATCGTCTCGTAGTCGACGGCCTTTGCCGCGTCCCGCATCGAGAGCACGCCGAGGCCGAGCATGGCGGCGGCTCCCACCATTGAGATCCCCGCTCTGCCGATCCGCAGGCCGGGAACTTTCCCCAGGGCCAGGCCGAGATACGTCAGGCCGAACAGGGTCGAAACCAAAGATATCGATACTGTTTCCGTGGTCACGTCTGATCGGTCCCCCAAGGCAAAGACGCATGAACAGTCAAGTGCTCATCGCGGGGCAGCGATTCCGGGACCAAGCGGATGACAATTGCTGTTGCGACTGCCCCAAGGGCTGACAGGGCAGAAAACAGACCGCGGTATCCAAGGGGTCCGATCAGGAACCCTGAGACCGCAGGCCCCAGCGCCGAACCGAGGACCAGGCATGACCCTACGATCACTTGCGCCTCGCCCGATTTGCGCGGATCGGCCAGGCGATCGGTCACCCAGGCGGCGGCGATTACCGCGAAGAGGCCATTGCCCAGGCCGTCCAGCGCTTGAATCGCCACGGCCATCCACGGGTTGTGGATCATGGCCACGATCCCCAGCCGCAACGACATGATGGCCCATCCTGCAATCAAGAGCGGCTTTCGCCCCCAACGGTCCGCGAGCCAGCCTGCCGGCCAGACGACGAGCATCCACGCGAACATGCTTACGATAAATGCGTAGGCCAGCATCCGTTCGGGGGCTTGGAGATCCCTCTTGAGAAACAAACCCAGATAGACTCCACCGGGTGAGTTCGCGGCGTGAAAGAGGATCATCGCTGCTACGAAGCACCAAAGTCCCGAATCTCGAGGGAGCCAGCCGGTGTATGTTGAACTGGTGAGTGAAGGGCTCGCGGTCTGCGATTTTGTTCCTCCGTCATTCGCGGCTCTGGCCTGATCCTGTTTGTCCCTGCCATCGGTCTCATGGATCAAGAGCGCGACGGCCACGGCCAGGCCCTGCGCAAGAGCCAGTGGCAGCAGAATCGCTCCGACGCCATATCGCTCCGACATCCAGCTACCCAGCAGGGCCACCAGCACGATGCCGATGGGCTTCCAGAATCGCAGCGATCCCAGGGCAGAACCCACGCTTCCCTTGGGGGCCAGAGCCGCTGCCTCGGCTCCGGAGAGGCTCTCGACGATGGAACGGCCGATTCCGTTCTCGGCGAACAGAATCACCTGAAACCCCAGCCAGGCGGGGCTTCGCGCACCGCGCAGAAACACGGTTGACAAGGCTGTCAGCGCCAGCGCGGCGACCAGGAACGGCTTCCGCCAGCCAATCCGGTCCGACCAGAGCCCAACGGGAAACTGTGCCAGGCCCGACAGCGCCGCCAGTGTCGAGACGATGCCGATCGCGCGGTCCGAGAGCCCCTTCTCGCCCAGACAAAGCGGCAGGTAAGGCAGGGTGAAACCGATCGCCGCCATGCCGAGAAAGTAGGAGCCGTAGAGTCCGATGCGGTTGCGCCAGTCCATGCTAATCCTTCATAAGATCAGGGAAGTCCGGACGAGCTAAGGCCGGGCCCGGCTGCCCGACCCGCGGCCGGCGAGTTTTCGCCCAAGGAGATCCTTCATGGCGATCGGCGATATCGAACGCGAGGGCTCATTGGTGATTCCCTCCGGCCGACAAGTGAAATGACAAAGCATTGCCGGTGCCAATTCGAAGACGCTGGGATTTCGACGATTCAGCGCCTGAAGACCTTGCAATGCGGGCGAGAATCCCCCGCCTTCGGGGCGTGCCCGTCCAGGGGCCTGGGAAACGGCCATACAAAAGGCGGAATGCCTCCCAGGAAAAAAGCCATGAGCGCGACGGCCTGATTCGCGGCTGTAGGCGACGCCCAGCAAACCGCGCCGAGGACCCCAGCGTATGGTCCCGGCCTCCCGCCTCCGATTTCGCAACTCCCTTCGACACGCTTGCGCGGTTGCAGCAATTCTGGTCGGAGATGACTTGATCCGAGGGCTTCGATGTGCGACGTTAAGCAGCGTGAGTGATACTAAGAATCCGAAGATAAAATTTCTTTCATCTCGTGTTTCGGTATCAGGTGAAACACGGGCTTTTGGGATCCGTCACGTCTGGGGATAAAGTCGTCCGCCCAGGCCGGCTCGAGGTGCCTTTTTGGGGGACGACTGATTGGACCGTCGCGGTCTCGCTCCGCCGGGCACGTGGGAGGTATTTGTGAAGGGCGCGGAGGTCGGCCGGATCGCTTTGGATAAGTGTCCCTCGGGCATCGTCGGTCTCGATGAGATCACCGGGGGAGGGTTGCCTCGGGGGCGGCCAACGCTCGTCTGCGGCGCAGCGGGTTGCGGCAAGACCCTTCTCTCCATCGAGTTTCTGGTCAAGGGGGCAATCAAGTACGGCGAGCCCGGCGTCCTCATGGCCTTCGAGGAGACGGAAAACGAACTGGCCGCGAACGTGCGCTCGCTGGGTTTCGACCTGCGCGCCCTGGTCGAAGAGGAGAAACTGGCCCTTGACTATGTTCACGTCGAGCGGAGCGAAATCGAGGAGACGGGAGAATACGACCTCGACGGCCTGTTCATCCGTCTCGGTTCAGCCATCGATACGATCGGAGCCAAGCGGGTGGTGCTCGACACCATCGAGACGCTCTTTTCCGGGCTTTCCAACCAGTCGATCATCCGGGCCGAGCTCCGGCGCCTCTTTCGCTGGCTGAAGGATAAGGGCGTCACGGCGATCATCACGGCCGAGAGGGGCGAGGGATCACTCACCCGCCACGGCCTGGAAGAGTACGTCTCGGACTGCGTCATCCTGCTGGACCATCGTGTCAGCGACCAGGTGGCCACTCGCCGCATCCGCGTGGTGAAGTATCGCGGCACGACGCATGGCACCAACGAATACCCCTTCCTGATCGACGAGAGGGGCATCGAGGTCATGCCCATCACGTCGGTCGGAATCGATCACGTGGCCAGCACGGAGCGAGTGCTGACCGGGCTGGACCGGCTCGATACCATGCTCGGTGGCAAGGGGCTCTATCGCGGCAGCAGCGTTTTGATTTCGGGCACGGCGGGAACGGGCAAGAGCAGCCTGGCCGCGACGATCATCAGCGCCTCGTGCGAGCGGGGCGAGAATGCGATTTATTTCGCGTTCGAGGAGTCGCAGAGCCAGATCATTCGTAACATGCGCTCGATTGGCATCGACCTGGAGCATCACGTCGAACGCGGATGCCTGCACTTCAAGATGGCCCGGCCGACCTCGCAAGGGCTCGAAACGCACCTGGCGACCATGTACAAGGTCATCCGGGAACGAAGGCCGCGGATGGTGGTGGTGGATCCGATCACCAACTTCATCTCGGTCGGAGCCTACGGCGAGGTCAAGTCGATGCTGACCCGGCTCCTGGACCTGCTCAAGACCCAGCAGATCACAACTATTTTCACCAGCCTGACGTGCGCCGGCACAAGCATCGAGCAAACCGACGTGGGTATCTCGTCGCTGATCGATACCTGGCTTTTGCTGCGCGACATCGAAGTCAACGGCGAGCGGAACCGCGTTCTGTATCTCCTGAAGTCGCGCGGCATGGCCCACTCCAACCAGGTCCGCGAGTTCCTGATTACGAACGATGGCATCAACCTGGTGGACGTGAACCGGGGCCCCGATGGCGTGCTCACCGGCTCGGCACGCAAGGTGCATGAGGAACGCGAGCGTGCCCAAGACCTGCAGCGGCAGCAAGAGCTGACGCGGAAACAACGCGAGCTGGAGCGGAAGCGCCAGGCCGTGGAGGCCCAGATCGCCGCCATGCGTGCGGACCTGGCCGCCGCCGAAGCCGAGCTGGAGGAAACACTGGCCGAGGCCCGGGTCAGGGAGGCGCAGAACCAGAGCGATCGGATGGAAATGGCACGGTACCGCAAAGCCGACTTTGATGGACCCTGGGGTCAGGGCAACTGATATGAGCACGGGCATCGATTTTGCAGCCGGGGCTGGTGAGGATTTCGGTAGTCAACCCATCTGGCTGCTTCGGCTGTACGTCGCCGGCCGTTCGCCCAAGTGCGTGGCGGCGCTGGCGAACCTGAAGCGCTTTTGCGAAGAACACATGGCCGGCCAGTATGATATCGAAGTTGTTGACCTGCTCGAGAACCCCCGGCTTGCCAAGGACGACCAGATCATCGCCATCCCGACTCTGGTCCGGAAGCTTCCTGAGCCCTTACGCAAGATCATCGGCGATCTCAGCAATAGTGAACGCATGCTGGTGGGACTCGATCTGAAATCGCAAGTGTAACCTTGCTCTTCCCCTTGGCTAAAGACCGGCCGCGAGACCAGGAATAAGGGCGATGGACATCGACGTGCTCGAGCGGGAAAACGAAGCTCTTCACCGCCAAAACGCCGCGCTCCGTGCAGCGCTGCACGAGTGCGAGTGGAGGTTGGCGGAGCCCGAGCAGGTCGTCCGCGCCATCCGCCAGGGAGAGATCGACGCTCTGGTCGTGGAGGAAGACGGCAGCGAGCGCGTCTACGCACTGCAAACTTACGATTCGGTCTACCTGCGCTTGATCGAAGAATGCTTTCCCTACGGCGTGTGGCTTGCCGACACCGGCGGCAAGCTCCTTTACGTGAGTGGTTCGTTCCTCGAGCTGTCCGGCTCGAGCCTGGAGGAAATGCAGGAAAAAGGCCGCTTCTTCTTCCTGCCGCCGGAGACTCGCGTGACCATGGAAAGCCGGTGGGAGACCTCGCGAGGGGGCTCCAAGGCCTACGACGCCGAATACACGCATCAATTCGCCGACGGTGAGCGAACCATCTGGACGCACGGCGTTCTGGCGCAGGCGCGTGACGGAATGGACTACTGGGTGGGCGTCAACATCGACGTGACCAGCCAGAAAAGAAACAAGGAAGAACTGCGCCGGCAGGCTGAGGCCTTGGAGGAGGCTGGCCGCCGCAAGGACGAGTTTCTGGCCTTGCTGGGGCACGAGCTGCGCAACCCGCTCGCCATGATACGCAACGGTCTGCACATTTTGCTCCGGCCCAATGCGGGAATCGCGGACCAAGAGCGCATGAAAGAAATGATGGAAAAGCAAGTGGACCATCTGACTCGCATGGTCGACGACTTGCTCGACGTCAGCCGGATCACCCGCGGGCGCATCCAGCTTCGCAAGGAGCGGCTTGAGCTTTCCCGATCGGTCGCGCAGGCTATCGACTCAGTGCGTTCGCTCTTGGAGGCCTGCGGCCACGTACTCTCGGTCAGCTTGCCGTCGGAGCCGATTTACCTCGAAGCCGACCCTACCCGCCTCGAGCAAATTTTGGTGAACCTGCTCAATAACGCCGCCAAGTACACCCCGCCCAAGGGAAAGATCGCGCTTGAGGCAAAGCGAATCGACACGGAGGTTGAAATCCGAGTCATCGATAACGGGGTAGGCATTCCAACCGAACTCTTGCCGACAGTCTTCGACCTCTTCACCCAGGTCGAAAAGAGCCTCGATCGCTCACAAGGGGGGCTGGGAATCGGACTGACCCTCGTCAAGCGGCTGGTGGAACTGCACGGCGGCAGCGTGACCGCCCATAGCGAGAGGCAAGACAAGGGCTGTGAGTTCGTGGTTCGCCTGCCTGCCCTGGCGCGACCGGTCGACCGACCGCGTGAGTCCAGAAAAGACCCTTTCGCCGTCGGCCGTTGCGTGCGGGTCCTGGTGGTCGACGACAGCGTCGATCTGGCGATGAGCATCAAGATGCTCCTGAAGATCATGGGCCACGACGTCGAGATCGCGCACGATGGCCCGTCCGCCCTGACCGCCTTCCAGACCCATCAGCCGGACGTCATCTTGCTCGACATCGGCATGCCCGGAATGAATGGCTATGAGATCGCCCACCAGCTTCGCCGCGAACAGGGGACAAGGCACCCGCTGGTCGTCGCAGTCAGCGGCTACGGTCAAGACGAAGACAAGCGCAAGGCCCTCGAAGCAGGTTTCGACACATTCTTGACCAAGCCGGTACACCCCCAAGCGCTCGCCGAACTCCTGGCCATGGAAAAGATGCTTGTGGGAAGCGACGGCCACGAGGCAGCGCAGTCCATCTGAAGGGCGGACGAAGCTCGGCGTGTGCTTGCCCCGATGCTTCGGCATGATTTACAGCTGAGTTCCAGACGGTGTGAGGTCAGCGTGCGCCCTCCCTCAGAGGCTCCTGACTATTCCTGAGTGAGGCAGGGTCATCTCAATAACCTTGGCCACTTCTTGGTAATCTGTGCAGGGCTACGAACGAGCCCTGCCAAACTCAGCGCGCTCGTCGCAAGGGGGGAAGATCAGCGACTCCTCGTTGCCGAGGGCAGTAATGGGCTTGCGGTTTCTCCAGAGGTTTTCCCACGAAGAGTCTACGGGCCATTGGGGTTGTCACGATGTTTTCCAGAACAATGCCTGACGCGTCTTTTGATTATCACGTTTGAAACAGTTGTCAGCTTTCTCGCGGGGAATTGTTTATGCGGCTGTTTGATTTGCTGGCGGTATTGACGGTGATGGCGGCAGCGTTCAGTTACCTCAACCTTCGGCTGATAAAGCTGCCCACGACCATTGCCCTGATGGCGATGTCGCTGGTCTTCTCACTCTCATTGTTTACCCTCGGAACGGCTTTTCCCGGGGTGGCCCAGCAGACGCGCGCGATTGTCGGGGCACTTGAACTGGATGAGGTTCTCTTGCACGGCATGCTCGGGTTCCTTCTCTTCGCCGGCGCTTTGCATATTGATCTGGGCGATCTGATGGAGCACAAAGAGGCGATCGCGGTGCTCGCGACGCTCGGCGTGGTGCTGTCGACGCTCATCGTCGCCGTGCTCTTGTGGACTGTCCTGGCACCTCTTGGTATCGGTTTACGGTTCGTCGACTGCCTGCTTTTCGGAGCCTTGATCTCGCCGACGGATCCGGTCGCGGTGCTTGGCTTGCTCAAGAAACTTGGCGCTCCCAAGGCGCTTGAGATTCAGATCGCCGGTGAATCTCTTTTCAACGATGGCGTAGGCGTCGTCTTGTTCATGGGATTGCTGGAATACTCAACCAGCGCCGGTGACTTTAGCGCCGGACACTTTGTCTACCTGTTCGTCAGAGAAGCGGTGGGAGGAGTCGTGTTCGGCCTTGCGATCAGCCTGCTCGCATACAGGCTGCTTAAATCCGTCGACAATTACCAGGTTGAGATCCTCTTGTCGCTCGCACTGGTGTGGGGCGGTTCGACACTGGCTGATGCGATTCACGTCTCGGGCCCGATCGCGATGGTCGTGGCGGGTCTCTTGATCGGCAATCAGGGACGAAGCTTCGCCATGTCCAGGACCACGACCGAGCACCTCGACCTGTTCTGGGAGCTCGTCGATGAGGTCCTCAACGCCGTCTTGTTCGTTGCAATCGGCCTGCAGCTTCTGGTTTTGACGCTGACTGGTTCGTATCTTCTAGCGGGGCTTCTGGGAATTGTGACCGTCCTGCTCGCTCGGCTGGTGTCAGTCGGCCTGCCCGTCTGGTTGCTGCGTAGATCCGAGCGATTCAACCCGGCCCTCGTGCCCGTCCTGACCTGGGGCGGCTTGCGGGGAGGCATCTCCGTCGCCCTGGCGCTTTCCATCCCGACCGGGGCGGCGGGAGATCATGTTTCCAGGCGAGATCTTATTCTTGTCATAACATACGTGGTGGTTGTCTTCTCGATGCTTGTTCAGGGATTGACCCTCGGTCCGATCACGAGACGCTGGTTACGCTGGTCGCAAGAAGGCTCTCTCGAACACCAGGGATAGCTCTTTCAAGCCGGGCCATGGCAACGAAGTGGCTAAGAAATTATCTCAGAACCAAAGTTTCTCTGGCTGCGAAGTTGGTAGTGTAAGACCACTTCCTGATTTCCTCAGGTCACGTACCAGGAGACGCTCGAATGGGATGGGCCCAACTACAAGGTAAGCCCCTTGACACCATTTGGGAAATCAACGACGAACTCTGGCAGCGGATCGAGCCGATCCTGTGGAAGGATGCCCCACCGAGACCCAGGGCACTAAGATAGTTTCTAAGCTCACTCGCCGGCGCCGCCTGCAACAACGTCATTCTGCGCAAAGCCAGAATGGTGGCCCCGGCCAGGTGTGGCCTCTTGTTCGGCGATGGTCGCAACACATCATCACAAACCATGCTGCCCCTTCGGCAACCTCCGCAGCCACTCCGCGTGGCACCCGCGGAACGCCTCGTACAGGAGGCTGTCCTCGTCGATCAATATCCAGCCCTTGGGATCCGCTCCGAGGTGCGCGATGTACCACGCGTGGTCCTGCTCCTCGACGGAAAAGTCTTCCTCCCCGTATCGGTCGAGCAGTTGGGCGAGTTGGGTTGCGGTCACGCTCGTCGCTTTGCGGTTCCGGACCACGCTCCCGATCCGGGACTCGCCCGGCAAACCGTGGAGCAGCTTGCGGCACTGAGCAAGGGTGATTCGGAAGCCGCCACTTCGCCCGTTCGGCATGGAACCCCTCTTCCGCTGAACGACCGGGTTCATCTGCTCGGGCCGCTGCCAGAGTCTTAATCCTGAGCGAAACCTGGATTGCGGCCTCGGTCACGTGCGGCGCCTGGTTCGGCGGTCCGCCAAACCGTCATCGTAATCCTAACGCGGCGGGGCCGCAACCAGGAATGATGCGGTAAAAACGGCGATCTGCAATCAGAATAGGGTTGTTGCGGCCCTATCCGGAAAGATAACGCCGTGAAGATGCTATCGCGATACGACAGTCCGACCGGCCACAAGGTGACAAAGCACAACGGCTAACTGCCCCAGATCCGGCCCATTGGTGAGGATCGCCGGGAGAAACGCCGGCCAGGTCGTCGCATGGTACTTCGCTGGGTGGTGGAACGAACTTTGGTTTAGCTGTCGAGGTGCCGGGCGTTGTTGATCCGCTACGACCAACATGATGTCAACTACCTGGGATTGATCCAACTGGCATATGTCTTGTGGTGGTATCGTCGCGTCTATCGACTACTGGCCGCCTAGCTGTATTGAGATAGTTTCTAAGTCGCTGGGCACCAAGAAGTCGGTCGCAACCACACCGGCGTTCTCGGTCAGAATGCAGCGCGCGGAGGAAGTACTGACGGAGATTCAGAAGGTGCCCTGGTAGATCGAGCACGACTGACAAACCTCGGGCGCGACGTCGGAGGAAAGTTGATCCCGAAACGACTGGCAAGCCTCGCCGTTCCAGAATGCTTGTGAGCTGCTCCTCCTCGGTGGTCGCGATTTCCCGCCCATCGCGAATCACATATGCAGACAAAGGCATGACAGGACGATTTGAGACAAAAACTATTTAGATAACCAAGATAAGAGCGTGTGAGGCAATGTTACTCCGGCATGAAAGTTGGTGTCACAGTGGTCGACGAGGATGTGTCGTGCCCAAGCCTCCCGGCCTCGACCAGGATAGACCAGACGGCCTCGACGATGGATTCAGGCGGTACCAGCGCAAGACAGTTATGGTGAATTTCAGGGCAAATGCTCGTGTAGCAATACTTGCAAGAAACATCGTGGTTGAGCACACGGTGCACAACAGCCCAGGGAGTGTGCTGGGGATTCGTCAGCGCGTACAAGACGATTACCGGTGTTCCCACAGCGGCAGCGATGTGTACTGGCCCCGTGTTGTTTGCGACCAGGAGAGGTGCCATGGCGATCAGAGCAGCGAGCTCGCTCACGCCAAGCTTGCCAACCAGCGAGAACGATGGGACTCCCATTGCATTTTGAATGTTCTCGATCAGGCCGCTTTCCGCTGGACTGCCGGTGAAAAGTACTTGCATGTCGACGTCGAGAACAAGTCGCCGTGCGGCCTGTGCAAACTGAGCGGGAGGATAGCGCCGCGAGGGGGCTGACGCGCCGGGATGGACTACGACCCAGGGAAGGTAAGGATCGAGTCCCGCTTTTTGAAGGTGGCCTAAGGCGTGCTGGCGCGAAGCCTTTGGAATTTGAATCGACAGCCGGTGATCGGGTTCCTGGCAGCCAATGGTGGCAACGAGGTCAAGCTGGCGAGTGACTTCGTGCCGGATTTGCTGCTGGGGCTCCGTTTCGGGCACCCAGTCGGTCAGAAGCTGATGGGGATTCTCCCGGCAATGAGCCAGTCGCAGGGGAATCTCGGCAAGGCAACAGAATAAGGCAGCGGGCAGCGGGCTCTGACTGTAGACAGTGAAGATCACCGCGGCGTCAAATCGCCGCTGCAAGCCATTGATCATCTCCCAATCGAGTCCACTAGGTTCTTGAATCGTGGTGGCTTTCATCCACGGGGCGTTGTAGACGATCACCTCTTCGACCTCGGGCAAGAGAGCTGCCCCCTCGGCTCCCGCAGCCGATGTGAGCAGCGTAATGCGCCGGCCGGGTCGTGACTTCTTCAGCGCCCGCAGTGCCGGGCCTGTCATGAGAACGTCGCCTAGGGCATCCAAACGCACGGCAAGGACCCGTTCGGCTTGATGCCAGGCTTCTGATCGCGTCATAAGTCGGTCCTTCGGCTCACTCCAAGGCGTAAGTCTAGGTCGGCTCGGCTGCCTTGACGCCTGATGGCGCAAGAACTCTCAGACCGTCCCGGGCATAGATGATGCGAATCGCTTTTCCAGTTCGTGGCCATGTAATCAGGCCAGCGTCAGGGCGTACGCAGCCACTTTGTTTCATGTCCATTATTCATAAGAATGGTTCGGCAACCTGCGCGCTGACCTGCCTCGATGTCGTCCAGTATATCGCCGACAAAACAAGATCGATCCAGTGCGACGCCGCGCTCCCTTTCTGCACGAATGATCAAACCTCGCCGCGGCTCGCGGCAGTAACACTCCTGAACGAAATTAACCATTATACCCTTGGGATGACGAGGGCAGTAATAGAACTCCGCCACGGCTGCGCAGGCGTCCCGGAGCAATCGCTTGAATTGAGCTTCAACCTCGGCCAGCGCAGATTAGGAAAAACGGCCCAGAGTGAAACCCGACTGTTTGGGAATCGCTATGAGGCGGAAACCGGACGCATGTAGCAAGCGCACCCAAGATTCACGAAGGCTGGCAGAACATTTGCTAAACGGAACCAAGTGGTCCCCTGCGTTTGCCTGCATCCATCTCAGAACGTCTCGCAGGCATTACTGCACTGACTCGACGCAACGGCAAACCAGGGCGTGCTCGTGGCGAGCTGGATCCGGAAGCCCCGAAAACCTTGAGTTCTAAAGGAGTGACATCACTCATGGCCAGAACTACGTCCGACGTGCTTTTCGACCAGTTGATCGCTTGGGGGGTGGATGTCATTTTTGGACTTCCCGGAGATGGCATCAACGGGTTCATGGAAAGTCTGAGAACGCACGGTGAGCGGATTCGCTTCATCCAGGTACGGCATGAGGAAGGCGCGGCGTTCATGGCCTGCGGGTACGCCAAGTTTACGGGCCGGCTCGGTGTCTGCCTGGCCACGAGCGGCCCGGGTGCGATTCATCTGCTCAACGGGCTGTACGATGCCAAGATGGATGGAGCGCCCGTCCTTGCCATCACGGGCCAGACCTATCACGACCTGATGGGCATGCGTTATCAGCAGGAGGTCAACCTTCTGGGGCTCTTTGAAGATGTAACAGTTTACAATCAGCAGATCAACGGCCCCAAGCATGCTCAAGGGCTTGTGGACGCGGCGTGCCGAGCCGCCCTCTCGTATCGCGGTGTGGCTCATCTGAACTGTCCTAACGACTGGCAAGATCTGACCGACGAGGAGGCATCCGACGGCTGGGTCCGTGGACATACATCAGCCGCCTGGCGGCCGCCCATCGTGGTTCCTCAGGCGGAGTCGCTCAAGTCGGCCGCGGCAATCCTTAACACCGGGAAACGGACGGTGATCCTCGCTGGCCAGGGAGCCTTGGGTGCTGGCGAGGTACTGGAGAAAACCGCTGACGTGCTGGGCGCGCCCATCGTGAAAGCCTTGCTTGGTAAGGCGACCGTTCCGGACGAGAGCCCATTTACCACGGGAGGGTTGGGTTTGCTCGGTACGCTCCCCTCGGAAAAAGCCATGGAGGAGTGCGACAGCCTCTTGCTCGTAGGTACCAGCTTTCCGTACATGGCCTTTCTGCCCAAGCCGGGGCGGGCGCGAGCTGTCCAGATCGATAGGGACCCCGCCAGGCTCGGACTTCGCTACCCGATCGAGCTGGGGCTCTGTGGTGACGCCGAGGGCACGCTCCGCGCTCTCTTGCCACTACTGGAACAGCGCCAGGATCGCTCGTTCCTGGAGTTGGCCCAAAAGCGGATGAAGGAGTGGTGGCAACTGATGAAGACGCGCGAGGAGCGGTCGGACGTTCCACTCAAACCGCAAGTCATTGCCAGGCACGTCAACGACCTGCTCGCTGATGACGCGGTGGTGACCACGGATTCCGGAACGATCACCACATGGGCTGCACGTCATATCAAGATTCGTCGTGGTATGCAGTTTTCATGTTCCGGGAACCTGGCCACGATGGCGCCTGGCCTGCCTTACGCCAATGCGGCCCAGGTCGCGTTTCCCGGCCGTCAGGTCGTTGCGTTCGTGGGCGATGGTGGGTTCACCATGCTGGGCTGCGAGTTCATCACCGCGGTCAAGCACAATCTGCCGGTCAAGGTCATCGTGATCAAGAACAACGTACTTGGTCAGATCAAGTGGGAGCAGATGGTCTTCCTGGGGAACCCCGAATACGGGGTGGCGCTACAGCCAATCGACTTCGTCAAGTTCGCCGAAGCCTGCGGCGGCGTGGGCTTCCGTTGCGAACGACCCGAGGAAGTGCGGGGAGCCATCCAGAATGCATTCGAGTCGACCAAGCCGGCTCTGGTCGAGGCCGTGGTCGATGAGTTCGAGCCTCCGCTGCCCGCGCGAGCAACAGCCAAGCAAGCGCTTCATTTCGCTGAATTGCTTGCGCGAGGAGAGCCCAACCGAATGCGAATCGCTACCACGATCTTTCGCGACAAGTTGACCGAACTGTTCGAGAAAGCCACGGATTGACGAATTCTGATAAGTCCGGTCACATCTTCATGTGTAAGAGAGACGAGCCGGTTTGGGTGACAGACCGGCTCGCCGACTCTAGCTAGACCTAAAACAAGCGTGATACGAAGATTGACATAAGGCTGACAGTGGCTTGCGCCCTGTAAAACAAGCCACGAAACGAGATGATGGAATTCGGAGAAGCGCTCACTCGAAAACGACAATGCCTT
>JBKQMU010000213.1:0-27217 GCA_052146555.1 Isosphaeraceae bacterium
AAGCCATGGGAGACGTCCGTGTCTCGAATCTCATAAAGCATCACACAGCGTGACGATAGAGAACACCTTCTTGCCCAGACTGTCCAGACCAGTTGGACGTGGGCGGCCAATTACAAAACAGACATCTGGCGTAACGCCGCGCAACTGAGATGATCGTCCGACTCGTCATTCAGGTTGTGTACTGGATGGTCCTGACCGGCCTCTTGCTCTTCGGTTCGGCCGGAACCCTGCGCTGGCCGGGAGGTTGGGTATACCTGGCGGAGTCGCAACTGGGCGGGCTGGCGATCGGCCTGTGGATGGCCCGGTACAACATCGTACTGGAAGAGTGCACCCTGCGAGCCGAATTGCAGGGCGATAAAACCTACGCCGCGGAAGTTCGCTGCCGCCTTGTGCCGCACATCTGGTGATGGCGTCGTAGCTCCATCAAGAACAAGCCCGGCGACACCCGTGGACCGATCCTCTATAATCGTCGCCAAGTGAACACAACGTGGTGGACGAGGGCCTTGATCGATGCGGATACTGATCACGGGCGGGGCCGGATTCATCGGGTCGCATCTGGCCGACGCCTATCTCGAGCGCGGCGATGAGGTGTTCGTGCTCGATGACCTGTCGACCGGAAGCATCGACAACATTCGCCATCTTCGCGGCCATCCCCGGTTCCATTACACGATCGAGAGCGTTCATCACGCGCCCACGGTCGCTGAGCTGGTGGATCAGTGCGACGTCGTCTTTCATCTCGCAGCCGCCGTGGGGGTCAGGCTGATCGTCGAGAGCCCGGTGCGCACGATCGAGACCAACGTCCACGGCACGGAAGTCGTGCTCGCCCAGGCGAACAAGAAGAAGAAAAAGGTGCTCATCGCCTCGACGTCCGAAGTTTACGGCCTGAGCACCGACGTCCCTTTCCGCGAGGACGGCTGCCTGGTCTTGGGCCCCACGATCAGGGGCCGCTGGAGCTACGCTTGCTCGAAGGCGATCGATGAGTTCCTCGCCCTGGCTTACTGGCGCGAGCGCAAGCTGCCGACCTTGATCGTCCGCCTCTTCAACACGGTTGGTCCGCGGCAGACCGGGCAGTACGGCATGGTCGTTCCCACGTTTATCAAACAGGCGCTCACCGGCCGGCCGATCACGATCCACGGCGACGGCACTCAATCGCGCTGCTTTACCGACGTCAGCGATGTGGTGGGTGCCTTGGTCGGCCTGATGGACCACCCCGGCGCCATCGGCGGGGTGTTCAATGTGGGATCGAGCGAGGAAGTGTCGATCCAGACACTGGCCGAGCGCGTCAAGGAACTGACGGCCTCGAAATCCGAGATCGTCTACATTCCCTACGAGCGCGCTTACGGAGAAGGCTTCGAAGACATGCCCCGGCGCGTGCCCGATCTTGCCAAGATCCAGTCACTCCTGGGGTACCGGCCGCGGAAGAGCCTGGAGGAGATCCTTTCGAGAGTCATTGACTACTTCCATGACGGCCCTTCGACCGCGGCAGGACGCGGAAACATTTCCGACTAGCTTTGGCCACAGACGGCAGAGGATGCTGGCCAGGGATGAAGAAGACAGGCCACGGATGATGAAGAAGGAAATTAGCCACGGATGTAATGAATGGGCCACAGATAAAGAAGAAGAAAATCTGACACAGATGAAAACGATGGGCCACGGATGATAAAGAAGAAAATTTGCCACAGATGTACACTCATGAACATAGATAAGAGAAAAAGATAGTATTGATTAAGGCGGATTGCCGCATCAAGAATAGAAGGCCGGGAACCGAGTTAACTCGGGCCAGCGCAGGACTTGCGACCGTCTTCCCACCCTTTCTCCGTCCCGAATTTATCAGTGTCCATCTGAGTCCATCTGTGTCTGAATTTGCATTTTGTCCACAGCCAATATCCATGCTCTCCATCTGTGGCTCGATTTGCATTTTGTCCACAGCCAATATCCGTGCTCTCCGTCTGTGGCTCAATTTGCATTTGTTCTGCGGCCATGATCTGCGCGTCCATGCGGTCCAGGGGCTTTCGCAACGTCTTTCCAGCCGTCACAATCAATGGACAAAAGATACGCAGCGCGGGTTCGAAAAGTCGCGGCTTGCGCTGGGGTTGGGCGGAATTTGCAACGTGTCATGTCCGGTTCAACCGGATGGGCGTCACGTGAGTTTCGAGCCGGGCCCCTTTGGCCGCGGGAGTTATGGCCGCGGCGGCGACCCTCACGCGAGAGTCGGGAGAGCGAGGGATGAGCGACGAGAACCTGGCCGAGCGGGTGCGTGCGGCTCTCGATGCCGGTGAAGGCATTCTGCGGTTGGCTCCCGCCTGGGTGCCCCGCTCATTCTTGATGCCCGGCGGACGCCTCAAGCTGTCACGCGACGATCTCTACGCGCTGGGCACGCATCGCGGCGGGATTGACGAGCGATGGCTCGCCTCGACGACGCCGGCGGCCAACGAGGACGCGCCTTACGACGAGGGGCTCAGCTACGTCGTCTACAGTGGCGATCGGTTCACCCTCAAGGATGCGATTGGCCTGCACGGACCGGAACTCATCGGCCGGCGGCTCTGGGATACCTACCAGCGCTGGCCGGTCTTCAGCAAGTTCTTCGACAATCTCGGTCCGATCCCGCACCACATGCATCAGAACCAGGAGCAGGCGGCCAAGCTCGGCCGTGAGGGCAAGCCCGAAAGCTACTATTTTCCGCCCCAGCTCAACTGGACGGGCAACAACTTCCCGTACACCTTCTTCGGACTGGAGCCCGGCACCAGCAAGGCTGCCGTCCGCCGCTGCCTGGAACGCTGGAACGAAGGCGACAACGGCATTCTCGATCTTTCCAAGGCGTATCGCCTCAAGCCGGGCACGGGGTGGCTCGTCCCTCCCAACGTGTTGCACGCGCCCGGATCGCTGGTGACTTACGACCCGCAGTGGGGCTCGGACGTCTTCGGCATGTTCCAGTCGATGGTCGAAGGCCGGCGCGTTCCCTGGGATCTCCTGGTCAAGGACGTGCCACCGGAGTACCATCACGACCTCGACTACCTCGTCGACCAGCTCGACTGGGAGAAGAACGTCGACCCCGAGTTCAAGACCCACAATTACCTCGAGCCGATCGTCCGCGCCGGCCGTGAGTTCGATGTATTCATGGATCGCTGGATCGTCTACGGGACCGTCGACGGCAAGCAGCTCTTCAGCGCCTGCGAGCTGACAGTTTACCCCGGCCGCTCGACGACCATCCGCGACCCCGGCGCGTATGGACTCGTTGTGGTGCAGGGGAGCGGCACCATCGGCGCGCTGGATGTAGACAGCCCGAACTTCATTCGCTTCGGCGAGGTCACCAAGGACGAGGTTTTCATCTCGGCCCGGCGAGCCAGCGAGGGCGTCAGCTTCAAGAATACCGGCAGCGAACCGTTTGTGAGCCTGCGCTACTTCGGTCCGGACACTCATCCCAACCTTCCCAATGTGGGTGACCATCTGAAGACCGGAAAGTGACGACTGCCGGTGAAAGGTGGTGAACGGTGATCGCTGGCTCGACTGGTACCCAAGTGCTCTTTCGCGGGCCTGCCGATGGGCGGCAGCCGCGGCAGGGAGCGGTTTGATGGTTGAGGACCGCGCATGCTATTCTGGACCGTGGCTCTGATTGCGACCATACTCGTCTTGGGCGGCCTGTTCGCGGTGCTCATGATCTTCAGCCTGTCCCGCTCCGCGACTGAGGGAGATCTCGACTGGCAGATCACCCGGCTGGAGCGCAAGGTCGACCTGATCCTCACTCACCTGGGGATTGGCCACGACGAGCACGCTCCCGAGACCGTGATCGGACTGGTGCGGGCTGACCGCACCCAGGAAGCCGTACAAGAGTATCAGCGGCTGACCGGCAGCAGGCTCTCGGTGGCGCGGCGGGAAGTCCAATATCTCCAGCAGCGGCTGGCGCTTGAGCGACAGCGGGAAAGCGCCGGCGGCTAAAATGCCGGCAGCCGGTTGGAGGGAAAAAGCTCCATGTACGCACCATCCTGGCACGATCCCGACGATCCTGCTTTGCATCTGGGTGAGGCGCTCTGGTCGCGTATCAAGCCGGCCCTCGACCCCACGGAATACCTGATCTGGGCCGATCGCCCGGCGCGACCCAAACCGTTTCGCTTGCCCTTCTTGCCCGCGCTCTTCGTCTCGGTGCTGGCGGGACTCAGTGGCTTTTCCCTGGCGGCGATGTTCGGATTGATCGGCGACGACTGGATCGATCTGCGAACCCTGGCCGTGGCGCTCGGGTTAGGACCGTGCGTGCTGGGGGGGATGATCGTAGTCCAACTGCTCACCACGACGGCGGGTCGATGGCTCTTGGGCAGGCGCCTGGCGCGGCTGGTCTATTGCCTCACCGACCGCCGGGCCATCGTGGCGCGGATCGACGGCGAAGGCGAGGACCTTGTGTCCGATTCGCTGCAACACGGCGAGATCGCCGACACCCGACGGTTCGAGAACCCCGACGGCTCGGGCGACCTCTACTTTCTGGGCCGGGGCCGCGACGAGTGGCTGCCGGTCGGCTTCCTCGAAGTCCCCCGCGTGGGTCTGGTCGAGACGCTGGTTCGCGAGACCCTGCTGGAGACCGAAAGCGATTGGTGGAAGCCGGGGCCCTCCCGAGCCTGGTAGGAAGCCGGGCCCTCCCCAGCATGTCAGAAAATGCGGCCCTCGCGGCTGGCAATAGTCCTATGCGTTCTGGCTGTGACGCTCGCCAAGACGCTCATCGAGGAGGGCCGGCTGGGAAAAATCTTCCACTACCGGGCCAACTTCAGGACTGGACGATCTCCGCCGATGCCTTTGGCACTGCGCTGCCGGCGCTGGCGGCCGCCACCAAGGTCTGGCGAAATCTCTTCCCGGACGCTCTGGACCTCTGCCGCGACGGCCTTGCGTTCGTCAAGAAACACCAAGGGTGATCTCCACGCGACGAATTCCACTCCAGGCCGGCATAGGATCTTTACTGAGCGTAGCGGTTAAACGAGGAGAACTTGCCAGCCAGGGAGAGTCACTCTTCCCCCCTGGTTAGCCCTTGTGGGGCACCTTGTCCCACGGCCAGAGGCTTGATCGCGACGGTCTTTGTTGAGAGCTGTGTACAATGAGGTAAGTAAACCACGCGAATCTCTGGCAGGGTCGCTTCGGTTCCGTTGGGAGAATCGCCATGCCGGAAGTCCTTGTTGGCTGGAAAGGTGAGCGGGTCCGGCTCGTCCCGCCTGATCGATTGCTTCACCTCGAGAAAGCGCTGCGATGGATGAACGACCCGGAGATCACCGCGATGATCGAATTCAATCTCGGGATCGGTCGGAGGGGTGAAGAGGCGTTCTTTGACCGAATCGAGGCTCAGGATGACAGTAATTATACCTGGGCAATCCTCGACGAGACAGATCGGCACGTCGGCTTCATCGGTCTGCACGCGATCAACTGGCGCAACCGGTCCGGGGTCGGCGGGCTCTTGATCGGCGAGCGGTCCGCCTGGGGTCGCGGATATGCCACCGATGCCGTCCGGGTCCGTACGTCCTTCGCGTTCGACCAGCTCGGACTGCACCGGATCAATGGCTTCACCTTCAACCCGGCCATGAAGCGGGTCTACGAGAAGTGCGGATACCGTCACGAAGGCACGGCCCGCCAAATGTTTTATCGCGACGGCAAGTGGCATGACGTCGACCTCTATGGCATCCTGGAGTGCGATAGGCACCCCGAGATTCAATCTCTCTGAAGCGAGCAGAGCGCATGGCCGTTCCGCCCGGCGATTCGACACTCACGGCCATGATTACCCCGGCCCTCTTCATGACCGCGACCGGTTCGCTGATCATCTCGACCTCCAACCGGATGGCGCGCGTCGTCGATAAAATTCACCAGCTCAACGTACATGCCGACGAGCTCAGCCGGGGTGTCTCCAAGCTCGATTTCCCGGCTGATCGGCTGAACAACGTCGTCGCGCAGCTCGAGCGATTGGTCGCTCGCAACGATCGCATCCGCCTGGCGCTCACGCTTCTCTACATGGCCATGGCCATGTTTGTCGGCACGAGCTTAACGACGGCTTTCCATGTCTTGATCGGCACGAATTTCCTCGTCGTTCCCACCACGCTGGCCATCCTGGGCGTCAGTCTGCTACTCCTTGCCAGCGTGCAGCTCACCCGGGAAGCCCACTCCGCTCTTCGCGGCAATCGGGAGGAGATCGACTTTTACCATGAGCTGCGCCGGCGTAGGCAGAACGAACAGCATCAATAGGCGCCGCACTTTTGGCAGCTCTCAGACGCCGACCTTCTTACCCCCGCCCCGCTCGACGCGTTTACGCCGCTCCTCACTGAGCACTTTCTTGCGCAAGCGAATCTTGCTAGGCGTGATCTCAACGAGTTCATCGGCCTCGATGTATTCGAGCGCGATCTCAAGGGTGAGCTGGCGTGGCGGCTTCAGCAGGATGTTTTTGTCCGAGCCCGAGGCGCGCATGTTGGTGAGCTTTTTTTCCTTGGCCGGGTTGACCACCATGTCTTCATTGCGGGCATTCTCGGCGATGATCATTCCCTCGTAGACCTCATCGCCGGGCTCGACGAACATGGTTCCGCGCTGCTGGAGATTATCGAGCGAATAGGCCACTGCCAGGCCCCGCACCATGCTGATCATCACGCCGTTGGGGCGGCTCGGAATCTCGCCCCGAAACGGCCGGTAGTCGTGGAAGTTGTGGTGCATGATCGCCTCGCCCTGGGTCGCGCTCATGAGCCGGTTCCGCAGGCCGATCAAGCCGCGGGAGGGAATCAAAAACTCGAGATGCGCGTACGCTCCCTTCACGTCCATCTTGGTCATTTCGCCGCGGCGGCCGCCCGCCAGCTCCATGACCGGGCCAATGTTGTCGCCCGGGACGTCGATGACGAGGAACTCATAAGGTTCGTGATCGACCCCGCCGACCTTCTTAATGATCACCTCGGGCTTGCCCACGGCCAGCTCGTAGCCCTCCCTGCGCATCGTTTCGATCAATACCGAAAGGTGCAAGAGTCCTCGGCCCGAGACGACGAACGCATCGCCGTCCTCGTTCGGTTCGACCCGCAGCGCGACGTTCGATTCGAGCTCGCGGTCCAGCCGGTCATTCAAGTGCCGCGAGGTCAGGTACTGGCCCTCGCCCGCCAGCGGTGAGTCGTTGACGGTAAAGAGCATGCTCAAGGTCGGCTCGCCGACCTCGATGCGCGGCAAGGGGACCGTCGACTCGGGGTCGGCGATCGTATCACCAATCTCGACGGAGGCAAACCCGACGATGGCCACGATGTCACCCGCCTCGGCCTCTTCGACCTCGACCCGCCCCAGCTTGTCGAAAAGGAGCACGCCGACGATCGACCCGGGAACTGTCACGCCACCGGCCTTCAGCAGCGTGGCTCTCTGCGCGCGCCTGGCCTTCCCGGCGACGATCCGGCCAATTGCGATCCGCCCCACGTATTCCGAGAAATCGAGCGTGGTGCAGAGCATCGCGAAGGGGCTCTCGAGATCAACCTCCGGGCCGGGTACCTTCTCGACGATCAGATCGAAGAGAGGTCCGACGTCGCCGGTGGTCGCCTGCGGATTGTGCGCGGCGAAGCCCGCCTTGCCCGAGGCGAAAATGTACGAGAAATCGAGCTGCTCCTCGCTGGCTCCAAGCTCCACGAAGGTATCGAAAACCTCGTTGAGCACCTCGCTGGGCCGGGCGTCCGGACGGTCGATCTTGTTGATCACCACGATTGGCCGGATGCCACAGGCAAACGCCTTGCGGAGCACGAACTTGGTCTGGGGCATCGGCCCCTCGAAGGCGTCGACCAAGACCAGGGCCCCATCGGCCATCTGAAGCGTGCGCTCGACCTCGCCGCCGAAATCGGCGTGGCCGGGCGTGTCGATCAGGTTGATCTTCGTCGGCCCGTAGTTGATCGCGATGTTCTTGGCCAGGATGGTGATTCCGCGCTCGCGCTCCAGGTCGTTGGAATCGAGAATTCGCTCACCCTGGAGCTGCGACGCACGAAACTGGCCCGACTGGCGCAGCATCGCATCGACCAGCGTCGTCTTGCCATGGTCAACGTGGGCGATGATGGCCACGTTGCGGATGTCGTCACGCCGCGTCATGAAACTCCTATCCCGGCCCCACGCCTGCGGGCCTTGCTCCTGGACCGTACCCCGGTACGCACGAACCGAACGCGTTCGCACAGTTGTAATTCTACACGTTATCCCGTCAAAGCGGCAAGACTGGGACGTATGCGTGAGTGCATTCGCAGTGCGGTCTACGTCCAGATTCCTGTCGGACGGATGGCCGCGCGAGCGCTGGGTCTCGGTCGGCTCACTGACTTCCCCGGGGGACAAGGCATGATCGCGCTAGCCTTTCCTGAGGGCTGCGTGCAACGCGACAGCAAGGAACGCTGGTCTTCCGGCTTCGCGAGCGAGTCGCTCGCGTTCCGGTCGTCGGCGTTGTCTTTCGTCAGGATGCTTCGCCGAACCAGCTCAGCGATATCGCGATGGGCCGAATCCTGCGAGCACTTGGCCAGTTTTACCCACGTTGACGTGGTCAGCCACTCCTCGAATCTATCCAGGAGCCGGGCTTTCTTCAGCGCACGATTGCCAGGATGCCCTCCGCACTCAGGAAAGGACGGTCCAGACAGCCAGGGAACCAGCGAATCCAGCCGTTGATTTCCAATGTTCCCTTCTGTGTCAACTCAAGGAAGTTGTCATAATCGTTTCCCTACAAGCACCTGCTGTCTCCGCGGCGAAAGCGGAAAAACAAGGATGGGCAAGAAAGAAGACTGAACCGACCCGAATTCTCGGTTGTCGCTTGCTGGGTTCCTCCTGCCCGGAGAGGCGACATGGGATAAGATGTTCACATTGTCTCCCGCGGACCGAAAGAGGGCGGGGGGAAGGATTGGAGTCCGGGAAGTAAAGGCGGGTCGATGCACCTCGAGGTTTCGCAGTTCTTTGGCATGCTGGTGGTGATGCTGGCCGTGGCCAAGGTCGGCGGCGCGCTGGCCCAGCGGGTCGGGCAAGCTGCGGTGCTCGGTGAGCTTCTCGGCGGTGTGGTGGTCGGCCAGTCGGCCCTGCGCTTGGTTGAGACGGGCTATGAGACGATTCACATGCTCTCGGAGCTGGGTGTTTTCATCCTGCTTCTGGCCATCGGTCTGGAGACTGATCTGCGCATGCTCTTGCGCGTGGGGGCGACGTCGGCCGTGGTGGCCGTTGCCGGCGTGGTCTTGCCGATGGGTCTGGGATACGCGTCGTGCCGGCTGCTGGGACTCACGAACCTGGTTTCGATCATGGCCGGAGCCACTCTCACGGCCACGAGCGTGGGCATCACGGCGCGAGTCTTGGCTGATCTGGGACGACTCAGAGACGTGGAGGGGCAGATTATCCTCGGGGCTGCTGTGCTCGATGACATTCTGGGACTCGTCATCCTCACGGTGGTGACCGGACTTGC
Source organism: Isosphaeraceae bacterium (assembly GCA_052146555.1). Taxonomy (GTDB): domain Bacteria; phylum Planctomycetota; class Planctomycetia; order Isosphaerales; family Isosphaeraceae; genus Aquisphaera. The sequence continues at coordinate 9,398 of JBKQMU010000213.1, forward strand.
GCGAGGTGATGGCGTGTCGGCCCTCGAAGTCGTCAAAACGCTGTGTATTGCCTTCGGCTTCCTGGGCGCTGTGCTGGTCGCGGGTGCCTACCTGATGCCCTGGATGGCGCGGCTCTTCGCGACAATCGACCTGCCAGGCACACCGACCATGCTGGCACTGATTTTGGCATTCGCCCTGGCGTGGTTGGCGGATCGGTCGGGTTCGGCGATGATCCTGGGGGCCTTCGCCGCTGGATTGCTGCTGGCGGGTTCACCGCACGTGCATGACATCGAGAAAGGAATCACAGCGCTGGGCCATTTCTTCGTCCCACTCTTTTTCGTAACCGTGGGCGCCTCGGTTGATTTAAGAGCGCTCAACCCGACGGCCAACGCGGGGCGATCGGCCCTCCTGGTGGGCGGAATCCTCTGTTTTGTCGGCGTCGTTGGCAAGCTTTTTGCAGGCTATGTGCCCTTCTGGTTTCGGGGAGACAAGACCGTCATCGGCATCGGGATGATTCCGAGAGGAGAGGTTGGCCTTATCTTTGCCCAGATGGGGCTTTCCACGGGAGTCTTCGACGAGGGGCTGTTCACCGGGGCCACCTTGATGGTGCTCTTCACGACGTTCCTGGCTCCGCCACTGCTGAAGCGGCGTCTTGCCTCCCGGCCTATGGTCCATCCTTCGGTGCCCTCCGACGGCATCGAAGAACTGGTGACCGAGGCCTAACCCCCGGCCCATGAGTGGCCGTGTGGATTTGAGTCCGCACCGCAAGCCAGTCTCGCGGCGATGTCGCGAGCTATAATCTTCTTGATAGGCAAATCTTCGATCGGACAGCGCACCATGACGAAGCGTCTTTCTGGAGTGCAGCCGCTTGCGCTCGAGTCGCGCGTGGAAGCGGCCTCGAGCCTGGTCGTGTATCTGGATCTCGACTTTACCCTGGCGCCCGTTTTTGCCGAATCTGAGCCGCCAGGGGTGCTCCCCGACCTGCGATCGATCCTCGACCAGCTCTCCTCGCTGGAAGGGGCCCTGATCTGCGTGCTTGGCCGCTCCGGGCTGACGGAGATGAAAAAACGCCTCGATCTTCCTCGCGTGGTCTACGCCGGGGATCACGGCCTGGAGATCGAGGGGGAATCGTTCCGGTTCCTGCATCCCGAAGCCGGCTTCGGTCGGGCGGCACTGCAACAGGTCAGTGACCGCCTGGCCGGATTACCCCTCTTGTTTTCAGGGGTTGAATTCGAGGCCAGAAGCTTGCAAACGGTGATCCGGCATCGCAGTGATAACTCGCCGGACGATCGCAACCAGATCGATAAGATCGTCGCGTCGCTGGTTCCCGCCACCCACCCGGACCTGACGGTCGTTGCGGGCCCGTCGAGCATCGCGATCCGGCCCCGGCTGGACTGGAACAAGGCTTCCGCCATCCGCTGGATTCATGAACGCATCAAGGCGCCCAGCGCGCTGGCGATCGTAATCGGTGATCGGCTGAGCGAGGAGAGTACATTCTCCAGTCTCGCCGACGCAGTTACTGTTCGGGTGGGCCAACTCCGTGGAAGCCGGGTCGGCATGAGCCTCGAGACCCAGGCCGATCTGCTGGGCTTCCTCACGCATCTTTTCGAGCTCTGGAAAGGCCATGTGGACTCGGCGGATCCGGCGGCGCCCTCGCCGCTCGTTCGTCCGGCGCTGGCTTTCGGCGGGTCGTCGCCGATACTCAACGTCCGGCTGCGGCGCGCGGCGGTCGGGCGACGACGGCAGGCCCTGCAGTGAACTTGCGGGCGGGCATGGCTCCCGGCGAGGCTTTGAACATGAATCCCCCTGAACCATCCCGCCGGTCAGAGCAGAGGCGAGAGAAGGCGAACGACATTCTCGGCGAGCTCGCGTGCCCATCCCGGCCGGGGTAGTTCTCGCAGGCAGTCGGCCTGAAGCCGGAATGCCCAGTCCGAGACAGCTTGAACTTCGCCGCGCGTATAGAGGAAGAGTGCGACCTCATAATTGAGAAACAGGCTGCGATTGTCCATGTTGGCCGAGCCGATGACGGCGAGCTGATCGTCCAAGAGGATCGCCTTGGCGTGAAGCATGACGGGCTGGTAGAGGAGCACCTGGCCACCAGCCTCGTGCAGCTCTCGGAGATAGCTCTCGCGTGCCAGGTCGGCGGATAAATGATTGGACCGGGCCGGGACGATCAAGCGAATGTCCACACCCCGTCGCGAGGCGAGGTTGAGCGCCCGGGCGAGCATCTCATCGGGCACGAAATAGGGCGTGATGATCCAGATCCGCTGGCGAGCCGCGAAGATGAGCGAGACCAAAGTTTCATAGAGCGGGTCGCCGGGTACGTCGGGGCCGCTGGCGACCACCTGCACCTGACTTCCTCCGGAAGCGGTGGGATGGCGCGCGAGCTCACTTGCGCTTGAGTCTGCGGGCTGAATCGACGGAGCGGCCGCGGCGAAGTCCCGCGTGTCGGCAACTTTGGTCGCTGTCGTGACGGTCGCCGCCGGCTTGGTCGCGTCCGTCAGATCTTCTCCAGTGGCAAAAGCCCAGTCGGAGAAGAAGAGGGACTCGAGATCGGCAACAGCCGGCCCCTGCACGACCAGCGAGAGGTCGCGCCAGTAGTTGGGGTCCGGCTCCGGGCCGAGATAAGGCCAGGCGAGGTTCATGCCCCCGGCGAGTGCGATCTGGCTGTCGATGACCACGATCTTGCGGTGATTGCGCAGGTTTGCCCGGCCGCGGAAAGGAATGTGCAAGACGGGCATGAAGAAGGCCACGCGCGCACCTTGCCTCAGCAAGGGGGAAAGAGTATGCCTGCCGATCCGCCACGAGCCCACGCTGTCCAGCAGAAGCCGGACGGAAACGCCCCTGGAAGCCTGCCGTGCCAGTAATGAGACCAGTTCTCGGCCGACCTCACCTCGGCCCAGGATGTAGGTCGTGATATGGATGGTTGAGCGGGCCGATTCGACGATCCGTAAGAAGTGTCGGAACGCCTCTTCGCCGCGCGTCACGAGTTCCACGTGGTTCCCAGCCCTGGCGGGGGGAACACCGTACGAGAGGAGGATTCGTTCGACGTCGCTATCGGCCTGTCCGGGCGCCTGGTGATGGCTACGATCGTAGACTTGAGCTTTGCGGCGTGCCATGCGGATCATCTTCCGGCCGCCGAAGATTAGGTAGAGCGGCACTCCGACGTAGGGCAAAAAGAGGATCAGCAGCAGCCAAGCCAGGGTGCTCGCCGGCGACCGCTTCTGGCGAATCAAGTGAGCGAGGAATACAAGCGCGAGCAGAAACCCGAGATGGGCCGTGATCTCCGGCAGCAGCCAGTAATCGGTCGGTTTGAACCAGTCGGACACGACCAGTCTGGCTCCCGGGGTTGCACGGTTAGAGTGACAATCATGGCGACTCGTCGCGGAACTCGTCGCGGGCGCGGTTTCCCAGGTAGGGCTTCCGCACCGTCGCTGGGGAAAGCTCAAGCAAAGACCGATGCCCGTCCACCTCGACCACTGCCGATGCCGGGTGCGTCTCGATGCGGAGTTGGAGTGTGTGGGCCTGAAATTGTTCCACCTGCTGATCCCGCCGAGCCTGCACAATTGCTGACCGACCTCCTGGGCAATGCGGCCAGCCTGCCGAGGACTGATGGTTAATTCGGCCAGATCCTCCAGGACCTGGCTTACCTCTTGAAAGGAGGACTCGCGGGCGCTGGACCGGACGATCTTGCCGAGGACGGAAGGACTGTAGTTACGCGGGGTGAGGCGCAAGCCCACGCGTTGAGGGAAGAAAAGGTGAAAGACTGGTTGCCCTACCGCCCGAATCGCCCAAGCCAACGCGTTGAGGGAAGAAAATCCCGGCCGAAAACCGGGCAGTGACACTGGCGTTCTTTGTAAGTGACCTCACTGCCCCAGAAGTGAATCGCCCGCGGCTCGTGTTGCACCGGACAGAGTTGCTTGCGGCTTGGGCAGGGCTGCTGGGCCCCCAGCGCAGACGCTTTCTTTCCGGAAGCTCCTCGATGGCTCCCCTGGCCACGGCACGGGCCGAAGTCACGCCGCTTGCTCGATATCGTCGGCGTCGAGTTCCAGTTCAGGGCCGACCTCCTCACGAACGCGTCGGGCGACAATTTTTCCCACCCCTGGGCCATCTGCTCGACCTTGGCCTGACCGATCGAAGGTGATTTACGGAATCGCGTACCATGACACTCCTTGGACTTCCGCTAACCGACAATTTGAGAAAATCAACTTGACATGCTACCAACCGGCCGACCGGGCGCGAACCGCGACTTACACCCAAGCTCTATCAGGAATTCAAATTGCTCTGGTGTGGAATGGGCAGGATGGTATTCTGCGAGTCCGCGAAAGTCGCTTGAGCTTTGAAGTCTGGCTCGAGCGCAACACCAAGAGAGTCCCCGGCGGTGCTCCGTTAACCCTGCATTTCTGCAAGCGCACAGGGTTGTGTGATCGGAAAAGCTGCTGGGGATAGCCGGGGGACGGAATGGCGGGCCCGCGTTCGGGCACCTTGGATATCGCGAGTGCTGGCGGGCCCTCATCGAGGGCGTTGAAGTCACAAGGCAGGAGGTGCGGCGTGGCATCGAAATCTGGTATGGAAAAGCGGCGTAACCGCCCCTGTCTTGAGAAACTCGAAGGACGCATCGTCCTTTCGACGTATCGTGTTTCGAGCGCGGCTCAGCTCCAGGCCGACGTCGCGGACCTGGCCAACAGCACCGGGCCGAACACCATCGTGCTGAAGACCGGCGTTCTCTATTCGCTGTCGCAATCGCTCCAGATTCAGAATGCCGGTAACCTGACGATCGAAGCGGTGCCGGGCAAAGGCAATGTCACGCTTACCTCCAATGTCGTCGACAGGGTTCTCGAGATTGATGGGGGTAATGTGACCCTCAACAACCTCAACATCATTGGCGGCGGCTCGGTGGCTCAGGGCGCTGGGATCCTGGCACAGAACGCCGCGGTCACACTGCAGAACACGAAGGTCGTCAGCAACGTCGCCACGCAGGCAGGCGGCGGCATTGCCATCTATGGCGGCTCGCTGGTTGCTCGAAGCAGCTCGATTGATAACAATCGAGCCAGCAACCCTTCCTCGGCCTACGGTGGTGGCATTTTCGCTGTGAATAGCGCAGTGACCCTGACGAACACTACGGTCAGTGAAAACTCGGTCTACTCGGCCGATACCTCAGCGTACGGCGGCGCGGTCAGTGGAAGCGGCGGCGGGATCTACACCCAGGGCGGAACGCTCACCATCAGCCACGGCACTGTCTCGGGCGACCACGTCTACGGTATTACAACCGGAATGAGCGCGTCGACTAGCGGCGGAGCGATCACCAGCGTTCTCACAACCGCGAGACTCTCCAACACGGTGCTTCAGTACAATGGCTTGAACAACGTCTCCAACGGGACTTTCGCCATCGAAGGCGGCGTCTTCATGACCAACGGCGGCAGCCTGACAGTGGTCAACGGCCAGCTAAGCAAGAACTCTCCGGGCTCCTGGAAATCCTTCTCGCAGACCAACGGCGCCCTGGTCACAATCGTCAACTCGACGCTCGACAATACGCGAATCAAGGGGACGTACACCTTCTGACGCGGACCGATCGAACCGCTTTCATGCCTATCCCAAGAAAAGCCTCATGATCGAGATAACCCCCTCGCATGCACGAAAAAGTCGTTCGACAGGGAAATCACGCTGAGACGGAGATCGCGCTTGGAAGAAGCGATCTTCCTGATCGACCGGGATGGCTCCGACGAACGAGAAATCGCTTGTCGCCGGCCGGACAGGTCGCCCGATGGGAAGAAGCTCGTTTTTTCGCTATGGGCGATCGAAATCGCACTGAAAATCGTCTACCACCGGTCAATCAAACCACGAACCGACGTCGTCATCCGGCTGGGATTTCTGGGAACGAGTGCAATAGCCCGACCGAATCGAATTCGATAAACTTGATAGAGATACAAAGATTCTAAGGCTCAAGTCGTCTGCGGATCGGGTCGATTCCCGCATATTGAAGTCCTCTCCACAGGAAGAGCACCCTCAATGACCGTCTCGGCAAAGTGTTATTACGCTCTTCGCGCGGTGTACGCCTTGGCGGAACATAAGGGACGAGCGCCCATGAAGGCCAACGAGATTGCCGAGCGACAGCACATTCCGATCAAGTTTCTGGAGGTGATCCTCAGCCAACTGAAGGGGGGAGGCTACGTGACGAGCCGTCGGGGCGTGGAGGGGGGCTACCTACTCGCTCGGCCGGCCGACAAGCTGCGGGTTGGCGAGATCATTCGGTTTATCGATGGCCCGATCGCGCCGGTCGATTGCGTCAGCGTTTCACGCCCCAAGGACTGTGAATATCCTGGGCAATGCCCGTTTTTTGGCTTCTGGGGAAGAGTTCGCCAGGCAATCTCCGATGTCGTCGACTGTACGACGTTCGCCGATCTCATCAAAGAGAATGCGAGCCTGGGGGTCGTCTATATTCCCGACTGGACGATCTGAGCCGGTCCAGCCGCGACAGCCAATTGATCCGCGGACGATATACGAAATCAGGCAGCCGAATCCAGGAAGAAGGCGCAGGCCCGCGCCAGGATCTCGTGCGTCATGACGTCTCCGGTGCGCCAACGGTTTTCCGGCCGCAGCCCCGAACGTGGGCGCGTAGGTGGGCTTAACCGCCCGGGCGCTTAACTTCCCGAGACTGGTGAAGCTTCGATTCAACCGGAGCCAGCATTCGAGCCCTGGAAAAACGGTAAGATAAGAGGCGAAACGCCTTTGCAGGAGGCCGGGAGGGGTAGACCATCCGGGTCTGACTACTTCCAGTCGCGCTGCTCGTACTCACGGATGCTCACGTAGATTTCCTGGCAAGCCTCGGCGACGCGCTCTCCCAAGCCTTGGTGCTTGGTTTCGAGCTGGGTGGAGTACATCCCCAGCACCTTGCATAAGAAGGCGCTATGGCAGCGGTCGGATTCGTGGGTCAGTTGCCCGAGCGACTCTTCGATCTGGTCGGCAAGGTAGAGCAGGAACTGGGCCTGGCCTTTGATCTCGGCTAAGTACTGACGTAGTTCGGGCGAGGGAACAAAGCGACGGGTAGCTTCTGGCGACTCGTCGAACTCGGAGGGCTGGTCGCCCATCTCACTGAGGGAGGTCTCTCCCAGCATGCCATTGTTCGGACTCATGCTGATTCTCCCGTTTTTGATGGGCTCGCTGGGGCGCTGACAAGCTCCTCGAGCGTGTTGCACAATTCGCCAATCATCCGCATGTTCTGGCTTTCCTGGCGGAGGTTTGCAGTGTGCATCTCGACCAGTTGCTTGATGAAGATCCGGGTGCCCGGGTCGGTCTCATCTTGAAACCGCTCGACATCGGCGACCGCGGCACGAACCAGGTAATCCATGAATTGGAGTTTGCCCCGGATCGACGTCGCAAGACGCGATAACGGCATGCGTTGCGTGGTATCAGGCGCTGCGGTGAGTTGGGACATCCTGTTTGTGTCTCCGGACCTGGGGGCCGGACACCTGAGCTGAGCATCAGCGTCCGTGCAGGGGGTGAAAGTCGTTTCGCAGCTCTCTGCTTGCCGGAGGGAGGCAGGCACGCGCAAATGCTGCGCTCCGCCCGTCAGGAGCAGCCGGCGCGACACAGGGTAACCGTCCCCGCCCCTGGACGCAACCTCAATGCACCCTAGAAGTGTCGCCTTCGTAACATGCAACCATTCGCTCGATCGATCGTACGACCGCTTTCTCTGGGGAGCATCGGCGGCGACGCGATCCGCAGAGAGGAAAGGAGTCCCGCGAATCGCGCCCTTGGCGAGATCATTAACGAGAGTGCTTGATAAATCCGTACCACTGGTCGACGGCGGACCAGTTGACCACGCTCCAAAAGGCCCTCACGTAGTCAGAGCGGCGATTACGGTATTTCAGGTAATAGGCGTGCTCCCAAACATCGAGCGGGAGCAATGGAATGGCGTTCCATGCCACGTTCAACTGGTGGTTTCTGGCCTGCATGATCAGGAGACGCCGAGAGACCGGGTCGAAGACCAGGACTCCCCAGCCGTTACCTTGTACCTGGGTCGCCGCTGCGGAGAAATGCTCGACGAAGTTTTCAAGCGAACCGAACTGCTGGTCGATGTCTGACGCGAGCGCACCCGCGGGTTTCGTCCCGCCTGGTATCATTGCCGCCCAGAAAACGCAGTGGAGCAGGTGTCCGCCGAGATTGAAAGCAAATTTGTCGCTCCAATCAGAAGCTGCTGCCTGAGCCACTGCCCCTTTCCGAAGGCGCGCGAGGTTCTCGATCGACTCCGTCGCACCCTTCACGTAGGCGGCATGATGCTTGTCGTGGTGAAGTTGCATGGTTTCGGCATCGATGGCGGGCTCCAGCGCATTGTAATCGTAGGGCAGGGGGGGCAGGTTGAAGTGGCCTTGCGGTGAGACCGCCTCAGCGAGCAATTTCCTGATGGGGCCGCCATCAGGGTCGCCGGGACCTCGCTCGACTTGTCCATCCTCCGTCGCGAGAACACTGGATGTCAGGGATCTTAACCCGCCAGCGACACCAAGGGCACTGGCAATGAGGGTCCGTCGCGGAGTGTTCTGAGTCATCAACGATGTCCTTTCTGTTTGGAATCTCTTTCCGGAGCTAGGAAGTACCGAAGCAGGGATCTCAGCTAGAAATGTCGTATTCTTGACGTACCTCGGGTGGGGCCGCGTTGTTGGCCCACAGGAAGGTCAGCCCCGAAGCGAATTCCAGAGGGTCAGAGGTTAAATGGGCATCCCGTGTAGAGATCAACAGGGGCGTCGAAGGTATCGATGGGCCTGATCGCCGAATTTGTTAGCCGCGCCAGGGTCGCTCCCAGTTCCTGGAGCATCGAGGCGGAGTAGCCGGGCCAGTGCGCTGCGATTTGACCATCGGTGTCGATTAAGACGACGTACGCCGAATTCTCGACGCCAAAGGCTCGAACGAGCTTGAGGTCCGGGTCCAGGAGCGACGGGTAGGACGCACGGATCTTCCCGGACCACAGCTTCGCCGGACCGAGCTCTCCATCGATCACGCCGAGTATCCGAACTCGCGGATATGTGGCGGCAAGTCGATTGAAAAACGGCTGGGCCGCCTCGCTGCACGGGCAACCGATCTTGGTAAACGTCAGGAGAAGTGGGTGCCGGCCGATCAGCTCTCGAAGTGAGTAACTGACGCCGTCGGTGCCGGTGGCCTGAAAATCGGGGGCCTTCCGCAGCCACATGCCGCGACTTGCCTCGGCCATGCTCGGCGTGACCATGTGCTTGGTCGTTTCCTCGGAAATGATAACCGTCGGTTCCTCCCTGGTTCCGAGCTCGGAGCTGAGCCGTACCCAGGCGTAAAGCGCGGCCAGAGCCACCATAACCGCGACGAACCCTATGGCGCCAAGTTGTTTCATGGAATCTCCTCTTCTGAGAGCATTCATTCCAATCGAATCTCTCGATTCGATGGTTGTGTCGAAGTGGTTGACCCAGGCACTCAGAGACCTCGCTCATCTGCGCTTCGTGGCCGGTCTCTTTGTAAGGCCCTTCTGAATCTGGTCGTGCAACAGCTCTTGCTGTTGCTTGTTCGCCTCGACTTGAACTCCGCCCGAGCCGGAGTCGTTCGAGCAGCCGCTCATCAGAACCGGTGACACGAATGCGACAACAATGATGAAAACCGGTAGGAACGAGTAACGAAGAATACGCATGATTGACTCACTCAAAAAGCATCTGCCGAAATGATCTCGCCTCCAGCTCTGGATCCGAAGGCTCGCCAGACCTGCACCGACACAGAGTTCTTGACGAACCGAACCGAACCGTCCCCGGCCAGAACGTTCACGCCGCCTGGGTGAGCGCTGGATGGCGGCACCTGCATATACCAGGGAAGATCCGTAGCGTCTCCCGACCAGGGAGCCGTCATTTGTGCGCTGCTCATCATGGCACACGAGCGGCCGTTCGGCGGCGCGACGTGATTGTAGGTAGTACTCGGCATCTCTCCCGACGCCCATACCGCACCTGTTTGGTTGAACCAGATCATCTGTGAGGTAATTCCCTGGCAATTTGTGTAGACCTGGTCCGCGGACGTCGGCATCGGCGTTTGCATGTACATATACCATCCAGATAGATCCTGGTTACGGATTCCACTCCCGAGCAGCCGTTCACTGGCGAACGCAGTTTGGCTCATCCCGTCGGTGACTGCCGCCACGGTCACAGCGCTGCTGTCGGAGAACGGGCCCACCGACTGCATGTTGTTGACTGAGTTGTACATCCATCCGCCTTGGTTCACGACGTAGCTGTCTGTGCCCGTCCAGTTGCTGAGCGTATAGTCTGACGGGCAAACGAACGTGGCGATCCGAGTCAGCTCTGCGGTCGTGTTGTCGGGGATGTTGAGAGCCGGCAAGATCACGTTTCCCATCATGTCGACCCCCATGTTCGGCAACGCGGGGGCCAGTGAGAAATTGATCGCGCTGAAGATCGTACTCTGTTCCAGTTGCGACAGGATCATGGAGTGAGCCGACCACCTACCATACCAGGGCGCGGTGGCGTAATAGCCGCCGCGGGCAAAAGGGAAAACACGGTTCGCGCACTCGTAGTTGCTGAGGGCCAGTCCGAGCTGCTTCAGGTTGTTGATGCACTGGGCCCTCCGAGCTGCCTCCCTGGCGGACTGAACGGCGGGAAGCAAGAGAGCGATGAGCACCGCGATGATGGCGATGACCACCAGCAGTTCGATCAATGTGAAAGCACGCTGTCGATTCATGAGGATAGGCTCCTATTTGGGCTGACATCGTGAGCGGACGGCGATCGCCGTCGCGGCCTGGATTGCCGCGGCGCGCATGCAACGATGTCAATCTGATACTGATACGGGCGCAGCCCGGAACCGCACTGGCAGCTCCGGCAGGCCCAGATCACGTCAGCGAGCGATCGGGAACGATCAGACGGGTTAGTAGCGCCGAGGCGGTCTCTGAATCCGCGTCGGGCACCACCGAGGGTGACCGCATGACGTGGGCGGAGCCAGGAAACCGCTTATCAAGAGCGAGGTGAGCGAAATGCTTTCGACCAGCGTACCCGCCCTCTCATGGAAGCGAGGACCGGCCGTGGAGGGAAGTCCCGACTCGCCGCATGGAGCCTCTTCGATGCATGGAGAAGCGGTTGTCGAGCCGGCAGGAGATGTCGAAACGGGGGAAGCTAACCGATCCCGGAGCCTGGCCGGCAAGGGACGGCCACAACAGCAGGAGGATTGTCGACACCGTGGTCCGCACTTGCAAACTGCAGCATGAGCGTTGGCATCAAACGGCGGCGATGAGACTGAGCTGGCAAACGCCATATGACCCTGGAAAACGAGCGCAAGCGCCATCAGGATCGAGCGCTCTTTTCGCCAAGGCTGATATGGTGAAAAGACCATGCCTCGTGGTGTGCCTCTCGAAGCCGTCCTCGCGTCTTGGTGCGACTCAAGATGTCATTGTAGTCGACAGACAGAGAGAAACCAGGTAGATCTCATTGTGTTCAGGCGTTCCAGCCGCGGTACGGCTCTGTTCACATGCAAACATTTGCTTTGGCACTGCGGGTCATCGATCGAGCTTGGCCGCTTTCCTGCTCAGAGCAGCGAACCGGTTCCTTTCAATCTGCCCATGGGGTAAAAGAAACGGGTGAAAAGAAGCGGTCGCCTGATCGCCGAGGAGTTACCCGCCGCTTCGCTTCCCAGGGGAGATTCGCATCATGACGCAAACCTTGAACCGTCGTGAGATGTTACTGGCCAGCGGCGCTGCCTGGCTAGGCGATGGTTGTCTGACCCATGCTCTGGGGGCAGCGCGCAGCAGCACCAAGAAAGTTCTCTTCTTCACCAAGAGTTCGGGCTTCCCTCATCCGGTTGTCAACGGACCGAACGGTCAGCCGGGGCTTGCCGAGCGAATCTTGACCGCGGTGGGCAAGGAGCATGGCTTTGAGGTCGTCGCCACCAAGGACGGCCGCTTCTTCGAGCCGGAGAAGATCGGCCAATGGGATGCTTTCGCGTTCTACACGACGGGCAACCTGAGCGCCCCGGGCACGGACCGACAGCCCCCGATTTCCAAAGCTGGCGAAAAGGCTCTCTACAATGCGATTCGCGGCGGCAAGGGCTTTATCAGCATGCATTCTGCGACCGACACGTACGGCCATCATGCCCCCCGCAACAAGGGGGCAGAAGACCCGTTCGTCCAGATGATCGGCGGCGAGTTCATCGTCCACGGCGCCCAGCAGAAGGCCACGATTGAAGTTGCGGACCCTCACTTCCCGGGCCTCGAGAACGGCTTCGGACAGTCCGGGCAGTTCACAATCGAGGATGAATGGTACGCGCTGAAAAACATGCCCGAAGATTTGCACGTGATTCTCGTCCAGGTCACCAAGGGAATGCAAGGCGGCATGTACCAGCGGCCCAACTATCCCATGACCTGGGCCCGGTCGTTCGGTAAGGGGCGGGTCTTCTACACGTCGATGGGCCATCGAGAGGATGTCTGGGAAAACCCCAATTACCAGGGGCTGCTCTTGGGCGCTCTGGCATGGGCCACCGGCAAGGTCGATGCCAACATCGAGCCCAACATCAAGCAGGTCACCCCCGGCTACAGCGAGCTGGCCCACTGAGCCAGCGCAAAGTCGAAGGGCCGGGGACGAACCGCGTCCGGAAACCATGCTCGATTCCGGATACGGCCCGCTGCAATGGGCTTAACATCTTAGTGAGCGCCGCTCTGGTAGACGATCTGGCCGTCGATGATCGTCATTTCGACCTTCGCATCAAGCAGCGCTCCGGGTGAAACCTGAAAAAGATCGCGGTCGACGATGGTCAGGTCCGCGCGGAGGCCGGGCTTGAGCGTTCCCACGCGATCCTCCGCAAAGGCTGCGTAGGCTGCCCCGGATGTGAACCCTTGAAGGGCCTCTTCGAGCTTGAGAACTTGCTCCGGGTGCCAGCCGCCTGGCGGCATGCCCTGGCGATCCTGGCGGGTGATCGCCGCATAGAGGCCCCAGAAGGGACTCGCGATCTCGACGGGGAAATCACTACCGCAGGCCAGGTGCACTCCCGCGCTGGCGAGCCAGCGCCAGGCGTAAGCGCCGTCTGAGCGCGGGCCTCCTAGGCGAGCTTCGGCCCACCGCAAATCGTTGCTGGCGTGCGAGGGCTGGACCGAGGCGATGACTCCCAGCTCCGCGAAGCGGCGCACGTCTTCCTGGCGCAAAACTTGGGCGTGCTCGATGCGCAGCCTGGGATCACGGGCTCCGGGCACGGCCTTCCGCGCCGCCTCGTAGGCGTCCAAGACCAGGGCATTGCCTCGATCGCCGATGGCGTGAGTGGCAACCTGCCATCCATCTCGTAAGGCCGCTGCGGTGGTCGCTTCCAGGACCTTGGGATCCAAGAGCAAGAGGCCCGTGTTCGCCGGGTCATCGTGGTACGGCAGGAACAAAAGAGCGCCCCGGGACCCCAGCGCACCGTCGATGAACAGCTTGATCGCCCGCAGCTCGAATCGGGCTTGTGTGTGTGCCCTGGCAGGCGATCGGCAGACGAACTCGATCTCGTGTCCTTTCGGCGGCATCGCCATGGCGTAGACCCGAAGGCGAAGCTGGCCCGAGCGATCCAGATCGCGGTAGACCTGGGCCTCGGCTGGCGAGATGCCCGCGTCGTGCACGCCGGTAAGACCCGCCGCCAGAATCTGCTCTTGCGCCGCCAGGATTCGCCGCGCCTGATCCCTGGCATCACCTCTGGGAACGGCCCTGGCCACAAGCTCCATGGCACCGTCCACTACGATTCCCGTGGGATTGCCGGCCGGGTCGCGGAGAATCCGACCATCCGCCGGGTCTTTGGTCTGCGCATCCAATCCAGCTCGGCGCATCGCTTCAGTGCTTGCCCAGCCGGCGTGGCCGTCGACCCGGGAAAGCCAGACGGGCCAGCCAGGCGCGGCGGCATCGAGGACGGCCGCCGTGGGCAAGGCGCCGCCGGGCCAGAGGCTCTGGTCCCAGTTACTCCCCTTGATCCATGATTCGCCGGGAAGGTCCCGCGCTCGCTCCTTGACCCGCCGGGCGACCTCGTCCAGGCTGGTCGCGCCTCGAAGATCAACCTGCTCGAGACTCGCCCCCAGCGCTTCGATGTGGCCGTGCGCGTCGATCAGCCCGGGCACTGCAAACGACTCGGGCAGGTCGATGACAATCGTCTTCCTTCCCAGGAACGGCGCGACGTCTTCTCGACTTCCAATCGCGACGATTTCCCCTGCGCGCGCCGCGATGGACCGCGCCTGAGGTTTTTCGGGATCACCGGTCCAGATCCGCCCCGCGTGTACGATCAGATCGGCCGGGGCATCGGCTTGCAGCCGCAGTGCGCGGCCGGGCAACTTCGCGCGCGAGCCAGGTTTGACCGTTATCTTCCCAGTAGCGATCAGGGCAACTCCGCTTACGAATAGATAGTTCACGCCGGGCGCAGAGCGTGTGGGCTCCTCGGTGGCAACATCGCGCGGATTATTCGGGGGAGGCAGGGCCCAGCCCGGTGGGAGGGGAAAACCGGGCTGGGGTCCCTGCGGAGGCATGGGGGGCTTACAGGTCGAAGTAGAGGAAGAATTCGTAGGGGACGGGACGCAGGTTCACTGGTGCCAGCTCACGCTCACGCTTGTAAGTGATCCAGGTCTCTATCACGTCACGCGTAAATACGTTGCCTTTGAGCAGGAAGTCGTGGTCTTGCTCCAGCGCGTCGAGCACCTCGCCCAAGGAGCCGGGCGTGCTGCGGACCTTTTCGGCCTCCTCCGGCTCGAGGTCGTAGAGGTCCTTGTCGATCGGGGCGCCGGGGTCGATTTTGTTCTGAATTCCGTCGAGTCCGGCCAAGAGCATCGCGGGGAACGCGAGGTAAGGGTTGCACGAGGGGTCCGGACAGCGGAACTCGATTCGCTTCGACTTCGGGCTCTTGGAATAGATCGGGATCCGCACGGCCGCCGACCGATTCCGCTGCGAGTAAACCAGGTTGACGGGTGCCTCGTAGCCGGGAACCAGACGGCGATACGAGTTGGTGGTCGGCGCACAGAGTGCCAGTAATGCATTGGCGTGCTTCAGCAGGCCGCCGATATAGTGGCGGCATAGTTCGCTGATCCCGCCATAGCCGCTTTCGTCATAGAACAGGTTCGTATCACCCTTCCAGAGGCTCTGGTGACAGTGCATGCCTGAGCCGTTGTCGCCGAAGATCGGCTTGGGCATGAAGGTCACGACCTTGCCATGCTTGCGCGCAACATTGCGGATGATGTACTTGTAATACATCAGGCTGTCGGCAAGCTTGGTCAGCGGGCCGAACCGCATGTCGATCTCGGCCTGACCGGCGGTACCGACCTCATGGTGGTGCACCTCGACCGGCACGCCCATCTTCTCGAGCGTGAGAATCATCTCCGAACGAAGATCTTGAAGCTGGTCGGCTGGCGGGCAGGGGAAATAGCCCTCCTTGTGGCGTAATTTGTAGCCCAAGTTCGGGCCTTCCTGGCGGCCGGTGTTCCAGACACCCTCAACCGAGTCAATGGCGTAGAAAGCGCCCTGCGCCGTCTGATCGTAACGGACGTCGTCGAAGATGTAGAACTCGGCCTCCGGGCCCCAGTAGCTGATGTCCGCGATACCGCTGCTCTTGAGATATTCCTCGGCCTTCTGAGCGATGTAACGGGGGTCGCGAGAGTACCGCTCTCGGGTCACCGGGTCCTTAACGCTGCAGATCATGCTCAGCGTGGGGATCTGAAGTATGGGATCGACGTAGGCCGTATCCGGGTCCGGGAAGAGCAGCATGTCGCTCTCCTGGATCTGCTGGTAGCCCCGGATGCTCGATCCGTCGAACCCCAGTCCATCCTCGAACCAGTCGTCGGACAGCTCTCGGGCGGGCAGCGAGAAGTGCTGCCAGACCCCCGGAAGGTCGACGAATCGAAGATCGATGATCTGAATCCCGGCTTCTTCGGCGAGTTTTTTCACGTCGTTGGGCGTTTTCGGCATGTTGTCCCTCCCTCAGAGACGTCGAAACAGCTAACGCGGGCGGCCCAGGGACCAAACCCGACTCACGAGTCATAGATGGTTCAAGTGCGAAATGCAACAAAAAACCCCGACCGTGCCTGCATTCCAGGTTCGTGGCATCGATTCCTCCAGTGCCCCGATCGCTGCCGTGCTGCTCCTGGATCAACCAAGTTGCTCCCGGAGACCTCCGCCTAGATGCGCCTACTCATGCAGGTAGCCCTGGGAATCGTCGAGAAAATGCGGAAGTCGCGTTGCCGAAAGCCTGATCGATCGAATCTCCCTCGGCGCCGGAATGTTGAGCACAAGTCGCCGGATCTCGACCTTCGAGACCCCACGGCGGTGCCGGCGAACGACCATTATGAAGGATCGCAGACCTGAGAGAAAGTGTGCTCCTCATCCTGACGATCTGATCACGCATTCGGCGCGTTACCGCGCCCTCGAAGAAGGAAGCCGGCTTCACTCAGCGCAGCATCAGCTAACGAATAGGGCCTCTTGCATGGCGCTGAACCGGCTGGACGAACCAGCGATCGCAACGACTTTCCAAGAGGAACTGGCCACGGTAGGGACCGAGCGGTCTGAGATGGCGACTCTTTTTGGTCTGAGACTCTCGTTGTTTCCGGCGGCGGACGAAATTGCATGACGTCGCCATGCTCGGCGGCGAGCAAACGGTCCGTGCGCCGTGGTCGATAGCTTTGGCCTAGGTGCGCGACGCTGAGGCGCCGACTTCTTCGCTTTCGGCAAGATTCTTGCAGGCCAATCCTTTGCTCGTCGAGGAGATGCTCGAACGGCACGTGAATTCTCCTCTCTTCTCGATCGCGGGTCGGCGAGGCTCGCGCGCATTACTGCGTCGGAATCGACCAGTGCTACCGTCTCGCCGGCCTGATCCGCAAACACTGGCGCGGCTTCTCGGGCGGGGCGAAAGTCTGGGTCGAGATCGACCGCTACTTCGACGGCCTCCACGAGCGTTCCAAGTAAGCCGGCACGGGGCGTTGCCGCTGACTGACGCGGGGCGTTGCCCCGTGCTGGAATATGGCGCCCCTTCGGGGCGAAACTCAATAGTACAGGGCACCGCGAGGATCAAGACCACTCATGCCGGATCTGAGTTTCCAGATCGAGGACGCCAAGCCCGAGCTGCACGCAGCGGCGCCGATCTTGCTCTTTAAGCCACGGGTTACCCAGGCGAATGATTCGTTGACGCCAATCCATACGATTGCCTTGCGGTGCCAGATCCGTCTCGAGCCAGCTCGCTGAACCTACACGAAGTCAGAGCGCGAGCGACTGCGCGACTTGTTCGGAACGCCCGAGCGATGGGGACAGACCCTTACTGGCCCATGCTCTGGACACACGTCAGCCTCACCGTGCCCCCCATGGGCGCGACGGGCCTCGTCAATCTAACGGTACCGTGCACCCTGGACTTCAGCCTTGCGGCCACGAAGTATCTCGATGCGCTTGATGACGGCGAGATTCCGCTCCTGTTCCTCTTCAGCGGGACGATCTTCTTCGAGTCAAACGACAGTGCTCTGCAGGTCTCTCACATCTCCTGGGAGAAAGAGGCCGGTTTCCGCCTTCCCGCGGTGACGTGGCGAAAGCTGATGGACCACTATTACCCGAATACGGCCTTGCTCGCGCTGCGAAAAGACATTTTTGACCGACTTGACAGTTACAGGCGCAACCACGGCCTGCTAACATGGGAGCATGCGCTCGATCGACTGCTGGCCTCGGCAAATGAACCGGTGATCCCATGAATCGGGCTTATCTCGACGCCATCGCAAACGCTGTACTCTACGAAGGGTATCTGCTCTACCCTTACCGCCCGTCGATCAAGAATCATCAGCGATGGACCTTCGGCGGCCTGTATCCGGAGTCATTCTGCAAGGATCAGAACAGTGGTGACGCCAGCAGTCAGCAGAC
>JBKQMU010000214.1:0-3489 GCA_052146555.1 Isosphaeraceae bacterium
GCGACAGCTCGCGATAGGGCTTTCCGTATGCAGGAAGATCGCCGCCGCAGCTCGCCGCAATATCTCCGGCGTCAGCCGCTTTCTCTGCTGCCAGACGAATGATGTCGTCGATGGTGTGCCCATCTGGAAGCGGAGGCATCGTGTGGCCTTGATCCTGCAACTGGCGGGTTCGACTTCGCCAGTGCCAGAGTTCAGCGACCGAGCGGGCGCGCTCGATCTCGGCGGCGGAACGCGACTCTCCTAATTCGGAAACGTCTCCCTTGGGCACCCGGTCGAGCACGCTGGATTGTGCGTCGTAAGGAGGAATTTCCGGCAGAAGACCAATCGCCCACAAGCAGCATGCGAGCGCTTCCATCGACCACGCCGCACTCAAGAATTGCTGCATCGTGCGGTCGAGCAGGCGAGTCTCGAAGAACGCGCGTTCTTGGGGTGACGTGTCAGCCCAGAGCCCGCTCGACTCGAGCGAATCTCGCATCGAGCGAGAGACTTGATCAAACTTCTGGATGAATCTGTCTCGATCGTCGTCGGACCACCCGTCCAGGATCGTCGGTGTGAGATCCGGCGGTGGCCAGGCCATGGCGTGAACAATGTACGCTGCCAGAATTTTTGAACGCTAGAAGACCGTGACTCGGTCTGGCGGACTAGTAAGCACAAGACCTCCAACTAGTATCTCGACGAACCGGAGTGATTAGGTTGGTATTAGTTATGTTGTGGCGCCGATCTCCGTGCGTACTATAATCTGGAAAGCCCCCTAATGGCAGACAGGGCGAAGTTCTCCCGCAGACGCGTCATGCGATCGATGACGTTCAGTTGATTCATGAACATTGCCGCGAGGGCCGATACTTCTTGAGAACGCAAGTAACCAAAAGCGAAATGAGGGTCAGTCATGGGACATTGTGAGGCCTGCGGAAATCGCATCATGTTCGGCGGGGTTAAGCAAGGGCAGCGCCAGTATTGCAGCACCAAGTGCGTCAAGGAAGCGTCGTGGACCGATGCGCTCAAACTGGTGCCGAATGCCGAAGTTGAGCAGGGAGTCAAAGCGATTCACGAGGGAGCGTGCCCGAAGTGCCAGGGGCCCGGCCCCGTCGACGTTCATACATCGTACAAGGTCTATTCCGTTCTTGTCATGACCCGATGGAGTAGCCACCCGATCGTCGCCTGCCAATCGTGCGCACGTAAACAGCAGTTGAAACACACTTTATATTCGCTTGTCACGGGGTGGTGGGGCTTCCCGTTTGGCCTCATCTTCACACCGGTTCAAATCGTCCGAAACATCGGCGGATTGATCGGAACGTCCGGCCCCGATCCCATGACGCCCTCGCCAGCGCTGTCTCGTATCGTCCGCCTCAGCCTCGCGGCCCGCAAGAAGTCGAGCATGGCCGCCCCGGCCGGAAGGACCGCCTGAACTGGGAAAGATCGAGCAGCCGCGTGGAACGCGCCGCTTCCTCCGGCAAGAAACCGGCTCATCTGATACCATTGACATCACCGGAGAACCGTCAATGACGATCAACCAATACCGCCAGGCGCTTGCCAAACGGCCGTTCCAACCGTTCCGGATCATTCTTGCCGATGGACGGTCATTCACGATACAGCATCCCGAATTCGCAGCGATGGACCCGCGCGGCCGCGAGGTCACGTTTTACGAAGAGGACGGAACCCAGCACTTTATTGAGTCGATGCTGATCGCCGAAGTGGTCATTCCGCCCACGCCGGAACCGAGCGAGACGCGTTGATCGGCAGACATGGGTTGACGGGCCGACATAGGTGAGGGCGCGCAGCGGAAGCGCGGAGCCCGGCTGCTCTTTCGCCGCGGTCAGTACGAGCGGAAGCGCCGATCTGGACTGCATTTTCATCGCGGTCCGTAAGGCTTGCCCTGGCTGCGAGCCAGGGGTACAGCGATTCCCCTCCGAAAAAGAACCCGAGGGTTGTGACCAAGGAATTCGATCTTCGACCGCGCCGTATTGCAGGATCCCGGCAACCGAGCAGGCTCGCGTCAGCGGCCCATCTGATGGCAGCTTTGAGTCAACCAGATGGCAGCTTTGACTGGACCCGAATGTTCTCCCAGTTTACGCAATTTGCCGAACCGCTGACTTGAACTTTACACAAAAGTCTTCAGTTCCTACGATCTGTGGCACTCAGTGGGCCGAAGCAGGAAGCTCGACCACGACGGGGCAGGGAGGCCCTGAACATGGCCAGAATCATTAGCGTGGCCAATCAAAAGGGGGGGGTGGGAAAGACCACCTGCGCCATTAATATTGCGGCCGGGCTGGCGAAGTCGGGTCGATCGACGCTGGTCGTCGATGTCGACCCGCAGTGCAACGCCACCAGCGGCCTGGGAATTGAGCCGGCCCAGCGCCATCCCCTGGTGGCCGGCAAACCGCTGGCCCAGAGCGTCGTCGAAACCACGCAGCCGCGACTTTTCGTGTTGCCCGGATCGCAGAGCCTGGCCGATGCCGACGCCCTGTCGGCCTCCAATCGCCAGCGCGCCTCGGCGCTGCGGCAGCAACTGGCTTCCGAGCTCAGCTCGTACGACTATGTCTTTCTAGACTGTCCGCCGTCCTTGGGACAGCTCACCCGCGCTGCGCTTGGCGCCTCAGGGGCTATCTACGTTCCCATTCAGTGCGAGTACTTCGCGATGGAAGGGCTTTCGCAGATCATAGACCTTGCCAGGCAGACCAAGGCAAAAGAAAACCATCGTCTCGAAATTGGCGGCATCGTCCTGACGATGTACGATCCGGCCCTGGAGTTAGCTAACGAAGTGGCTGGCGAGGTCCGACAGTATTTTGATGAAACCGTCTTCGAAACTCTGATTCCCCGCGACGTACACATCAGCGAGGCGCCAAGCCATGGGCTGAGTGTACTCGAGTACGCACCGCGGGCCCGGGGGGCTCGGGCCTACACGGAATTGGTCATGGAGGTCATCGACCGTGAATAAGCGACGCCTGGGACGCGGTCTGGAAGCATTGTTGGGACGCGAGGAGGGGGGGTTCGAGCCCGGCTCGCTCGAGGGCTCCGAGCTGCTGCACATCCCCGTCGACCAGATTGACCCGAACCCCTACCAGCCCCGGCGTCACTTCCCGCCGGCGGAGATTTCCGCGCTGGCCGATTCGTTGCGCCAGCACGGGATGCTTCAGCCGATCTTGGTGCGGGCCGTCGACGAGCGGTACCAGCTCATCGCCGGTGAGCGCCGGCTCCGCGCTAGCATCGAGGCACACCTGCACGAGATTCCCGCGCGGGTCATGGAACTGGACGATCAGCGCGTCCTCGAGCTAGCGATGGTCGAGAACCTCCAGCGCGAAGATCTCAATGCCGTCGAGAAGGCCAGCGCTTTCAGGGATTACCTCGCTCGGTATGGCGGGACTCAGGAAGAGCTGGCCGGGCGGCTGGGCCTGGACCGCTCGACGGTCTCGAATTTCATCCGCCTGCTGGAATTGCCCGAGGACGTGCTCCACGCCGTTCGCGACGGCGAGATCACCCAGGGTCACGCCC
>JBKQMU010000215.1:0-57486 GCA_052146555.1 Isosphaeraceae bacterium
TACTCCACCAGCCAGGTCGGCCGCGAGGAGCTTCCCGAGTTCGATGCGACGCTCCGCAGCGCCATCTCGATCGGACGGCGGCTTCAGGATCCACTGGCCGAGCTCGTCAAGATCGAGCCCCAGAACATCGGCGTCGGGCTCTACCAGCACGATGTGAACCCCAAGCAGCTCAAGGAGACGCTTGAATCGGTCATCTCGAGCTGCGTCAACTTCGTCGGGGTCGATCTGAATACCGCCAGCGTCCCCCTCTTGCGGCATGTTTCGGGCCTGAACCAGCTCACGGCCCGGCGGATCGTCGAGTTCCGCAAGGACAAGGGGGCCTTTACCAGCCGCGAGCAACTGATGACGGTGGAGGGCATCGGCCCGGCCACTTTCACGCAGGCGGCCGGCTTCCTGAAGCTGCTTGACGGTGTCAATCCGCTCGACCGCACCTGGATTCACCCGGAAAGTTACCAGGCCGCCGCGGTCCTTCTGGAGCGGTTCGGCCAGAATCCGGAGGTCGTCCGGAACAAGCAGGAGCTTCCCGAGCTTTATCACCGGCTCGCCGAATCGGCCACTGCCGATCTGGCCAAAGAGCTGAGCATCGGCGAGTTTACGCTTAAGGACATCGTCGAGGCTTTGGGCCGTCCGGAGCGCGACCCGCGCGACGATCTGCCCAAACCGATCTTCAAGAAGGGCATTCTCAAGCTCGAAGATCTGAGCTCCGGCATGGAGCTCAAGGGGACCGTCCTCAACGTGGTTGACTTCGGCGCTTTCGTCGACATCGGACTGAAAGACTCGGGGCTGGTCCACATCAGTCAGCTTGCCAATCGTTACATCAAGAGCCCGCACGACGTGGTGAGCGTGGGCGACGTGGTGACGGTCTGGGTGATGAGCGTCGATCAGGAACGAAAGCGGGTTTCGCTGACGATGGTCAAACCCGGGACGGAACGTCAGCGGGGGGGCAGCCAGCAAGGAGCAAGGCGTGGAGGCCCCAGCGAGCCGCGTGAAGGCCAGGGGCAAGGTCCGCCGCGGCGCGACCGGGCCCGGCCGCCGCGGCCTAGCGGGTCAGCCCTGACCTCGCCCCCGGTCGGTGCTGCGCCCATTGCCGCCCTGGTCGAGCCGCCGGCGCGTCGCCCGGAACGCGGCGGCGCACCCGGGCCCCATGCTCCCGGTGGCGCGCCCGAGGGGGGCTCATCCCCCGGCGGACCCGGCGGTCCTCATGCACCATCGGGACGGCCCGGACCGGGCGGACCCGGTCGGGGTGGGCCGCGGGGCGGACCCGGCCCGGGAGGAAGGCCAGGTCCAGGGGGCCGGCAGGACCGTCCCGCTCCGCCTCGGGCGCCTTCGCGGCCGTCTCGTCCCAGTCCTCCGCCCCCGCCGCTCTCCAAAGAGGCGCTCACCGGCAGCGTGCCCTTGCGGAGCTTCGGCCAGCTCAAGCAGCTCTGGGAAGCGCGCGTTGAGCCCGGTCCGGAAGACGAGCCGCAGCCAGCGGGTCATCCCGGCCCGGCGGCCGAGCACCACGGAGCGGCTTCCGTTCCGACGGCTGCAGAAGCCCCTGCGCCTGCCTCCGCCGAGTCCGTGCAGCCGGAGCTTCCTCCCCCACCGCCGGCCGAGGAACCGCCCGCCGGAGAAACGGAAACGTCCTGACGACTTCTGATCGACCGTACCGGTGAAGGGCTGTGCACGCCGTCGAGCACTTTGCCTTGGACCCGGTTCGTGGAATATAATGATTTTGCCCAACGTATGGCGACTGCCGGGTTTTTCCGTCCCCCCGAGCTTCTCCGGCGTCGGGCCGACGGTCGATTGAGCGGAAGGTTCGCACGTGGTCCAACTGGTCGCCGTCGCACTGTTGGTCCTGATCGTGAGGCCATGGGCCGCCCCCGTCCGTCCGCTATGCGGACCCTGCCTGGCCGAATGGGCCAAGGGTCCTTCTAGGGGATGCCTTTCGCATGGGTAGTTTCGCCTGGAGGAACCTGCTGACGCGGCCGATGCGAACGGTCCTGGCGCTCATTGGGTTGTCGGTGCCGATCCTGGGTGTCATCGGCCTTTTCAGCGTCTCCAACGGCCTGCGGGACTTAGTCGGCGATACTTTGAGCCAGATCGAAGGCCTGATGGTCATCCGCGAGAACGTGCCCAGCCCGGTCATGAGCGACCTTCCCTCGAGCCTGGCCGACGATTTGAGGCGGCTGCCGGGCGTTCGGGCCGTGGCGCCCGAGGTTTGGCGCATCGCTCCGTCCGTCGAGGGCCGGGGCATGCTGGTGCGGAGCCTGACCTCCAAGAAGGGCATGGTGGCGTCCGTCTTCGACCAGCCCGTGATCTCGGGCCAGGACATCGCGGCGCACATGAACCTCAACAGTGCGGTCTTCCCGCGGGCTCTCAAGGAACACGGTGAGGGACGCTTTCTCACCCTGGAAGACCGGGGCTCCTCGAACATCGTCATCAGCCGCAAGCTCGCTCGCGATTTTGCCGACGAAAAAGGCAACCCGCGCCAGCTCGGCGATCACCTTCGCATCGCCGATCGAAATTTTACGATCATCGGCATCTACGAGACCGGTTCGCTGCTCTTAGACGTGGTGATCGTCATGGATATCGAGACGGCCCGGGATGTTCTCAAAATCGCCAAGGAGTCGATCTCCAGCATTTACGTCGAGGCCAGCGATCCAGGCGGGTACGACGCCCTCTCCGCCGCCATCCAGAAGGCCAACCCGGGGGTCGACGCCCGCAGCATGAACGAGGTCAAGGCGAATTTCGGCTCGCTGATGGGGCAGGTCGACAAGCTGCTTCTTTTGACCGTCAGCCTGGCCTTAGTCGTGGGTATCGTGGGCATCATCAACACCATGCTCATGAGCACGACCGAGCGGTTCGTCGAGTTCGGCGTGCTTCGGACCAACGGCTGGTCGGAGGCCGATATCCTGACGCTTGTGACCCTGGAAAGTGCCTTTCTCGGCCTGCTTGCCGGGGTGGTCGGCGGCATCCTCGCCCTGGTCGGAACGCGAATCGCTAACCAGTTTATCAGCGGCGGCGTGCACCTGGGCGTAACACCGGGAATGCTGGCTCTGGGGGTCGGTCTTTCGGTTGTCATGGGAACTCTAGGGGGGCTCTATCCCGCCTGGCGTGCAGCGCGTCTGGTTCCCATGGAGGCTATCCGGATCGGATCACATTGAGGCCAGCCGATGATCGAGGTGGCGAACGTCTGGAAGTCGTACCGCAGCGGCACCCGGTGGGTGGAGGCGCTGCGAGGCATCAACTGCCGGATCGACCGCGGCCGGTTCGCCTTCATCGTCGGCCCCAGCGGCTCGGGTAAAAGTACGCTCTTGTACATGCTGGGAGCCATTGACCGGCCCAGCCGCGGCGAGATCCTGGTGGATGGCCAAAGTCTCGTCACCATGTCCGAGGCGGGCCAGAACGTCTATCGCCGCGAGCAAGTCGGCTTCATCTTCCAGTCGTTCAACTTGATCAGCAATCTCTCGGCCTTCGAGAACGTGCTGGTTCCGTTCCTTCCCCGGGGTGTGACCGCGGCTCAGAAAGAGCATGCGATGGAACTGTTAAAGCAGGTCGGCCTGGGTGATCGCTTGGAGCACCACCCCTACCAGCTCTCCGGCGGTGAGCAGCAGCGGGTGGCCATCGCTCGCGCTCTGGTGAAACGGCCGCTTCTGGTTCTCGCCGACGAACCGACCGGCGAGCTCGATTCCAAGACCGGCGATGAGATTTACAAGATCCTACGGTCCATGCAGCAGGAGTTCCAAACCACCCTGGTGGTGGTCACGCACGACCGCCGCTTCATCATGCCAGAAGACTTGGTGCTCGAGATCCAGGACGGCCAGGTCAAAGACTCAGATGGGTCTGCACCGGCCGGGGATCGCAGCCTGTACCGCGGCCCTCGCCTGGAAGGCACGGTCGGAGCTAACAACGGAGCCGAGGCGATCGGCCAGGAGCAGAAGCTGAAAGCCGCCGAATGAGCCAGGACACTCGATCCGGAAGAATTGCCTGGTGCCACGCTCGCGTCCGCCTGAGCGTGGCGGGCGAGCTTCTGCTTCAATCAATGCGCTGGGTGCCACACTCACGTCCGCGTGAGCGTGAGCGTGGCGGGCGAGCTTCGAGGCCGTCGCACAGAGACACGCTTGCTCTGGCGCAAGCGTGGCACCCGGCATTCTCTCCCATCCCAGCGACTTCCTTGTCGCTCGCGCGCGATCCGGTTCCGATCAAAGGCCCGACGTGGGGCCAGCCGGGGCTTCAGAATTCCAGGACGATTTTGCCGAACGATTCGTTCGATGCCATCCTGGTCCAGGCGGCACGGATGTCGGCCAGTGGGAAGACCGAATCGATGACCGGCCGCACCACGCCGCTTTCGATCCAAGGGACGACCTGGCGGGCAAAGAGACGCGTGGCGGAGATCTTTTCTTCGAGCGGTCGGGAGCGCAGGGTGGTCCCGATCAAAGTCAGCCGGCGGGCCAGCACCAGGTTTAGGTCGAGGGTTGCTTTGCGGCCGCCGAGCAGCCCGACGCAGACGAGCCGTCCACCTGTGGCAAGCGCTTTGAGATTGCTCTCCAGGGCCGCCGCGCCAATCAGGTCGAGCACGACCTGAACACCTTCGCCGGCTGTCTGCTGGCGGATGATCTCGTCAAAGGCGTCCCGCGACGTGTCGATGGCGACATCCAACCCCAGCTCTCGGGTCTTCTCGAGCTTGGCTGCGGTCCGTGACGTGCCGAAGACCGTGCAACCCATCGCGCAGGCAATCTGCACCGCCGCGGTCCCGACCCCGCTACCGGCCGCCTGGATCAGCACGCGCTCGCCGGGCGCGAGCCCTCCTCGGGTGATAAGTGCGTCGTGTGCGGTCAGGAACGCCTCGGGTACGGCGGCTGCCGCCACGAAGTCGAGCCGGGAGGGAATCGGCGCGAGCAACCGCTCGTGGGTCAGCAAATACTCGGCATGGGACCCGCCGGCGACGATGCCAAAGACACGGTCGCCCTGCTTCAGCGGTTCGGCCACGTCCGGCCCGAGCGCATCGACGATGCCGGCGAACTCTAGCCCGGGAATGTCCGCGGGCACTCCCTTGGGAGCCGGATAGACGCCCTGCGCCTGCAAGAGATCAGCGCGGTTCAGTCCCGTGGCCCGGACGCGCACCCGGACCAGGTCGCCCCCCGGCTCGGGAAGGAGCCGATCACCGATTTCGACGACCTCCGGCCCGCCTGCTCCCTTGATGATGACCGCTCTCATGATGCTTGCGAAGCTCCCGCTTGGTTCCTCGTTTACACGATTCACCGGCCGCTGGAGAACATGGCCAGCTCGTCGACATTGACACGACTCACTGGCCGCTGGGGAACATGGCCGGCTCGTCGACCTTTTCGGGCTCGTCGGCCTTTTCTGGCCGGCCGTAGCCGATCATCGCTTTCTGTTCGCCCTCGGATACCGGCACGATGCGTACGTCGGAACGCTCCTCGCGTGATCCGAAAAGCAAAAAGAGTAGCGCGCCGATCACATAGCCCAGCCCCGCGCCGAAAATGGCGAGGTACACAACATAATACGGAGCTAGCCCATCGAGGCGACTGGCAAAGGGAAGCGTGCGATCCGAAAGTAGGACCGAGAGGCCGAAGAGGGCGCACGAAGCTGATCCTGCGGCGATGCTGCCGGCGACTCCATTGCCCCGCCGTCGTCGATGGAGGATGAAGCCCAGAATGATGGGCGGACTGAAAAGGAGGACCAGAAGCGACAGGCCGTCAAAGAAATGCTCGGCCACCAGAAGCGCCACGAGCGAGAGGACCAGCCACACGGCCCGGGCGATCGTCAGTTCGGCTCGAGAAACGTTCATGGTCCGGCTCCAAGCGATGACCTGATTATGAAGATGGACCTCAGTCCTATCAATATCGGGAATAATCGACCAAGAGCATCGGCCCACGGGTGGGTGCGCGGAGTTGGTGCCGGGGTTCTCCGAGTCCAGATCTCTGCCTTCCTGAGTGCGGATCTCCGTCTTTTCGGGTGCGATCATGACATCGACCTGTTAGGCTGAGGTCTATTCTGGCCCTGTGTCACCCAAGTCGCCCTGAAAGCTTGACCGGT
Organism: Isosphaeraceae bacterium; assembly: GCA_052146555.1. Lineage (GTDB taxonomy): Bacteria > Planctomycetota > Planctomycetia > Isosphaerales > Isosphaeraceae > Aquisphaera. The sequence continues at coordinate 6,040 of JBKQMU010000215.1, forward strand.
TGCCGATGATCAGAATCGTGGAATTGACCAAGGAATTCGGCGGCAATCAGGTGCTCAGAGGCGTGAATCTCGAGGTCGCCCGGGGCGAGGCCCTGTTCGTCCTCGGACCCAGCGGCGCGGGAAAGTCGACGCTGCTGCGCTGCCTGAACGGACTTTACTGGCCCTCCAGCGGCAGCGTCTGGATCGGGGAGGCAAAGCTCGAGCGGGGAAACCTCGCCGCGATTCGCCGCCGCGTCGGCTTCATCTTCCAGGGGTATCAACTGATCAGTAATCTCTCGGTGCTGCGCAACGTGCTGATCGGTTGCCTGGCGAAGAAGCCGGGTTGGAGCCTTATTTTCTCCAAGCGTGATCTTCACTTAGCCCGTGAGGCGATCGAAGCCGTCGGCCTGGGAGAAAAGGTCCACGCTCGGGTGAGCGAGCTTTCCGGCGGTCAGAAACAGCGGGTAGGCATCGCCCGGGCACTGGTTCGCGATCCCGAGGTCCTGCTGGCCGACGAGCCGATCTCGAGCCTGGATCCGGTCACTGGGCGCGAAATCCTGGCACTCTTGCGCTCGATTGGGAGCATGCGGGGCACGACCCTCGTCTGCAACTTGCACGACGTTTCCCTGGCCACCGAGGCCGCGGACCGGCTGATCGGCTTGCGCGACGGCCTCGTCGCGTTTGATCGCAGGCCGGAAGAGCTCGCCGCGGACGACCTCGATCGGCTCTACGGGGCGCCTCGGCTGGCGTCTCCCTCGGGTCGTTTCCTCGCGGCCAGCTCGGGCAGGGAGGTCCCCCGGCACGGCTCTGCCGTTGCCGGCGAAATTGGTCTGACGTCCTCTCTTTCATCTTCTGAGGTCGCGACATGAACGCAAAGCGATGGCTGCTTTGGATTGGCCACATGTTCTTGCCTTGTGCACTGGCGATTTCCGCCGGCTGTGGAAGTGATGACGACTCGGAGTCTCCTGCAAGCGCGCTTAAGGTCGCCCTGCTGCCGGATGAGTCGCCGGCCTCGATCATCCGCAAGAACGAGCCCCTGAAGAACTATCTCGAGTCGGTGCTCAAGCGCGACATCCGGTTAATTGTCACGACCGATTATTCGTCGATGATCGAGGCCATGCGGCGGGGGCAAATCGACGTCGGCTATTTCGGTCCGCTCTCGTATGTTCTGCTCAAGGAACGCATGCCCGGTGCCACTCCGTTTGCGGCCAAGATCGAAGGGGGCGCACCAACGTACCGCTCGCTCTTGATCACCGCCGCCGATAGTGGCATCGAGCGCATCGAGGACCTTAAGGGAAAGACTGTGGCGTTTGGTGATCCGGCCTCAACTTCCAGCCACCTCATTCCTCGAGCCCTCATCCTTAAGCGCGGCGGGCTGAAAGCGGGCCAGGACTACAAGCCCGTCTTCGTCGGTGCCCATGACGCGGTTGCTCTGAACGTCCAGAACGGTAACGCGCAGGCGGGGGGTCTGAGCCGGCCTCTCTTCGAGTCGCTCTGCGAGCAGGGAACCATCAACCGCCAGAAGATCAAGATACTGGCCCAGTCCGACCCGTGTCCTAACTACCCCTGGGTGCTCCGTTCCGATCTCGAGCCGGAGCTTCAGTCGGAGATCAGTCGCGCCTTCTTCGACCTCAAGAAGCACGAGGTTCTCGAACCGCTCAAAGCCGAGGGCTTCGCTCCGGTCGCCGACAGCGACTACGACGTGGTCCGGGAGATGGTCAAGATCGTGGGTATCAACCCGGAGAAGCCGCAGTGAGCCTGGTTGCCAACCCCGCCACGAAGGCTCGCCCGGGTGCTCGATCGAGGGTTTTTTCCGGCCTGGCGTCGTATCTGGCGGCGAACTGGCCTCTCGTTCTTGTGCTCGGCCTGGTCGCGGCGTCGACGATCTACACCGCGACCCTGCGAACTCGATCGCTGACCTCGGGCAAGGCCGTGCGCAATTTCCTGTCGATGATAGGCGAGATGCTGCCGCCTGATCCGAGCATCGTCCCCGATCTGGGCAAGCCGATGTGGGAGACCGTCGTGATGAGCGTCATGGCGACGGTCCTGGCGGCCGCCTGTGCCTTTCCCCTCAGTTTCCTGGCAGCGCGAACCACGTCACCGCATCCACTTGTCTCTGTGTTCGTCAAAGCCGTGTTCAGCCTTTTCCGGACCATCCCCGACTTGGTGCTGGCGATCGTCTTTGTGGCGTCGGTTGGTTTTGGCATCGTGCCGGGCATCCTGGCGATGGGATTGCACTCCGTCGGCTCGCTGGGCAAGCTCTACGGCGACGCCATCGAGAAGGCCGACCCCGGGCTACTGGAAGCCGTCGCCTCCTGCGGCGGCTCGCGGCTACAGGTCATCGTCTTCGGGGTGATTCCCCAGGTACTTGCCCACGCGGCCGACTTCACGCTCTACCGCTGGGAGATGAACTTCCGAGCCTCGACGGTCGTCGGCATGGTCGGGGCCGGAGGCATTGGCTTCGAGCTGTTAGTCGCGATGCGGCTGACGAAGTATCAACAGGCCGCTGCCATCCTGCTTTCCATCCTCGTCGTCGTCCAACTTGTGGATCAATTCGGCAACCTGGTCCGCTCGAGGCTGGTCGGGCCGGCCACCGACTGAGTGGTTGCAGCAAGACAAAGAGTCAATTCATAGTCAATTCATTTGTTCCGATTCCAATAGATTTTCACGTTGTGGGTGGCGCGGCCGCCGGCGATGATGTCATTCTTGCCATCGCCGTCCAGGTCCGCGGCCAGGGCATCCTCGCAGGCGATGCCGCCGTCGTCGATGACTTCGAGCTCGAACTCGGGAGGAGACGTGCTCCGCCTGATGTCATAGAGAAAGACACCGGGGCCTCGAGGACCCGCGGAGTCCGGCGGGTTCGGGTCGCGCTGGCCGACGATCAGCTCAAGGTCAGCGTCGTCGTCTAGATTCGCCCACCAGATGGCGTGCCCCCCCTGTACGGGCTGGGCGACGACCTGCCGCTCCCAGAGTCCTGCTCCCGGCGGAGGCGAAGGCGAGTAAACGACGACCTCGAAGCCATGCCACGGCTCGATGGTCGCGATCAGTGGCACCCCCTGGGCGGTGCGGCCGAGCTTGACCTCGCTGGCCCCTTTGTTCGGTGAATTCCGCTGATCGCCGGTGCCGAGCTGGGTTCGCGACCATTTTCCCTCGGCGCTTCGCGCAAGCTGGAAAAGTCCCTCCCAAGAGGCCAGGAGAATCTCGTCTCGACCATCCTTATTCATGTCGACGAGCTGAAGATTATGGATCGTGTGGAGCCCCTTTTCCGCGGTCTGGGCGGGCCAATTGTTCACCGTGGGATCATCAGGAACGTCGAAGACGAGCACGGCGACCCCCTCGCCATGCCCCCAGTCGGGGGGCTTCGTGCCACGACCCTGAAGAGGTGCCACCACAAGCTGCTTCTTGCCCGTTCCTTTCACGTCACCCCAGCGCAGGCGGTGCAGCGTGGGCTCTTCGTAGCGGATCGGATGAGGTTTCCAGGTTCCCGCCTTGTCGCGGCCGAGCCACTGCAGCGTGCTGGGACGCACGGTGTCCGTCGGCCGCCAGCCTGCACCCAAGGCGAAGTCGATCCGGCCGTCGCCGTCGATGTCGTTCGGCTCGATGCAGACATTGTCCTTCTCGGTAATGCCCCGGATGATGTCGTGCCGCGACCAGCCGGGATTCTCGTACCAGACTACCGCATCCTCGGTCACGGCCACGATGTCAAGCTTGCCGTCCCCACTCACATCCGCAACCGCTAACGAATAGCAGACGTTGCCGATATGAGCGTCGATCTCCTGGGCGACGAACCGCGCATCCTGACCGAAGGCTGCTGGGACAAACAGAAATGGCCCCAGGGCCACGGCGAACAAAGCTCTTCGCATCGGTCGCTCCCGTCGCGGCGGGACCGCAAACGCAAACCGCCAGTAAGACAGGCGCCGGGGGTCGAGCCACTCGGCCCTGACTAGGGCTGATCCGCCAGACCTATCGAGTTCATCGCTCTTGAATTTCATTCCCATCGTACGTCCCCCCCGAGCGTTTCGAAAGAGGTTAGCCGACAGAGCCTTGCGGCCAGCAGGCTGAAGCCAACGCCCCGCGGTCAAGACCAAGCAATTGCCAGGTCAGTGGCGCGTGGTACGATGGGTCGCGCGTCATTGGCTCTGACCGCACGCCGATCGCCTTTTAAAGCGGGCCAGAGCCGGGACAGTTCGCGCCGGAGAACGAGCGTGGCGACAGAGAGCTCGTGGCAACTTGCCTATCCGTGTCCTCATTGCCAGATCATGCTGGAGCCGCCGGAGGATCTCTGGCAGGGATGGGTGCGATGTCCGCGGTGCGGCCAGCCGGGTCTCCCTCCTAAAGGTCTCCAGCATGCACTCGTGAGTAAGCATACAATCGGTTCTGTCGATCGGGCGGCGTCCGGAACCGAGGGCCGAAGTCCGGTAGCAATTGCATCTGCGCCAGTAATTGCGCCCGGGGCCGGCAGCCGGCCCGAGGAGCCGTCTTGGACGCCGCGGCCGGCCGGCGATGGCCTGCGTTCGCGGTCTTCCTCGAGTGCCTGGCTCCTGATCGCGGGAACGGGTCTGGTCGTCTCGGCGTTTCTGCTCTTGGTCGCCTGGCTTGACCGAAGTCTTTACAGCTCAGTGGTCTTCGGATCTCTCACGGCGATCTTTCTGGTGGCGCTCTTGAGTCTTCCGCGGAAACAAAAAGGCCCCCGCGACGAGGCTTTCCTGCCCGCCCAGAAACCGAGCTGGAAGTGATGGCGCAGCAAAGGCCATGCGCCCTAGGCTTGGGCGCAAAACCGGCCGATGGACGTCAGGGGACGGAGATGAACGGTTTTTCGTCGGCCTGGGTGGGGGTGATCGGAGAACGAGGCAAGCCTGGAAGTCGACGACTTGCGGCCGCAGTTCCAGGCACCAGGCGATCGCGCCTGGCCTCCGATCGATCGACGACCGAGGTCAGCTCGTGCTTGCTGATCAACTCAAGAACGCTCTCAACCGATGAGAAAACGCCCATGCGTCGACCCTTGACGAGCTCAGCATGACCAACGCAAATGCCAACCAGCCTTCCGCTTCGGTCGAAAAGGCCACCGCCTGACCGGCCGTGTTGAGGAATCCGGGCGGTAACCAGGAACGGACGCTCGGCGCCGCAGTCGTTTAGCTCGAACCAGAGCACTTCCACCAGATTGGTGTTCCAGCCCGAGAGCCGCGTGCCCAAGTCAATACCCACCGAGGTGACGGACGTGTCCGGTGCCGGCTCTTGATCGATTCGCGCCAGTTGCGCGACGTAGGGCAGTGCCACCATGTTACGCACGCGCAGGATGGCCACGTCGGCAGCCCGATCCGTCGCCACAGTCTCGGCGGCGACCTGGCGCGGCCAGTTACCCGTCGCTGTGGGCAGGCGCTCGATGCCCAGATTATAGCGATGCAATTCCACCGAGATTGGCCCTTGGCCGCGGATCACGTGGCCGGCCGTGACAATCAAGGTCACGCCTTCGACCGAAGCAATGATCGTGCCGCTACCCTGCGAAGTGCCGCGACGGACCACGACCGTGGGGCGAAAGGTCCAGTTGTCCGATTCCAGGACCAAATCGGCCATGTGGTTCTTGGTGCGGGCCGGAGCCATCGCAATCCCGGTTCCACTCGCCCGGGCCGGCAGGGCCGGCCGTATCGCCGCCGGGTCCCAAGTAGCCCTGGTGGGTTCATCGCCGAAGCCGGATCGGACAGGCCCGAGCCATGTCAAAGCGATCGCCAGCGCGATCGTCTCGCCGGCCCGAAGTCCTATTGCCCTGTCACGTCCGGATTTAACGGCTGTGCTCATGATCGGTGGCGATCCTCTTTTCGTTTTGCCGAGGCACGCATCCAAGTATCGGCCATTGAGAGTGAGGAAGAGAGGATCAGGCAACGTGCTTCTTTATCCTGAGAACTCGCCCCAGCCAGAAACGGTTTCCTATTTTGTCTTGCAGATTCGCCGGTTTGCAAGACTTATCCAGCTCGCTCGTAGGGTGTTCGTGTCGCAGCGACTTCGGCGCGGGCAAGAGACCGAAGCGCGGATCAGGCCGGCAGCATATTCTAGGCTTCATGCCCTCTTACTTCAATTCCGCTTTGGGCACACGCCGGCGTGCATCCTGGCCACGAATGAAGCGACCCACCGTGCACTCGCCGACAGTGCGGCCCCTGGGCCAATGTGCCAGGCACCTGTAGGAACGTAATGTTACTTCCGAAACCGACAACCTATACACCAAATGTGGCTTCACCAAAAATAGGGAAGAAGTGGAGAGACGATTCCCGGCCGCCGCCCATGCGGTCCAAGACGCCGAGCTATCAGGCTTCCGGCTCGCTCTGCTCGATCCCGATGCCAATGAGGGCCGAGGAACCTCCGAATTGGTCATCGAGCAGAAGTCCTCGCGCGAGGTTCGGCTCCAGACCAGCTTGGTCGCCGTGCCGACTCTGGAGGGGACCGACTCCTTCTGGGAGCGCGCGGCGGCCATCGCGGCCGCGACCGACTTTCTCCAAAGCTTCGCAATCCGGCCGCATGAGAAAGGCATCGAGGTCGATGTCCGCCAGGCGCGGACGGTTCGCAAGGGGGCGAGCACTTCCGAGGCGAATTCCGGAGAATCCGCCTGAACCCGGGCTCAAGCGGACGCTTCGGGTCGCGGTTGGCCGAGGCACCGACTGTCGGCTACAATGATCTTCAGAAGTAGTTCCTTGAGAATCAGGGCAGCACATAGGGGTCTGGCATGTCATCGACGACACGGGCCATTGCCACACTGGACGACCTCTCCCGAGTGGAAGGCAAGGCGGAACTGATTGCCGGGAGGATCGTCCATCTCATGCCCACAGGCTTCCTTCCGAACCTGGTGGCGGGGCGTATCTACCGAAGCCTCGCCGAATATGGCGACGCAACGACTTGCGGGGTTGCCTTCACAGACAATATGGAATTTGCCGTCCCCAAATTGCCCTCGGGCCGTGAATCGTTCTCGCCAGATGCCACGTTCCACGTGGGCCCACTACCCTCCGATCAGATGGATAACGTGGCTGGAGCGCCCACACTGGCCGTCGAGGTCCGCAGCAAGAGTGATTACGGCGACGCGGCCGAAGCAGCGATGATTGCCAAGAGGACAGATTATTTCCTGGCTGGAACTTGATCGTGTGGGACGTTGATCCCATCGGAGAGTGTATCTGGGTCTATCGCGCAACCGCGCCTAACGACCCCGCCTGCTTCAAGAAAGGACACCTGGCCGATGCCGAGCCGGTCGTTCCGGGCTGGCGCATCGCGGTTGATGAGATTTTTGCATAGTCTTGCTTGTGCGTTGTCCCACCGATTGTCTTCATAGTCTAACTGAGCAGGATGCTGACCATATGGGGTCAACGATGCACAGACCAAACAAGCCGACCCATGAAGGAGACTCCATGATGGGGCTGGATTCGGACGCACACCGTGTACAATCCAATCGTCGGTTGGAAACAAGTGGCCAGAGACGGAGACCTCATGACTATCGAGCAGCTTCATAACGTGTACGATGCTCAGTCATTTCAACCCTTCATCATCCATCTGGCCGATGGTCGCTCCGTGCCGGTGCACCATCGTGAGTTCATCATGCCGGTGCCCAGCGGGCTCACCATTTTCGTGGCTCAGCCGGACGATGCGGTCAACATCATTATTGACCTGTTGCTCGTCACCGACCTGGAAATGAAACCTACCGCGAACGAATCGCGCAAGAAGCGCAAGGCCTGATCGGACGCAGCGCGGATTCTGACCGCGAAAGCCTTTACCAAAACGGCAGCCCGGACCTCTCAATCCCGCCGGGCAACGCTCCGGTAAGGGAGCGGACCGGGCGCGATCAAAAGGTCCGGGATCGGGTGCTTGACAACCGGACTGACGATCTCTAGGTCACTTTCAACGGATACTGACGCCGGCGCCAGCGGTCAGAAGCGTTGCAAGAAGCGATCGCAGCCGCTGCTGTGCGGCAAGGTCCAAAATCAGTTCAACCCGCTCTCGACCAGGCGGCCGGGAGGACCGAGTCTGCCGGGCCCTCGCGCCCGGCTCGTTAGCATAAGTATAACGTACCATTCGCCGGGCTGTGGAAAAAAAACTTAAGTTTCTGCGCTCGGCCGGTGCGCTGCCCGCAATCAATGAATGGGACGCGAAGGTTCGACACGCCAGTACGATTCAGGGCTGGCGACTCTCTGGCTCGGGCCAGAGGAGGGGTCAGCTTGCCTTGTCCCCTTGGGTTTCTTGCGCACCGAGCCGGCGAAGGTGTGCAAGTTCCCTCTCGCGGCGGAGTTTCCGCCGGGTCGAATCGTCCCACGAGATCTCCTCGGTCTGGAGCCACTGGATTGCTTGCAACCGAAGCTCTTCCGGAATCAAGACACCGAGTTCGACATGGCGGACGACGATGCCGGCGAAGGCCAAGCGGGCGGCATCGTCCCAGGTTTCCGGATCGCCCGCGAGCTTGCCCTCGATCAGCTCTTCTAAGGCCTCGACCGACGCGGTCAGGGTGCGGCCGTCGGCCAGGCGTTTCTGGACCTGCTCGAAAGAGAGCGGGTGACTATCGTTCATAAGCTGTTCGTAAAGTTCACCATGCACGCGCTCGAAGCCGGCATCGAGCGCATCGTCGGCGTCGTCGTTCTCATAGCTTTTCAGGCCCCAGTATCCCAAGGTCTCTCCTTCGCTGGCGGGAGGCGCGGCGAGCGCTGTTGCTCACAGGGGTGGAAGCAGCCGCGCCATTCGCTGAAGGGCCTCCAACCGCCGCGGCGGAGCGACGAAGGTTGGGGTCGCAATCGGCGTGCGGCGGACCAGCTCGGCTGCGTCGAGCCGCTCGCCACCCAGAGTACCGAAGCAGCAGCCAGCCTCGCTCGAGATGACCACGCCGGCGGCAATATCGTGGGTGGCCTCACCCAAGAACGTGCATGCTTGCAGCCGGCCGTCAGCCACGAAGACCTGCTCACAACAGGCGCTTCCCAGGTCGCGCAGGCGGCCGGGCATGGACCGAGGGTCGATCGCCCGCAGCGCATTGGTGCCGACGCAGACATTGTCTTGAGTGTGAAAAACATCGGCATCACGGGCCAAGAGCCGCGTTCCGTCGCGCCAGGCCCCTTGCCCCTTCAACGCCCAGTAGAGCTCTTTGAGAGGCGGAATGGCGATGACGCCCAGGACGGGCTGGCCGTCTTCGATCAGACCGATGCTGATCGCCCACAAGGGCAGCCTGTGGACGAGGTTGCCCGTGCCGTCGATCGGGTCGATCGACCACCGCCGCGATCCCGAGCCTCCTCCCGCGGCATATTCCTCACCGGTGAGCTGATCGTCGGGGAACCGCTCCCCCAGCCGCCGCCGGAGGAATTGCTCGATATCCCGATCGAGGTCGGTGACGAAGCTTTCGTTCGCCTTCTCGACGGGCGTCACCCGCTGGGAACGCTGGATCGCCCCCGCGGCGGCTTCGTTCGCCAGCGATTTGACAAACTCCAGCTCCGCGTCCATTCCCGGTCGTTCGGCCATGGCTCGGAATTCCTTCTCGGGTTGGTGCACCTTCGATGTTGCGTCCACCGGCAGCCGGCCCGATCCGGCCAGCTCCATCGCGGTGGCCGGTGTTATTGCCTAGCTCATCCTTGCGTCGGAAGAAAGTAAAAACCAAAAGCGAGCATCAAGTAAACGGCCAGGAGCATCATTCCTTCCAGCCAGTTCGACTGGCCATCGGCCGTGATGTTCCGGACCACAACCACCGCAAGTGCAAGCGAGAGAATCTCCACGCGCGTAAAGAGTAGGTCCATGGGCTGGCCCAGAAGCACTCCTCCGAACACCAGCACCGGGGCCACCAGAAGAGCCACCTGAGTGCTGGCCCCCAGGGTCACGCCTAAGGCCAGGTTCATCTTGTCGCCGCGGGCAAAATCGATCGCATTGTAAAACTGGGGAATGTTGCTGACCATGGCCAGAAGGATGATCCCGGCGAAGACGTCCGAGAGTCCCAGCCATCGGGCGGTCGGTTCCAGGGCGTCGGTCATGATCTCGCTGGAGACGGCCAGGCTGAGCGTGACCAGGACAAGCAGCCCTAAAGAGCGCTGCCAGCTCGACGCGGGTTTGGACTGGGGCGCGGGTTTTTCGGCTCGATTCTCGGCCTTGGCATCGCCTAGTGTGATCGGCTTGGACGACTTTGGACCGAACATGATATGCACCAGGCTGGCCGCGTAGACGATCAGCAGGACAATCGAGATCAGGAAGCTGAAGTTCCGCCCCACGCTGCCGCCGCTGAACTGGAAGACGGCCGGTATGATCAGCCCGAAGACGGCCAGGGTTAGCAGGTTTCCATTCATGCTCGCCAGCCTGGCGTCGAACTTCTGCTCGGCAAACCGCAGACCGCCTAGGTACATGGCCACGCCCATGCCAAAGAGCAGGTTGCCCAGGATCGACCCGGTGAGCGAGGCCTTGACCACACCGACCAGTCCATTCTTGAGCGCAAAAAGGGCGATGATGATCTCCGGCGCGTTGTTCAGCGAGGCGTTGAGCAGACTGCCGGCCGTCGCCCCCAGATAGCCGGAGAGGGCCTCGGTCGCATCGCCCATCAGCTCCGCCAGCGGCATCACGGCCAGCGCGGAGGCCAGAAAGACGAGCATCGGGCTAACACCGAGGAGCCGCAGGATCAGCGCGATGGGTAGAAACACGAGCAAGTACTTGAGCTTCATGCCAGTTCCGGCTGCCGGGGCGCGGCAGTCCGTCCGCCATCGCACTGGAATCGTACGCCGATCGTCCCCCAGCGTGCTTTCGCGGCCGGCCGTCATCAGACCGGATGAACTGGGGCGAATTGCGAAATCTCCGCGGGTTTGATCACTTTTTCTGGATTTTCGGCCGATACGGATTATAGCGAGCCAGTCTCGGCGATCCAGCGCGCATTGCTCACGTCCAAAGCCGCGCGGCCTGGATCGTCACCGCGGAAAGCGCGTGCCATGCGAGGGCGCAACTTCAAACCGTACCGGTCCGGATTCTGCTCGGCGGGCAGGGCCGCGGCTGGCTTGCGCCTTGAGGAAAGGTTCCCGGCACGACTGCCGGTACTGGCACTTATGCTTGTCTTATTCGCGCCTGGTTGCATGGCGACACGTCACGAGAATCAGCTCGGCCTTCATCCTCAACCCCAGACCAAGAAGGCGCGTCTGGGATTGCACGACCCTCCGGAGATGAAGGGGCAACGACTAAGTGGCTCCAGCGCGGGCATCCTCATCCGCGGTCAAGATCCGGCCGTTGCCTCGGACCCAAATGGAGGCGGCCAAGGCGTGCCGGCCCCGATTACTGGCCCCCTCCCACTCGGCGCACCTGCTTGGCTGGCTGCGCCGGCTCCACTTACCGCGCCGGCCCCGCCGCTTCCTCAGCCAAGCACTCCCGCGTATGTTCCACCGGCCGCTGCCAGAGGTCCGTGGCAAAGCTCGATTGCCCGCAACCGCACGGCCAATCGGCTCGTTGTCCCCGCCGACGCGGCTTCAGCGGGCGGCACGCTCGATGGATTGGCGTCAAATGGAGGCAGGCCGCCGGGCGCGGCCGGCACTTCGTCTGGGGGTCGCAGCTCGATCGCCCGTAATCGGTTGGAACGCATCGGAGAAGCGGCCCCCACTTACGACTATCCCGACGTTCATGCAGACCCCGCCGAGCTTTACCACAAGCGATTCGGACTCGAAAGAGAGCACGACCCGTTCCGCTTCCCCTGGCTCATGAACCTGATCTTCGAGGATCGTTGGCTCTTATCCGAGAGCAACCCTACCTTGGCCGTACAGGCCCAGCTTCGCCGCCGGCTCAAAGTCGATATTCGCGACCCTGACCCGGACACCGCCAATTTTCCCAACGGTGCCTACACCCTTCCCAAGGGCCGCGCCTATATCGAGAACTCACCTGTCGGCTTCTACGGCGGCAGCAAGGGCATGCCAAGTCTCTATCAGTGGGAATTCCTGCTCCGGTACGGACTGACGGACAATCTCGAGTTCCGCATCTTCACCAATGGTCTTTCGGCCCAGGGCAAACCCCACCCGACCGTCGGGTTCCAGCCCCTGGCCTTCGACTTCAAGGCCAACTTCTGGGAAGAAAACTCCCGCTACTTCATCCCGGCCATGGGTCTGGAAGTCTATCTTCAGACGACCTTTGGGTCGCCAGCATTCAACGGTGGCACTCAGCCCTCGATGAACCTGCTCTTCGACCAGAGCCTGCCGCTGGGAATCGGCTTCGAGTACAATTTTGGTATTACTGGGGTGCAAAACTCCCAGGATCAGATCGTCTACCAGTTCAGCTATCAGTGGTCGTTCCAACGCCAGGTCGTCAAGGATTTCGACGTTTTCGTCCACGGCTTCTACAACGCCGCGGCTCTGCCCCGAATTCTCAACTTCCACGAGAATTCCGCGCAGTCGCGCATTCCCCTGGTGAACGTCGTCGGCCTCGGAGCAATCCGGACGTTCACCAATCGGTTCGCCGTCTTCGGAAGCTTCAACTTCGGAACCACTCCCACCAGCCCCCGCTTCATTGCACTCTTGGGCTTTGCCGTGGCTCTCTGAGCGGGCCGCAGCCCTGGAGCGCCGATCTAGATCCGGACTCCTCAAAGATGCTGCGGACAAACCTGCGGCGGCCGGAAGGGCGGCCCAGAAGCGAAAGGGAGCCACAGTCGATTTCGGCTGGATCTAGGTTGCGCGAATTCAAGACAGATCACTCCGCGACAAGCAGGCCAAGCTCATTGACCTTGTGCTGGTTGGTGGCGCCGTGGATGCCCGCGACGATCTTTCCTTGGCCGGAGACGGACTTGGGAAATCCACCTCGGGAGTCGCCGAGCCACGCCGATACGTAGGACTCGGCGGGATCGAGCTGGCCGTTTTCGTACTTCATGAAGACGAGCTGAATGGCGTCAACGAGTAGCCCCGAACGTACGTTGACCCCGCCGACCGCATAGCCGGGCTTGGCCACGACCGTCGTCTCAGCCGGCACGGCGACACCCTGGCGCGCACCTTCGATGTAAGAACTGCCGGCCTGAAAGATTGGCTGAACAGAACTGATCTTGAGACCTCCACGTGTATTCATGTATCCGACGCGTAGTCCCACCAGGAAGCCCCCGTTGGGACCGGTCTCGCGGAATTTTTCGCCGCGGACTGGCCACCCTTCGGCTCTTCTTGGAAGCTCGATCAGGCTGGCGGAGGCAAGGTTCACCCCGATTGCGACCTGCGCCGGCTTGCTCGGGTCGGGGCTGGGGCTATTGTCAATCGCGGTCTGGGCCGGACTCGCATCGCGCTGCATCGGACTGGTCGCAAGAGCGCTATCAAGCCCCGGTGTCCTTCGTGCCACCTGCTCACGCATGCGCCGGGTCCTCGGAGTCCCTGGTGCGCCAATAGCGGGCTGCGAGGCTTTCGCTCGCGCAAGTGCAAGAGCCAGCGCCCCGGGCAAGATCTCGAACGAGTCGAGGCACTTCTCAAAATCGTGCGGCGAAACCTTCGACTGCGAGCCGAGGAGGACAATCTGATAAAGCCGATTTTCCACGAGATACACGCGCATACGTCCGTAACCAAGCTCCGGGGCCCCGCGCGCGGTCACCTCGCCGGTGACGTCGCGCCCGGGATACTCCCCAAGCTTGATGTCCTTCTTGCTGGTGACCGTCCATCCGCCCATTGCCACTGCGCCGTGCACGGCCGACTCGAGCAGAAAGTCAGAACGTGTTTTATCGACGGCCGCTTGCGGTACATCGAAGTAAGCGACAACGTAGACCGTGCCACCGGGTGTAGCGTATGTGGCCAGGTGGATATCGACCAAAACGTTCGAAATACGGATTTTTTGGTCGGCGAGCTTGGGCTTGCCAGGGAAACGAAATGCATACGCGCCCTCCGACGAGAAGTAACGATCAGGCTCGTCGGAGTCCGCGTCCAGAGCCGCTCCGGCAGCCCTGGCGGACGCCAGCCCCTGGTATCCGCTAGCCGTCACACCGCCAGGTCGATCAGCAACACCCCCGAGGAGATAGTACGCGAGCAATCCCATCGGTAGGAGCCAGCGCAGAAGTCTCGACTTCGACATGGTGCTTCTACTCTCGAAGAACGTACTATGAGGCAATTTTCGCACAAAGGCCCGAAAGACGCGTCCGCGGCGCGAAGAATCGCTCGGATGTAAAAGGCAGCAATATTCCAAGCATAGAACAACTACGGGCGACGGGTACTCAACCTGGGATGTTCAGAATCGTAGGTGCGGGGTTTCTCGTGGCGGCGGGAGACTGAAGTTGTCTGCTCTTTGCCTCTACTCCACCTGCCGCGCGCCACACTAGCCGCGGTGCGACGGGGTCCGCCGTGCAGGGCTCATCACGCAACGGGGACTCACCGCTCGACGACTGGTGGCGGGCGGCAGATAGTGCAGTGCACCCAGGTGGACGTTGGGACTCGATGTGAGCCCTGGGTCACTCCGATCTTCCTCGGACCTTCGTTTCGCTCGCTCGAATTGACTTGGCGCGAGTCTCAGCCTTCCCAGCCTCTTCGGGCCTGTTCGTGCTTCGAAGCACTTTCGCGTACTCCTCAAGCGCCTTCGCGATGCCGGCGGGGTCTGCTGCCTGGGGCGCCTTCTCATAGATCGAAATTGCCTTTTTGCAGCACGACTCGGCCTCCGCAGCTTTGCCCTGGGCACAGCAGGCGTGGGCCATCTTCACGCTGCACCTTGCCACGTGGGGATGGTCCCTGCCGAGCGACGATTCATAGGTCGAAATCGCCCGCTTGAGCAGTGGCTCGGCCTCGGCAAGTTTGTCTTGCTTCGCGTAGAGCCACCCAAGAGCCTCCAGGCTCGTTGCGACGTCGGGGTGGTCAGGACCAAGCACCTGCTCGCGAATGGCAAGAGCCCGCTTCAAGAACGGTTCTGCGTCCGCGAGCTTGCCTTGGTCGAGATAGAGGACTCCGAGGTTGTACACGGTCGGAGCAAGGTCAATCGGCTTCTTAGGCTCTGCCTTCTCGCGAATCGCGAGGGCTCGCTTGTAAGCGCTCTCGGCCTCTGCTTCCCGATGCAGGACGTGATTGAGCGTGGCCAGGTTGTCGAGAATGGCGGCGACGTCAAGGTGATCATTACCCTGGATCTTCTCCGCAATCGAAAGCTGTCGCTCGTGGAGTGCTTTTGCGTCCAGAGACCGCCCCTCCATGTCGTAGAGGCAGGCCAGTGTATTCAGACTCTTTGCGACCTCAGGATTCTCGGTACCGAGCGTTTTCTCGCGGATTGTGAGCGCCTGCTTGGCGAGGGGCTCGCCGGCTGCGGCCTTATCCTGGGCACAGAGCACCCAGGCAAGGTGATCAAGCGTCGTTGCAAGTCGCAAGTCGCTCGCTCCCAAAGCCCGGGCCAGCTTCTCAGCCGCCCGCAGACGACGTTCGGCCTCGGCGAAATGGCCATCCTTGTAAGCTTGCCAGCCTGCATCGTGCTCGGCCTCCCACTTCGATTCTTGGGCCGTCCCCGCCGTCGAGAGAAATGCCATTGACGCGAGTATCGCCGGCAGCACTATGCCCTGAATTCCACTCATAATTGTTCCCCTGATGTTGAGGTCCTGTGTGATCCTGGTTTGTGCCGCGCCAGTCTGAGGCTCGGCCTCAGTCCCTTGGCCGCAGCCAGGGTTTTGCCAGTGGCGAACTACGACCAGTTGTCCAGTCTCGATGCATCCAGCCAACAGTATGGCCGCTCATGGTGCTGTCAATGGTGTAACGGCCTGGTGTGCTGTAGGAAATGGGGTTTTCCATTGCCGGCTGGGGCAATGTCTCCGGGCCAGGGTAGGCGTAGTAGCCGTAGCCGTAGTAGCCCGGGCCATAGACGTATCGCGGTCCCGAGGCGGTCTCGCCCTGAGGAGCCGCTGGCTGCGGGGCCGTCACGGTGACGAAGTCGAGTGGGACCGTAAACGTTACAGCGGAACCAGTCTGGCTGCTGAGACCGACGAGTTCGACGACCACAGTGGCGCCCTTTTGCGGGGCATTGGCAAGGCCGATCTTCAGATCCATCGACGAGGGCACGTGACCAACCGTGGCTGGCTCAGGACTGAGTGGCCGCGCGAACCAGGGCCTTGACGGTGCATCGGGGTGGTAAAAGGTGGCACTCCCAGTGAGACGCGAGGTGTTGATCGGTCCTCCGGCATCGTTAAGCGGGAAGACCCGAACCCCTGTCGGGAAAAAAAAGATCTCGAACTGGCGTCCGTCGGCAGTAGCGAGCAAGCCGCCCCGCGAGGACCTGGTGAGTCTCGTTTCCTGTTGGGCACCAGCCAGAGCCCTCCGGTCAAGATTGACCAGACTCGTCAGGACTATGCCCAGCATCGCGACGATCTTCAATGTTGAACGCATGACGCTCTCTCCACTCATTCAGAACGGTTGAACGCAGGATTTCCAGTGCGGAAGTGAGCCCGATCCACCGCACCCGGGTACATTGATAATCAGATGGCCTTCGCCGGCATCTCCAGTGCCGGTGATGCTGGGACGAGGCCTAGGAAACGTCAGCCTGGGCGCGGCGGTCGTGCCGCCGGTCTTCGCCCCGCGGGAATTCATTCAGATTTTGACCGTGCGGGTAAGCCTCGCTGGCGTGCTGACTTTGTCGCAGCACGAGGAGGCCTTGCTCGACTTGTCGGCAACCGCCTTGCAGGGTTCGCCGCAGCAGGCGGTGCCGCAGTCGGTGGCGCATAAGCAAACGTCCACGCAGCCGCAAGTCGCACCGCAGCAGCAGGTCGAGCCGCAGACGCAGGCGGACGCTGCGCTCGCCGCCTTGGATTTCCCTTCAGACGCATCGCCACGGAAATCCCACCAGAGCGACAAGCGCAGCAGCGACCGTCCCCAGGATTTGTCGACGATTCATGATCCGACTCCTGACTCACTGACCTTGAAATCGGCCACCCGCACGTTGCAGGCGGCACGCTCCCGCTTCCCCTCAAGAGACAGGGAGGGGGAGGACGATCCGACGCGGGCAGACCGTCGTCTTCGTCCCCGGCATGAGGATTGGTCCGAGATCCCTGCGCGGCGTCACATGAGCCCCGAGGAGACTTGTGGGGTACGAATGGACGGCCAGCGCAGCGGGGCCAGATCCCTCGATGCGGGGACGGTCTCAGATCAAGAGGCGGGACGTGCGCAAATAGGTAGGAGCGCTCTGAGAAGAATGGTCCGCCGGCAAAGTCGGTACGGCGAGCGATCGGGAGGTGGGATTCAGGTCGAGCCGGTCGGCGGCGAGGTTACGTCCCGGATCGGAACGGTTCTCGCCGGCTCGTCGTTCCTTCGGTTCCGGAGCGACGGGAGCTTTTGAGCCGCAGACACATCCGCGTGGAAGGGCTTCGGAAAAATTCGTCGCGGGAGTCCGGGCCGGGGCGCGATCCGAAAGCGTCGCAGGCGCGACGGCCGCTTTGCTGGGAATATCAGACGACTTCGTGCAGCAGGATGCAGCGCCGCCCTCACAGCACACCATTGACGTGCAGGCCGAGGCGGATCGGCTCGTTCCCACCAATAGCAATGCACTTGCAAACGCCGCCACGGCTATCTGCGAGAAATTCAGCTTCTTGAGGATGGCAAGCGGCATGGGCCCTTCCCGCAACGGCCTTTCAGAGCCGAACGAATAGACCAGCTGATATCATATTAGGCGATCCGTTTCTCGGAGGCAAGCGAAGTCTACTTTCTGCTGAAGAACGAATCTTCGATGAGGGATGAAACCGGTGTGGGATCACAGATCTGACAACAAGGTTGCAGCCCGTCCGCACGCTCGACCTCGGCTGCTTACGGTTTCGATGGTCTGGATGGTAGAATGATAGACGCCCCGGCGGATCGAACAGGTCGCTCCGGATCGGGGCAGGCCGACCGAGTGACCTCGCAATGCCAGCCATCACGACCGACCTTGCGCCCTCACTGTCTCGACTTCGCGACCGATTGAGCCAGGAAACCCGCGCTGAGGTCACTTTTGACCGCGGCCGGCGCTGGCTTTACGCGACCGACGCCAGCCTCTACCAGATCGAGCCCCTGGGCGTGGTAGTGCCCCGGACGGTTGACGACGTCGTGGCCACAGTCCGGATCGCCGCCGAGGAAAAGGTCGCGATCGTGCCCAGAGGCGCGGCGACCAGCCTCTCGGGCCAGACCGTCGGCGCGGCGATTGTTATAGACTTTTCCAAATATCTCAATCGCATCGGCATTGTCGATCGCAATGCGATGACGGTGCGAGTCGAGCCGGGGGTGGTACTCGACCAGCTCAACGCCAATCTCATGCCGCTGGGGCTAATGTTCGGGCCGGACGTCTCGACCAGCGACCGAGCCACCCTCGGCGGGATGATCGGCAACAACTCAGCCGGCGCCCGCTCGCTCCGCTATGGCAAGACGGTCGATCATATTCGAGCCGTCGAGGTCGTGCTGGCCGACGGCACAACGACGAAGCTCGGGCCCCTGACCCATGAGGAATTCGCGTCGATCTGCCAGCGGAAAAGCCCGGAGGGCCGCATTTACAGGGCGGTGCGCGACACGGTTGCTACCCATCGGCAGGCGATCATCGAGCGATTCCCGCATATTCTGAGGAGGGTCAGCGGGTACAACCTCGACGAGTTCGTGCCGGGGTTGCCGGTTCGCCCGGCGGGCTGGGTCGACGACCCTTGGCAGTTCAACCTCGCGAAGCTGATCGTCGGTTCGGAAGGGTCGCTGGCGGTTGTCACGGCGGCCGATCTCAAGGTTGTGCCCGTGCCGAAGGCGCAGGGGCTTGTCGTCCTCTCGTTCGCCACGATCGCCGCGGCACTCGAGCGCTTAGCCGAGATCGTGGCCACCGGGCCGGTCGCCGTCGAGATGCTCGATCGGATGATCCTCGACCTGGCCGCCGAGAATCCGCTCTACGCGCATCGCGTCAATTTTACCGAAGGCCGGCCCAATGCCGTGCTTGCCGCGCAGTTCTATGCCGACTCTCAAGCCGAGCTCGAGGCGCGGGCCTACGACCTGGTGCAGCGCTTCGAGGGCCATCCCGGCGTTCTGGGCGTGCACAGGAGCCTGACCGATGCGGCCCGGGATGATTTCTGGAAAGTTCGCAAGGCTGGGTTTTCGCTGCTGATGGCGATTGTCGGCGATGCCAAGCCGATCGCGTTCGTCGAGGATACGGCCGTCAGCCCCGATCGCTTGCCGGAGTTTTACGAGCGGTTCGCGGCGATCGTCGCGCGGCATGGCGTGCGTGCCTCGTGCTACGGGCACGCCGACGTCGGCTGCCTGCACATCCGGCCGATCTTGAGTGTCCGGACTCCCGAGGGAGTGCAGACGCTGCGGTCGATCGCCCGGGAAGTCTCCGACCTGGTCGTCGAGTTCGGTGGCTCGATGAGCGGCGAGCACGGCGACGGCCTGGCCCGCAGTCTCTGGAACCGCAAGCTGTTTGGGCCGGAAGTCTACGGCGCTTTGCAAGCGGTCAAGCAGGCCTTCGACCCGGAAAACCGTCTCAACCCCGACAAGGTCATCGGCGATGCCGACCCGGGCGAGCACCTGCGGCTGGGCCCCGACTATCATCCCCGTGAGCCGAAGGAAACGGTCCTCGACTTCTCGTCCCAGGGGGGCTTTGCCGGCGCCATCGAGATGTGCAGTGGCGTAGGGGCATGTCGCAAGACGGCTGTCGGCACGATGTGCCCCAGCTACATGGCCACGCGCGACGAGATGCATTCGACGCGGGGCCGGGCCAATGCTCTGCGCCTGGCTCTTAGCGGCGAGCTCTCGGGTGACGGCAATGGATCTGGGGATGGCCTCTCGAGCGAGACGCTCTTCGAGGCCCTGGATTTGTGCCTGCAATGCAAGGCCTGCAAGAGCGAATGTCCGTCGCAAGTTGATATGGCCAAGCTCAAGGCTGAAGTTTTGCATCAGCATTACGCGGGCAGGGCGCGGCCGCTGGGTCACCTGCTGATGGGCCAGCTCTTCCGCCTGGCCCCCATCGGCTCGGCACTTTCGGGCCTGGCCAACACGACGCTCGAGAGCCCGCTTTTCAAGTGGCTGCTGGAGAAGACGGTCGGGATCGACCGGCGGCGGACGCTGCCCCTTTATGCCCGCGAGAATTTCCGTACCTGGTTCGACCACCATGTAGTCAGTCCGCGGGCAGGCCAGCGGGGGAGGGTCGTGCTGCTGGATGACTGCTTCACCACCTACCATGACCCCGAGGTCGGCATCGCGGCGGTCCAGGTGCTGGAAGCCGCCGGCTACCTCGTGGGTTTAGCGAGCCTGCGATGCTGCGGCCGTCCGGCTGTTTCCAAAGGGCTCCTGAAGCTCGGACGCGACCTGGCTCGCGAGAATGTCGCGAAGCTTTTGCCCTATGTGCGGCAAGGCATTCCCATTGTAGGGTGCGAGCCGAGCTGCCTGACGATGCTCGTCGATGAGTACCGCGACTTCCGGCTGGGAAGCGCCGCCGACGAGGTCGCCAGGGCGAGCCACCTTGTCGACGCCTTCCTGGCCGACTCCGATCGGACGCCCGACCTCCGGTTCGATCCCCTTCCTGGCCGGGTCGTGCTGCACGGGCACTGCCAACAGAAAGCCGTGCTGGGAACGGCGGGGACGGTGCAATCGCTCAAACGAATTCCGGGTGTGGAGATCAAGGAGCTCGATTCCGGCTGCTGCGGCATGGCCGGCTCGTTCGGCTACGAGCGCGGGCACTACGAGCTCAGCACTACTCTGGCAAACCGCGTGCTGCTGCCAGCCTTGGCGGGCGATCCCGAAGCCCGGCTTGTCGCGCCCGGCTTCTCGTGCCGCAGCCAGGTGCACGGCCTGTCGAAGGTCCAGGCTCTGCACCCAATTCAGCTTCTGGCCGGGCAACTGGCAAGCGGAGCCGACGAGAGCTGAAGCACGCCACGGCGCCCGGATCTGTCAGGGACGAACCCTCGAACACGGTAGTGGCTGCCGTAGCCAGCGCGCCTCAGTCCCAGGATCCAGCGTCGTGGCTGGTGTGCCAGGCCAGTGGCGGGGGGTCAGACCGGCCCGAAGGGGTCGGGGATCAGACCGCGCTATTCGTTTTTTCGTCCATGGGGCCGAACCCCAACGGCGCCAGACGCCGGGTGGAATTAACGAAGAACGCTGTCTGACACGAATGGCACATTCGTAGCTGTTAAGCAGCCCGCGTTAAGCGGTTGCTCGCATGCTTGCGCGGTTCAGTGAGCAGGTCGTGCGGTTGCGGGCGACGCTGGACGGTGCGGTGCTCGAGGCAATCTCGGCGCGTGCGGTTCGCGGCGTCGTGGGCTCGCTCCCCTGCATCCATGATCGGGACTCCTATGCCCCACATTAACCAGCCTGCGATTACAATTCACTCTGTCACGCTCGCCTTGCGAAGGGAATTTCAATTGTCGCTGATCAGGGCGTTCGCCGATTTCGAAATGGAGGCGCTGCGCGAACGTACAAAAGGCGGGCTGAAAACCGCCCGCAGGGATGAGCGCGTCGGCGGACGCAGGCCGAAGCTCAAGCCCGAACAGCAGAAGGAAATCGTCCAGATGGTCATGAAAGGCAAGAAGACCGCTGACGAGGCTGCCAGGCTGTTCCGGGTTCATCCGGCCGCTATCTCACGATTGTTGGGAAGGGCACGGCAGGACTCCTTGACGACCAAACCGTAAATTTCTGTTCCGTTACTCCCCAAACCCCAAAAAGCAAATGAGTGTGCGATTATGATATTAGCAACTTGGAATATGTTAGGTCTAAATAAAGCAGAGTCTATCATTACAGTACTAAACCAAACTGAAGCGAATGTGCTTTGCCTACAAGAATGCGGCGATCTAGGTGAACTTTTGCAGGGGCGTAGCCCCTTGATAAACGCAGCCGGTGCAACTGCAGGGCATACAGGGAATTTTGTAGTTGGCAGAGGTTTCTACGAATGTGTTTTTTGGGAGGGTAACACCCCTCGACTGGGTCTCGCTATCCTTAATAACGTTGGTACGCAGGAATGTGGAATTTTACCTGCTGCCCCTCTTCCAGCTCCAGCGCCGGCATTTAGAGATATAAGGAATTTGCCTTGGATTAGAGTGGCCCACCCAGCCCTCGGAAATATCTATATATATACGATACACGCCCCACCTGTCACGCCCCCTGGTGTACCTGGCCCACAATTTACTGTTGCTCAGGTAGTTGCTTGGGTTAATGCTCAAATAGCATCAATCCGAGCACTTCATGTAAATGGGGGTCAATGGGTTTGTCTGGGCGATTACAATGTTGATCCTAGTGAGTTTCCTCCAGTCGCAGGTGGCCCCCGGGTTGTACACGGTAACCGAGCAACTATCCAGGGCGGAAGCAAATATGATTATGCTATAACTAATATTCCTAATTTTCGGTTTTTTGCCGCAACAAACCTATGCGGTGCTTCAGATCATTATCCACAAGCCTTTGAATGTTGAGAAGCTTTGGGATATTAGATCTGCCGCTTTTCTTCTTGCATCCCCTCCAACTGCGCTTTGCCTATTCTGACGATTGTCGGACGGTTCTGCTCTTGAGGTAGAGGGGAAGCGATGGGGACATAGTGAATTGCCTCACCAAGCTGGAGAACGGAGGCAAGATTGTGTTCTCAGAGACCGTCCGTTGCTCGTTGTCCCAGGTGAGGGTTGCCGCGCCGGCCGAAGTGCATCGTGGGTTCGCCCTCCTGCAACCATGGTCGGGACTCCTATGCTTCATCTTATCCAGCCAGCGATTACTGTTCACTATGTCCCCCTCCCAGACTTGCTAACTTTCAGAATAGACTAACTTGCCTGTCCTTCTTGCTTTTCCGGCACGTGGAGTCGGCGAGAGCTGAAGCGTGCCGGGGCTCATGAATCTCACGGAGCCAACTTTGAATGCGTTCGAGGTTGTAGTAAGCGCATCATCATGCGATTTCAAAGATTTGCCTTTCAGCCTCCGACGGGAAGTGTGAGCAGCGGGCCGACAGTCTTGCCGTCGGACTCTTGAAGTGCGAAGAAGGTCTCGAGGATAGCCAGGATCGCACGCGAGTTCACATCGTCCTGAGGGATGTAGAACCAGTAGCCGCGGTACTGGACGGCGACTTCCGCCGCCCGAGGACGGTGTTTCTGTGAGCAGACGAAGAAGTGGCCGGCGGTGACCTGCGTCCAATCGAAGAGCCGGCCGTCGGGGCCGCAGGTCACAGGCGCGATACCCGACCGCACGTGCTCTTCGGGAACGCACACGCCCTTGGAGAGGAAGGTCATCATCTGCAATACGGACCGCAAATTCAGATAGATCGTGTCGCTTCCCAGCGCGCTTGGTAGTGTCTGTTCGGAGTCCTCGGTCAATTCCGACTTGATCTTGTACTTGCTCATTCCCGGACTCAGGTGAAAGATCCGCTCCGCTTCCTGCATCTCGGGGGACCCGACGTAACCAGGGCGAATCCGCAAGTACAACTCCCTTTCCCTCTTGAGCAGCGTCACCTGCCCCTCACCCCGCGTTCGGTAGACGTAGCCGTCCTTCGCGGCGTTCAAGAGATCGAGCCCTCTGACTGAGCTCTTGGGTATCGGGTCGGACGAGATGTCGGATTCCTCATTCGTCTCGAACGCCAGCTCGGTACCATCCCTTTCTCGGAGCACGGAGAGCAGACGAATGCCCCTGACGAATTCGGCGTTGTCGCTGGGCTCCTTGGGGGTCAGGACGGTGGCCCCGGGGGCATTCGCCACGTCGTTGATGTCGTTCATGGTGACCAACAGGAGCTGCTCGAGGTCGGCGCCGGCGTTCACCACGATGAACAGGTCGGCCGACAAGGGGGTGAGCATCGACTTGGCAATCTCACGACCCTCACGGGGGTGGTAGCTCAGGGTTGGCGTATCGCGGAGGGACAGCTCACCGAAACCGAGGTTCGCGTGGCCGGGGGTCTCGTTGCCTGTGCCGCCGAGATAACTGCCTCGGCCTGCCGCCTCGAACTGGCTGGTGATGTTGGGCAGGTCAATAATCACCGGTGAATCCGCGTAGCGCAGCCGCACGATATTCAGCAGGAGTTGCTGGTCATTGGTGTCGCGGATCACCTCGTTGTATCGTATACGCGTGTAACGGACAGCCTTGGGTCCCATGCAGCCTGCGAGAGAAGCGCAGGTGGCAAGGAGGATGATGAGTCGTTGAAACGACCGGCGCCAGAACGTCGGACGTCGACTCCCTGCGGCCATCGGACTCTCCTGGACCCGTCAAACCATTCAGCTCGCCGGACCTCGATGGCAGGGCGTCCCGACTTCTCCTATCTTCTGTTATCGTCGACGGAGTCGGCAAACTTTACGGAAACCGTTTTCTCGATCAGGCTCGAGCCTCTCGGTCTATCTCAGGTGTAACCAGACCCGGGCGGCGCATGTAGCCCCCGCGCAGACCTGGCCAGCAAAATGGCCACCGGCAGGCCGAGGACGAGCATCATCAGGCTCAGGAACCGCAGGCCGCTGCGGAATCCGTGGGCGACGCTCTCCAGCGTCGCGTAGGTGCCGAGGACCCGACTCGTTTCGTGTTGGAGAGCGGCGCCACTCAGTCCCTGCTGGCGGAAGTAGTCGGCGATTCGGGATGAGGCCAGCTCGACGGCCGGCCGGTTCTCACGGAGGTTGAGGCGATAGACGTCAAGAGCCCGGTCGGACCAGGCTTTGATCACGGTCCCTGTCGCGGTGGGCACCGTGATGATCGGCACGACAAGGCCAACGGCGGCCAATGCACCGGCGTAAAGGAAATCTTTGGGGTTCAGCCCCTCGATCTCGTCGGTCAGGAAGACCGGCGGGATTAGGCCCAGGAACGCCCCCCAGCAGGCCAGCATCACCGACAGATGTTCCTTAGGTGTGAAGTTGTCGATTGTCGAGAGCCACCACGCACAAGCCGACGTCCCCACCATCCCCACGATCAGCCAGATGTGCCGCAGGCCACGTCGCTGGAACCAGGTCGTCAGGAACGTGGTGGAAGCCATGGTCAGGGTGGTGGGCACCATTAGCCAGCCAGCAGTGGTCCGCGGATAGCCACGCAACTCGGTGGCGTACATGCCGACGATCGTGAGCACGGCCACCAAGTTCAGGAGCATCAGCCCGCGGGTTGTCATGGACAGGATGAAGACGCGGGTTCGCAGCAAGCGATTCAAATGCTCATCAGGGCTGAAGCCCGACCCGAGCCAGACCGCAAGGACGACGGGCAATATGGCGGAGAGGATTACGGTCACGGTGAAGGCGTTGGATGTCCAGCCGCCCCATTTGCGATACCAGCTGAAGGCGAACACGATTGCCACGACCCAGCACACGAAAAGAGTGACGGCCAGCCAGTCGATGGGCAAGTGCACGGGGCGAGGAGGGCGGTCGGGGCGGAGGTAGCGTAAGACGAGCACCATCCCCAGGAGAGCGATTGGAATATAAAACCAGTACATCCATCGCCAGGAAAGCTGCACGTCGAGTTCCGCCATGAGTAGCGGCGTTGTGTTGCGCGTCGCGTAGGCGAATACCCCATAAAAGCCGATGGCGACGAGCAGCAGCCGATCAAACTGCTTGTAGAGCGTGGTCCGCCCGAGCGCCATCACCATCATCTTGCCGAAGCCATCGACGAACCGGCCGAAGATCAGGCTCTCCAGCCCGAGCGCCGCTCCACACAGCAGGTTGCCTAAGGCGAACCCCAGCAAACCCAAAGCGATGGTGTAGCGCGCACCGATGCGAGCAGACAGCCATAGCCCCGTAAAAAGGCCGTACAGGACGCCGACGCCATAGCCGACCTGCACCCAGGTCATGTCGTAGTGATCGGCTTTGATGCCGAGGCGGACGGCGTCGTCGGTGATGACCGTCTGGACCAGAGTCTGGTAAGGGGCAAAGAAGACGAAGAGGATCGCCAGGGCTGCCAGCCAGTGCCGGGGTTCGAGCAGGAGGGGCGGCCCGGCCGCAGCGGCCATACTCGGGGGCGGTGCAACAAGTGTCGTCATGGCGTTGCCGCCCCCGTCGGGCCAACGGCACTCGTGTCGCGCCCGGGCTCCGCGGATGCCTCGGCCGCGTTGTAACGCGTCTCGATCTCCGTCATCTCCCGGGCGGCCTTCGCGGCCCAGGTGGCATCGCCAGGACCATGCGCGATGGCCACCCGTGCCGACAAACCTGACTGGAGCCGCGGCCAGCGGTCGTCGCGCTCGATCTGGATCCGTACCGGCACGCGCTGAACCACGCGGGTGAATTCTCCAGAGACGACGTTCCGCGGCATCAGCGCGAACTGGGCGCCGGTCGATTTGTTGATCCAGACCACCCGGCCTCGAAATGGCTCCGGGAACGCGTCGAGGTCGATACGGACCGGGTTGCCGGGCTCCACGCCGGGAAGGCGATCTTCTTCCAGGTTGGCCTCCACGTACAACAGCTCCGGGTTATACATGCTCAGAAGCGGTGAGCCCGCCGGGGCAAAGTCGCCAAGGTGCCTGTAACGCTTGACGACCACGCCAGGGAACGGAGCTCGCACCTGCGTATACGCCAGATCGTTCTCGGCGGCCTCCAGCCCTCGTCGGGCTTGCTCGACCGTCTGTTCCTTGACCTTGACCAAGAGCTCGATCTCATGGATCTGATCGTTGCCAGTCTCGGTGAGGTCAATGCCCATGGCTGCTTTCTGTTCGGACTTCTGCGCAGCCTCCATCGTCCGTCGGGCGACGTCGATCTGTGTCAAGGAGGCTCGCGCCTTGGCTAATCTGGCCTCCGACAGCTCGACCTGGGCCTGGGCTGAGTCGCGCGATTGTGTCACATGCTGCTGGCGCTGCAACGTGCTGGCCCCTGTCTGCTCGAGCCGGGTGAATCGCGTGTACTCCAGCTCGGCCAGCGTCAGCGAGGCCTGCGCCGCTTTCACGCCGGCATGAGCCTCGTCGATGCCCTTCTCGACATCATCGCGGGTCAACTTCAGCGCGTCCTCAGCCTTGGCCCGATCGGCCTGGGCAGCGGCGAATGTGCGCCGGGCGATCTCAATCTGGATCGGAACCTCCTTGCGGACTCGATCCAGGTCCGCGCGCTGGCGAGCCAGCTCGGCCAGGGCCGTATCGAGCTGGGCCCGAACCACATTGACCTTGTCGCGGTACGGGATCGGATCGACCTCCGCCACAACCTGGCCCTGCTCGACGCGGTCGTTCTCCTCGACCAGGTACCGTACGAGTCGGCCCGAAACCAGCTCGGGAGCAATATTGACGATGTGGGCCTCGATGAAGGCGTCGTCGGTGATCGAGTGCGTACGCCGGTAGCTGACCCAGCTCATCGAAAGCGGCAGGCCGATGGCAAGGAGCGCGATCAGAGCGACAATTGCGAGGAGACGTCCTGGATGGTGCCAATTGCGGCGAGCGGGGGGTTGACCCGACGTTGCGGTGGCCGCGGTACTGTTCTCGTGAATAGCAGGAGCCTGGGGTGTTTGGATCGCGCTCATGGGTTGCTCCACATGACTTGAGTGTTGTGCCGCCTAAGGCAGATGTCTGCAGCTCTGAGACATGGGTGTCTGGCCAACTCCCATCGCATATTCGAGGCGGTCCCTCGCGATCAGATAGCTGTAGCGGGCATTCAGTACGCGTTCACGGGCCGAGGGTGACAGTCGTTCGGCAGCAAACAAGGTGCGGCAGCATGAAAGCCGATCCAGCCAACGTGGGGTCAGAGGCAACCTCGAAGGGCGCGCCGGTGTGTCGGACGAATGGCACTTTAGTTTTCCCGAAGGCCGTTCCGCAGATCGCGCTTCGCCTGCCATCTCGGTTTCATGAGCCGATCATACGGGTTCGGTCTCCGTTTCCTTCGCCGAGGCTCGAATCGGTCGCAAGCGTTCGGCGCTCTAACCATTCCCGTACAGGGCGTCGAGGCGCTGATGGGCCATGGCGAGTCCCGCCGGGACGTCCATCCTGCCTCCGACGACCTCGATGTAGCTCGCCGATTCGGCCGTGGCGGCCCTGGCCAGTGCGGCGTCGAGCTCACCGAGCGTGGTGACTTTCGCCGTGAACCAGCCCCGGCAGCCCAGGGCGGCGGGCAGGGCGTGATAGTTCCAGGGGGCGAGGTCGTTGTAGACCCAATCCGGATTCGCCTCGAGCGCCCGCTCGACCATGTAGCCCTCGTTGTTGAGGACGAAGACGACCGGCTTCAGGCCGTTGCGTCCCATCGTGCCGACGTCGACGGCAGTGAGCTGGTGTGAACCCTCGCCGGTGAAGAGCACGGTCCGACGCGATGGGTCGGCGAGCGCGATACCCAGCGTGGCCCCGGTGGCCCATCCGATCGAGCCCCAGAGGGTCTGGCTATGCACCTCCGCGCCGTCGGGGAGGGGGAGCGGGACGATCCCCGAGGTGGAGCTGCCGTTCTCGACGACGATCTGATCCAACGGCTTCAGAAAGTCTCGATAACGGGGGTACATCGCCGCCGCGGTAATCGGGTCGTTCAGCTTGCCGCCTGGTTTCGCTGGGGTCTCCCTGGGCGGTGCCGAGTATCCGAAGTTCTTCCGGACCGACCTGGCCAGCATTTCAAAGACATCGCCCATCCGGACGGGGTTGTAGATTCGGTCCCCGATGCGGACGTGGTCGACGTCGATGGTCACGAGCCTCTCGGGCGGGATCCGGCTCGAGTAGGCCGACGTGTTGATGTCGTGGAAGCTGACGCCTCCGGCGTCGATGACCAGGTCGGCACCCTCGACCGCCTCGAGGACGGCGGGGGACGAAGCGGCCCCCGAATAGATCCCGACGAACTGGGGATGGGCCTCGGACAGGACCCCCTTGTCCATCGCCATCGCGGCAAACGGGCAGCCCAGGGCCTCGATCAACGCCCGGAGGCTGTCCTGGAGCCTGAACCGCGAGACCGTGTAGGCGGGGAGGACGGCCAGCGATCGGGCGAGCTGAATCCGCTCGGCGATCGCCGCGACGGCCTTGGCCAGGTCGGGGCCGCTGGCGGGCTTCGGGTACGGGGTCGGCGCCGAACTCGTGACCGGCGTGACGGCATAGTCGGACGCGACGAGGATGTAGGCGGGCCGACTTTCCGCCCTCGCCGTGGCGATCAGCCGCTCCATTTCGTGGGCGCAGTTGTCGGGAGTGATCACCGCCGAGACGCACGCCGCCTGCGCCGAGATGTTCGCGAAGTTCTGGAACTCCCCGTCGCCGAGCGTGTGGTGGATGATCTTGCGGACCCGCTGGTTGCGCATCGTCGGCATGCCGACGAGGTGGAAGACGCACGACCGCTCGGCCTTGGCCCCCATCACGCCGTTGAGCGCGGACAGCTCGCCGACGGCGTACGTGGTCATCAGCATCGAACAACCCCGCACGCGGGCGTAGCCGTCGGCCGCGTACGCCGCGTCCAGCTCGTTCGAACATCCGATCCAGCGGATCGCCTCGCTCCGCGCGACCGCGTCGCAGAGCTTGAATGCGAAGTCCCCCGCGACGCCGAAGCAGTCGGTGATCCCCTCGCGTGCGAGCCGTCCGACGATGTAATCCGCGACAGTCGGTTGCTCACTCATCGGATGTTCTCCGGATAATGAGATATTGTTGCCACCCAGAATAGAGGTGCCCCTCCCGGCCGGGGATTCCTGGCGGCCATCGACGGGCCGCCGC
This sequence comes from Isosphaeraceae bacterium, assembly GCA_052146555.1. Lineage (GTDB taxonomy): Bacteria > Planctomycetota > Planctomycetia > Isosphaerales > Isosphaeraceae > Aquisphaera. Next base: position 35,416 of record JBKQMU010000215.1, read on the forward strand.
CCGCGGCCGGCCGTAACATGCCCTGGCGGACGGCGGTCCGCTTCGGCGGAGATGGCGGGCGCGAGATCGGGGCCAGAGGCGGAAGGTTCCCGAGAAAGGGGGCGGTTCCCTTGTCCCCGATGTCCGTCGGTATCATTCTGACGGGATTGTAGGCCGACCGCCGGCGTGGGTCCAATGCGTTTTTTCGATTGCTCCGATCGAGAGAAACGATTCAATGAGGCATGGCCGACCCCTGACGACGAGCGGAGAATAATCTCTTGAGCTGTACACGAGTGCCCCGTCGGTGGATACATGCGTGCAACTCATGGATGCGTGCTTGGTCACAATTTTGGATGTGAAATTCATGGAGGTGCGCAGCCTGCGTTCCTTGACGGCGGTACTGTTCTCGTGAATAGCAGGAGCCTGGGCTGTCTGGGTCGCGCTCATGGGTTGCTCCACATCACTCGAGTCTTGTGCCGCCTAAGGTTGATGTCTGCAGCTCTGAGACATGGGTGTCTGGCCAACTCCCATCGCATATTCGAGGTGGTCTCTCGCGATCAGATAGCTGTAGCGGGCATTCAAGTCATTTTGCTGCGCGCGAGTCAATGAAGCCAGGGCATCAGTAATCTCTGTGGAAGTTGCCGCACCCTCGAGGGCTTTAATCCGTACAAGCCGGTAATTCTCGGTCGCCTGATCGACGGCCGGGCGCGCATCGGCAATGCCGACCCAGGCTGTGACGGCATTCCGGTAAGCCTCGTTGACCTGGAACGCGATCTGATCAGCGATCGACTCGGCCTGGGCCATGGCCTCGCGGACGCGCGAATCAGCCACGCGGGTCGCGGCGATCCGCTTTCCGCCTTCGAACAAGATCCACTCCAGCCGGATAAGCCCAAGGCGCAGGTCGGCGTGCCCCTTCAGTTCTTGCTGCTGGAAATTCAGCAATGTTCCATCGGCGACGACTTTGGGCGCGAAGTCGGCTCGAGCGACACGGCCCCCTTCCACTGCGATCTCCACCGTGCGGCGAACAACGTTGAATTCGCGACGCTCGCGGATGGCCGTTTGCAGGCAGTCCGCGAGGGAAGTGGCTAGCGGCGGGATCTCTGGCGGCTCCGCGACGCGGATCGGCTGGTTGCACTTCAGCCCGATCGCCAGGTTGAGCCCTGCCAGTGCCACGAACTCAGCCTCCGTTGCGGCGTGGAGCTGCTGACGGGCCTCCGCCCTCTGGACCTCGGACCGCAGGACGATCTCGCGCTCGACGACGCCCTCGCGCAGGAGTTTCCGAGCGTCGGAGAGCTGATCCTCGGCGCGTCGAAGCGCATCCTGAGCAGTCCGCCGCAGTGCTTCGGTTCTGAGGACGTTGTAGTAAGCGGTGGCAACCTCGTCGGCGACCGTCTGGAAGGCGCGATCGGTTTGGAGTCCCGCGATATCGGTCGCAAGTCGCGCCTGGTCATGCAGGCCCAGGCGACGACCGAAGTCGAGGAGCAGCCACTGGACCTTGAGCTCGGCCACTTCAAATGTCGTCCCGACGTTGAAGCCGATAGGCACGGTTCCAAGGCCGGGTATGAAGTTGAATGCCAGCGGCTTTCCAACTTGGACGGGTATGCCTCCTGCTCCAAGGGAAAATCCGCCGACGTCGTACCTGCCGGCGACGATGGGCAGGAACGCTGAGAACGCGATTTGCTGGAGCCCTCGTGCCTGGCTGATCGTTTCGAGCTGGGCACGTAGACGGGGTTGAAAGCGAAACGCCGTATCGATCGCCTCGGGGAGAGTCAGCGGCTTGCCGCTTGCGGCGATGGCGTCGAGGGCCGCCTCGTCGGAATCGCTCGGAAGCGCAGGCGCGAGCGAGGGCAGCTCAGAACTCGCCGCTCGTGGCGATTCTCCGATGGCTGGCGGAAGCGCATTGGTCCGATCACCTCCCTCGCGGGCCTCAGGTCCTTGGCCTGGCTGGGCGGCTGACGCCGGCGACACCTTCGCATCGGTCGACGCCCGGTCTCCCGTACGTTCACCTCGATTTGGTTTCACGACTGAGGTCGGCATCATCTTCGCATCGGTCGTCGCCCGGTCTCCCTGACCGACACCTGGGCTCGTCGACTGACCCGTGGCAGCTTCGGCCGGCATGACCCGGCGAGCAAGCGCATCCTGAAGATTGGCTGCCGATTGAGCACAGCCGGTCGTGACGAGGAGCCCGATCACCCAAAACGGGTGACAGATGCTCTGAAATGGATACCATCGAGGCATGAGGCTCCCCCTCCACTGTGGCCGTGCGCCCCTTTCCCATCCAGGGAGACATAGCGGGAATATCGGATGAGAAGCCCGGAGGAGTGAAACCAATTCGAGCGAGTTCACCGAGAGAATCGGTCGGAAGAATGATTACGGCACTTTTCTCGCGAAAGCGACAGGGACATAGTGAATTGCCTCCCCAAGCCGGAGAACAGGGGGGAAGATTGTGTTCTCAGAGACCGTGCGTTGCTCGTCGTTCCAGGTAGAGGGTTGCCGCGCCGGCCGCGGGAGGGCTCAGGTCCCAAAGTGGCTGCAGTCTGCAGAACCCACGGCTCGGAGCCGAACGGCGCGCTCCGCTGGACGCACTGACGAATGGCCTTCCAGTTTGACCGCTGACAACAGGTCCACAAATGCCCGAAAGTCGCCGTCTTGATGAAAGACGCAGGCTCGGTTGTTGCCCTGGTTCAAGACGTGGTAGCAGATGTTCGCCGCTGAAGCTCGTGCGGTTCGCTGCATCGTGGACTCCGCTCCCCTGCAACCATGATCGGGGTTCCTATGCCCCAACTTATCCAGCCTGCGATTACGATTCACTATGTCCCCTCGGCCCCCCTTAAATTCTGTGCCGTTCAAGCAGTCTCAACCCAAACGCGACAACAACCGCAGTTGTCGCCATATGCCCCAGCACGATCAGCGATTGTAAACTGAACTTTCACAGGCACCGGTGCGTCAAATGCGCTCAACACCTCGAATTCATGAAAATTCGTTCCAGGTGGAAACTGGATTAAATCCCATGATGCAACTCCGAGCCCATTGATCCAGTGGAGTAGCGCCAGAACGCTACCGATGCGGATGGGGTTTGCAGGTATCCCTATTTCATGGCCATCCATCGTCGCATCGAGTCCGTGAAAGTCTGTCACTAGCACGCCGCTTGCTAGCGACCAACGAGACTCGGCATCCGGGCGGATTCGATATTTCCCTGGCCCGAGTTGACCAAGCTCAATCACCGACGCCTCCCAAGAAGGTTTGTCGGAATGAGCAGTCGTCCACACTGGCAAGGATAGGAAGGAACGGATCGTCGCTGAGTGAAGTGCTTCTTGAGCACCTACGAGAAGTAGCTCTTCATGTATTCTGGCCATTGCTGGGTCCGTCGCACATTTCTCTCTCAAGAGCGTGGCCAGCCGATTGAGAAGAGAATTGTTGCGTGAGTTGCTGAAGTGTTCAACCGACTGTGATTCTGACTTAGTGTTCACGGTGCGCCTCAGTTGATAAAGACTCTGGTGACGAACACTTTAAGAATTACGCAATAAGAGGCACATTTTCAACAACAGAATAGAAACGGCTCACCCGGCGGAAGCGCGCGCCGCCCACAGAGGAGCAATGGGGACATAGTGAATCGCCTCACCAAGCTGGAGAACAGAGGCAAGCTTGTATTCACAGGGACCGTCCGTTGCTCGTCGTTCCAGGTAGAGGGTTGCCCCGCCGGCCGAGGGAGGGCTGAAGTCCCAAGGTAGAACATTGTTTGTGCCTTTTTCTTTTCTTTCCCTTTCTTGTCCGGGCTGGGGCAAGAACATTGCCTGTCCTCTTCTATCTCCGCCCCAAACGCCCATCTTCTCTAAAACACTGCGAAAACCAACAGAAATGACGGCGGTCGCCTCTTGACACTCGCAGGCTGGTGTGGGTGCGGAGTTTTCCACCTAGGTTCGTGACGCCTACCCCATGCCACAATAATCCCCTATATTTCCTTGCCCCTCCTTCGCCGATCGTGTAAACTACGTAAACTAAATGCGTGTCAACTGCCTGAAGGGTGGCAACACGATGTTGGTCAGCTTAGGACACTGCGACACTTGAAAGCGGGAGGTGTCAAATGGGGAAAATGTTTAAAGGTGTGGAATTCTTGGATGCTTTGGCCAGGGGAGAACTCCAGGAAGGGTTTGCTCAAGGGGGACCGATAATCCGTGAGGGAATGGTCAAGCGAGAGGAAAGCGAAGCTGGGACACTTTTGTTCAGCGAAGGAAGCTCGTGCCGAACTTGGACGTGCATTCCGGCCCACATGATTGAACAGGTCGAGTTGATCCGAACGGTGGATTGTCGGGACCATCAACACCCGTTTGTTCGCCTTCACCTCAAGGCCCCGATGGACAACTCGGATGCAGGAGTGTTCGCGTCGCTCCTGAAAAACGCCTCGATGACCGGGGGATCGGCATCAAGTGCGCAGAGCGAAAGGATGGGGCGTCGAGGACCGGCGAGCCAAGCAGCAAGTCCTGAGTCTCCACAACCGAGCGGTTCTCTTCAGCAACGCCGGGCTTACGGCACAGCCCGCGGCCGACTCACGACTACCCGATCAATGACAGTGGCACACGGAACGTTGGCGGGGTCCCCGCGCGGTCGCCAGCATCCGGCGATCGTGGCTCGCCCATCGTCGATGAGGGCTGCGGGCGTGGCCGAGGATTGGGAGTCTGTGGCCAGGTTTGATTTTGGCATCATAGATGAACAGAACTGTTTTATTCTCGATTTTGTGGAGGTCTATCGGCAAGCGAGCGGAAGCACATGGGATTACAAAGTGGGGATCGTTCATGGTGGGGTGATTGAAGGTGGCTCATGTGATTGTTTCCCTGGTGAGTACCGAACGGGATGGGTTGAAGCGAGGGTCGACGGAACTGACGGCGGATACCTCGACACCGGTGGTCTGGACGTCCATTCAGGTGGTGGAGAGGTTTGGCAAATTTTTTACTCGATCTACCCTGGGGAATTACAAACTTGCTCCCCATCATACTCGAACTGGTGTACCTCCTAAGAATCGGGGAGATGAGCGATCTAGGGAACAATTCTTCCATAAAGAGTTGGCAGAAGCTATGGGGACATAGTGAATTGCCTCACCAAGCTGGAGAACAGAGGCAAGTTTGTGTTCTCATGAGACCGTCCGTTGCTCGTCGTTCCAGGTGAGGGTTGCCGCGCCGGCCGGGGGGGGCTGAAGTCCCAAAGTAGAACAGTGCCTGTCCCTTTTTTTTTTTTTCGCCGAGGCGGACGGACGGAAACAGGAACGTAACGGCAATTTACGGCTGGGGAGCATTCACTTCGCATGCCGCTGGAGGATGATCACGTTGATGTCGTCCGCGGGATTGTTGGGAAATGTGTGCTCTTTGATGGCGGCGTCCACGCGATCGAGGATCTCGGTCGGGTCGGCGCGGTGGTAGCTTTGGAGCACAGTTTTGAGGCGATCCTCACCAAAGAGGACGTCCGAGGAGTCCATCGCGTCGGTCAGCCCGTCGGTATAGATGATCAGCGACTCGCCGGGCTCAAGCCGGTCGGCGTCGCCCGTGGTGCCGTCGACCATACCGATGCCCAGCATGCCGGGATTGGAGGGTAACGTGCGAGGACCGGAGGGACCGACGACGATCGCCGGCGGGTGCCCGACCCCGGCATAGCGGACCAGCCCGGTTTGCTCGTCGGCGATCAGGTAAAACCCGGTACAAAAGTATCCTTCAGGAAAATATTGTTCAGTGGCGACATCCAGTCCGGCCAGCATCTCACCGGGCTCGAGCACCGCGATCGACAAGGGCGCCGCCAACGCTTTGACCATCCCCGAGAGCATCGCCGAGTTGACTCCGTGCCCGGAGACGTCGGCGACCAAGATTCCCAGCCGGTTGTTTTCGAGCCGGTAGAAATCATAGACGTCGCCGCCAAGCTGGTTGGCCGGCGTGTAACGGACCGCGGCTTCCAGGACGCCTCGAGGTTGAGGAGGGCGCGGCATGAGGGCAAACTGAACTTTTCGAGCCAATTCCAGCTCAAAGGTCAGCCTCTTGTGTGCGGACTCAAGCAGCCGGTTTCGTTCCGCCAGCTCGCGACGCAAATCGGCGATCCGCAGGTGAGCCCGGATCCGCGCGAACATCTCCTGGATTTCTTCGGGACTTTGGGGCTTCTGGATGTAGTCGTCAGCGCCAGCTTCCAGTCCGGCGATCTTGTTTTGCGTCTCGGCCAGCGTCGTCAGCATGAGCACGGGGATGGACCGCAGATCTTTGTCTTTCTTGATCTCTTTGCACAGTCCAGGGCCATCGAGTTCGGGCATCTCGTAATCGGTGAGGATCAGCTCGGGACGCGGCTCTTCGCGTGCTTTTCGCAGGCCTTCGGCGCCGTTGTTAGCGATCTTGAACTCATAACCCTCTTTCCTGAGCATTATCGCGAGCATGCGCCGCATCGTGGAATTTTCTTCAACCAGCAAGAGGCGCCGCGCCGCCATCGCCCTCGTCTCCTCGCCTGGAAACCGCTGGCAATTCGACCACGACCCAGTCCGGTCAGGCCCGTTGCGCCCTGCAACGGCGCCCGGAATGCCTCGGGTCGCTCTCGAAACGGACCCATTTTACGGAGCGGCGAGGTGCGATCGCTAGGGTCCGTTGCGCCCCGGCAAACGTCAACAGTCCGGGGCGCAGAGAATCAACGCTCGCGAGCGGCGGTTGGGCCCGACGGCAGGCAGCAATCGGCGGGGCAAACATCGTGGCTGGGCCCGAATTGACCCAGGAATCGCCGCTCTTCCACGGGCGCGCCGGCGAGCCGTTCGCCGACGAGCTCGCGAAGCATCCGGACGAATCCGGGATGCGTGCCCACCGTTTGCGACCGGATCATCGAGAGGCCCAGTTTTTCGCACAATGAGCGCGCTTCTTCGTCGAGGTCGTAGAGCACTTCCACGTGGTCGGACAGAAAGCCGACTGGATGGATGATGACCAGGTTCACCCCTTGATCCTTCAGGTGACGCAGGTGATCGAGGATGTCGGGTTCGAGCCAGGGATCTTGAGGCCTGCCGCTGCGACTCTGATAGACAAGCGACCAGCGGTTGGCGGGAAGGCTGATCTGGGCCGCGATCAGCCGGCACGTCTCCGAGAGCTGTGTCTCGTAGCGGGAGCCGCGCGCCATGGAGAGCGGAATGCTGTGCGCAGTGAAGGCCAGATGGACCTCGGCCCGCTCATCCTTGGGAATCTGGGCAAGCGCTTCTTTGAGACGGTCGGCGTTGGCGGCGATAAACTCCGGATGGTTATAGAAGACGCGCGTCTTATCGATCCGAGGCGCGGCGGGCCCGACCTCGTCCCGGGCACGCTCGATGTCCTCGCGGTACTGCCGGCAACTGGAATAGGAGCTGTACGCCGACAGGACGATGGCCAACGCCTGCCGAACGCTATCCTGGGCCATGGTGCGAAGCGTATTGGCCAGCATGGGATGCCAGTTGCGGTTGCCCCAGTAGATCGGTAGGTTGATGCCGTGGCGCTTCAGCTCCGGTTGGAGCGCATTGAGCAGTTCGCGCACCTGAGCGTTGATCGGGCTCTTACCCCCAAGATGATCGTAATGCGCGGCAACCTCGAGCAGGCGTTCTCGGGGAATGTTTCGGCCGCGCGTCACGTTCTCCAGGAAAGGAAGAACGTCTTCCGGCTTCTCCGGCCCACCAAAGCCCACGATCAAGAGCGCATCGTACCGATTTGCAAGGGCGCCGTGCGCGGCCGCCTCGATGCCGCTGATGTTACTGGCTCTGTTCATGCGTGAGTGTCACCTACTGGGAAAGATCTCAGGTAACTTATTCTTTTCCCTGGGCAGAGCAAATCTCAAGGCCAGTTGTCCGCCGCGTTGCCGGGGAGAAACAGCCCCTTGGTCTCCAGGTGACCTCTCACGTTGCACCCGGGTGGCTTCGGATACTTGGCTCGGGACGTAAAGATCCCCAGCAAGAGATGAAAGGGAACGGCGGACTGACATGTTCAAAGAGGCCCCGATGATGGGACTGGCAATAACTGAGCCGTGTTTGCTCATCCTGAATGATCAAGAAACCACGAACCGCGAACAGGCACTGGCAGCGATTCTCGATTGCGTGGTTGCACAGAAGCTTGTCGAACTTTCGCTGGTTCCGGAGCTCTTGGACTCGATCGAGCGGCGGGAGGAGCTGGGACCGACGGCGATCGGCGAGGGCGTGGCAATCCCCCATACTTGGCACCCGGGCCTGGAGCGGATTGCGGTGGCGCTGGGAGTTTCTCGCCAAGGGCTCGACTATCCCAGTCTTGACGGCGAACCCGTACACATCGTGCTCATGATCTTGACGCCGGTGAGTGCAGAGGCTGAGGCAGTCAAACAGCGAATCTTTGATGTCTGGGTCCATCGCCTTCGGAACCCGGCATTTCGGGCGAGCCTGCTGTTGGCGACGCGTATCGAAGATCTGAGGGAGGCAATCCGGGCCGAGGATCGTTCGTCGGAGTGAGCCGGACCAAGGACAGGGACGCGATTCTCAACGCGGAACATGGTGGAGGGGCGCAGGCTTCGTGCCGCCCGTATTCATGAGCAGCCGCTTTCGTGTCGCCGTAGTGCAGGCCGCCCCGGCGTTCTTTGACAGCGAGCGATCGACGATCAGGGCGGCCGCGCTCATTCGACAAGCCGGAGAGCAAGGGGCGCGGCTGGTCCTCTTGCCCGAGGCGTTCATTCCGGGCTATCCGCGAGGCTTCACCTTCGGCATGGCCGTCGGCAGTCGCAGCACCGAGGGTCGGCTGCTCTGGCAGCGTTACTGGGAAGAGGCCGTGGATGTTCCGGGCCCCTGGACCGAAGCCCTCGGAGCGGCGGCCCGTGAAGCCGGTGTTTTCGCCGCAGTGGGAGTCATCGAGCGCGATTGCATAGGCACCCCGGGCACGCTTTATTGCACCCTCCTTTATTTCGGTTCGGACGGAGCGCTTCTGGGCAAGCACCGCAAGCTCAAACCAACCGGCTCCGAGCGCTTGATCTGGGGTGAGGGGGACGGTTCGACGCTGACCGTCCTCCGCACCGAGCTGGGTCGGATCGGGGGCCTCATCTGCTGGGAAAACTACATGCCGCTGGCCCGCATGGCGCTCTATGGCAAGGGCGTTGAGATCTACCTGGCGCCGACCGCCGACGCCCGCGACACCTGGCAGGCCACGCTCCGCCACATCGCCTGCGAAGGCCGGTGCTTCGTGCTCGCGGCCAACCAGTATGTGACCCGCTCTATGTATCCGGCAGACCTTCCGGGCATCGGCGACCTGGCCCGGTCGCCCGAGGTGCTCTGCCGGGGCGGCAGCGCGATCGTCGGCCCGCTCGGCGAGGTGCTGGCGGGCCCAGTCTTCGACCAGGAAACGATTGTTTGCGCCGAGATCGACTTGGCCGAGATCGTCCAGGCCAGGCTCGATTTCGACGTGACCGGCCACTATGCCCGGCCGGACGTCTTCCGCCTGACAGTCGACGAAGCCCCCAGGGCCACGGTGCGCTTCGGAACAACCGGCTGGATCGACTGAACGCGGAATCAGGACGGCTGCCATCAGCCCGGTTCCGGGCACGATCGCGTGGGGGCAGAGGGAGGGACCAAGGGAAAGAAGACGCGGAAGCAGTAGCCGGTCTCGGGACTGCTGTCAAGCTCGATACGTCCGCCATGGCTGCGGATGATACCGTAACAGACGGACAGCCCCGGTCCGCCGAAGATTCCGGAAGGCCCGACCGTAAAAAGGGAATCGTAGGTCTGGGGTGGGATCTCGTTGTCGAGCGCTCCGCCGCTATTACGGATTTCCAGAACGATCGCGCCGGCACGGAACTGCGTCGCGATCGCGATCCAGCCGCCGGGCCTTCCTGCCTTCTCGATCGCCCGAATCGCGCTTGCCAGCAGGTCCAGCACCGCCTGGTTCAGTTCGGCGGCGGCGGCCTGGAAGGGGGGCAAGTCGCCGAACTGCCGGTCGACCTCGATTTGGAGCCGGTCCAGGTCGTTGCTGAGCATCACCAGGCACTGATCGATGGTTTCATTGATGTTCGTTTCGCCGATTGTCGCACGATCCAGCCGCGAAAACCCGCGCAGCTTCTCCACGACCTGGGCGACGCGGGAGAGACCGCGGAAGGTCGCCTGCATCAGCCGCGGCACGTTCTCGGCAAGGTAGGGCAGGTCCATGTCTTCGCGAATCTGGTTGATGATCGCGGCCAGCTCCGGCTGCGCGGCCTTCAGCTCCTCCCAGCCATCGTGATAAAGAGCCACAAGCCGGAAGAGGGACGCGATGTCGCGCTCGAGAATCGCCACGTTGTTGATGGCGAAGGCGAGTGGATTGTTGATCTCGTGCGCCACTCCCGCGGCCATCGTGCCCAGCGTCGCCAGCTTCTCGGAGCGGTTGAGTTGAAGCTGGGTCCGCTCGAGCTGCTGATTCATGCGGCGCAACTCCTCGTTGGCCTCAAGCAGCATCTCGGTACGCCGGCGCAGCTCGTGCTCGGCCTTGATCTGGTCGGTCACGTCCCGGACGTTGCAGCGCACGTGGTTGAGGCGGCCATCCAGATTGTACCGCGCCTGGCTGGCGATCCGGACGTAAGACCACTTCTCCGGCCCGGTCTTGAGGCGCAAGACCAAATCGTGCCGCTCTCCGTGCTGGCAGGTTTGGCGAAACTCGCAGTCGGCCAGCGCCTGATCGTCGGGATGGACGAGCTCCAGGAAGCTCTGCTGCAAGAGCTCCTGCCGTGGCCGGCCGAGAAAGGCTCGGAGCGATTCGGAGAGATCGAGCCAGCGCAGGGACAGGGGCTCAAGCCGGCAGATCAGTTCGTCAGGCGCCCGGTCGGGCTTGCCGACAATGGGCATGACCATGGTGCGGGTGACGGTTCGATCGGTCGAGGATTCCGGCCGTGGCGGAACGTCTTCAACCCCGGCGCCGACGATGGCAATGTCACTTGCGCAACGGCCGCAGAGAGCTTGGGCCGCCCCGTTTTCATTCTGGAGCGTCACCGGCTCGCCACAGCGAATGCACAAGACCGCCCTTGCCATCTGACGTGTCCCGTTCGCCTTGTCGAAGATCCAGCGCGCCAGTCATTGTAGGGATCGGATATTCAAATCCCATGAAGACGGCCGTAACAATGCGGACGATCGGCCGCCGGCACGGACAGCATTCGATTCTCAAATCCGGATGGGCCAAGGAGTTGGCATCTCGATCACCCAGACGCCCAGCGGTTGGGGCCGAATGCCCCGGAGTCATGAGCGAGGGACGCCACGCTAGCCCCGTCCGTGGTGCCCCTCTTGCGCCATCACAACCACCCCGGCGGTTTTTTGCCAGTGTGAACGTTTCTATACGTGGTCTTGCGAGCACTAGCCACGTGCCTCTTGAAGCGATCAGGCTTCTCACAACCGACGGATGCGACGCGGCGCCGTTATTGTGAGCGCTGTTGCTCTTCACACAACCACCCGGCCGACAGCCTTGATCGGTGCGAATTTCTATGAGTGAGAGCGGTCGTGTGCTCAAGGCAAGATCGATTGGTGGACTCGTCGGCCCATCGTAGAATGGAGAAAAGAGTCGCGGGGCGGGCGCGGCTCCTGAATGGAATGAATCGGAGAGCAGGCCGATGAACCGGGAAAGGACGTCGATGGAACGCACGCTCGCGTCGCATGCACTCACAGTGGTCGTGACCCTGGTGTTAGTGATGGCCTTCCTCGGCGGCCGTTTAGGCTTGCGGCGAGTGCCTCCGGTGGCCCAGGTCCCCTTGCCATTGCAGGAGCGGGAGCAAGAGGCAGAGGCAGTGCAAGAGCAAGGGACGCCTTCGGGTCCTGCCGCCCCGGACGGCGCGGCCCGTCTGGCCCCACCGCCGCCAGTGCCGGTTCCCGACGTCCGGGGCCCGGCACCGCCGCAGGATGTCCTCAAGGATCTCGACCAGGAGGAACGCAACAACGTCCTGGTCTATGCCGCGGTCAACAAGAGCGTGGTTAACATCACCACCGAATCGGAAGGCTACGGTTTTTTCGGCGACGAGGCATCCACCGGCACCGGTTCGGGCTTCGTGATCGACAAGCAGGGGCATGTCCTGACCAATTTTCACGTCATCCAGGGCGCAGCATCGGTTCGCGTGACCCTCTTCGATGGTTCGGCCGCGCCGGCGCGGCTCGTCGGTCAAGACGCGTCCAACGACGTTGCCGTGCTCCAGATCAAGGTGCCCGCCGAGAAGCTCATTCCGATGAGCTTCGGCGACTCCTCGCGGGTGCTGGTCGGTCAGAAGATCATGGCCTTGGGCAACCCCTTCGGGCTCGAGCGAACGCTCACCACGGGCATCGTCAGCAGCCTCGACCGATCGCTCAAGGCCAAGAACGGACGGATGATCAAAGGAATCATCCAGACCGACGCCGCGATCAACCCCGGGAATTCCGGCGGGCCGCTCTTGAACTCACGCGGCCAGGTCATCGGCATGAATACGGCGATCATCAGCCAGGTGGGGCAATCGGCGGGCATCAGCTTTGCGGTTCCGATCAACTCCATCACGAGGATTCTGCAGCCCTTGATCCAGAACGGACGCGTCATCCGCGCTGACCTGGGAATCACCCGGGTTTACGCCACCGGTGAGGGGCTCTTGGTGATGGCCCTCAACGAGGGGGGCCCGGCGGAGAAAGCAGGCATCCAGCCGGCCCAGATCAAGGAAGAGCAGCTCGGCCTGTTTCTTCGCCGCTATGTCGATACGGATGCCGCGGATCTGATCGTGGCCATCGAGCACAGGCGGGTGAAAACGGTCGACGAGCTGCTGACGGAGGTCGAGAAGCACCAGCCGGGTGAGGTCGTACGAGTCACCGTGATCCGAAACGGTCAGCCCGAGAATATCCCGGTGAAGCTGGGACGTTCGTAAGGGGCTCCCTTGTCAGCGCCAACGGCGGTCCCTCTTTTCACCAAGAGGTCTTCCGTGAGAGAATCATCGCTCTCAACTCCATTCCATTCGGACGTGCATCAGCCACCTGGGAGAGCCACATATGCGTTGGGAAGGCGAACGACAAAGTGAGAACGTCGAGGATCGCAGAAGCATCTCCGCCGGCAAGATCGCGGTGGGGGGTGGTCTGGGCACGATCTTGATCGTGCTGCTTGCGAGCTTCCTGACCGGGGCCGATCCCCGCGTCTTGATGCAGCGGTTAGGTGCTCAGCCCGCCCGCCAACAAGCGCCGGCGGCTGTGGACCCTAAGGAAGACCGTCAGGCCGCCCTGGTCAAGACGACCCTCGCCCTTACCGAAGACGTCTGGACGGACATTTTCGCAAAGGACGGACGGACCTATCGAAAGCCCGTTCTCGTCCTCTTTCGCGACCAGGTCCGCACCGACGGCTGCGGGCTCGCCAGTACCGCGGTCGGGCCCTTCTATTGCCCCGCCGACGAGAAGGTCTACATCGACCTGGCCTTTTACGAAGAACTCGCGCGAAGGTTCAAGGCCCCCGGCGAATTCGCCCAGGCCTACGTGATCGCCCACGAGATCGGGCACCATGTCCAGAACCTTCTAGGTATCAGCGAAAAAGTCTCGCGGATGCAACGTCAAGTCAGCAAAGCCGAGGCCAACAAGCTGTCGGTGATGGTCGAGTTGCAGGCGGACTACCTGGCCGGCGTCTGGGCCCACCACGCGGAGAGACGGAAGCACATTCTCGAAGATGGCGACATCGAGTCGGGCTTGAACGCCGCGGCCCAGATCGGTGACGACGCCCTTCAGAAGCAAACGCAAGGCTACGCCGTTCCCGACTCGTTTACTCACGGCAGCTCAGCGCAGCGGGTCAGGTGGTTCCGCAAGGGGCTCGTCTCCGGCGATATCAATGGCGGTGATACATTCAGCGCCGCGGAACTTTGACCTTCTGACTGTCCCCACCTCCGATTTCTGAGCTACTCTTGAGCTAAAGTGGGAGCGGCGGCCACCGGCCTGCCGCCTGTCGGAGCGGCGGCCACCGGTCCGCCGTCTGCGGAACTCTTTTCAGAGAGCGGAGCCTCGCCTTGCCGTCGCCGGTGATCTTGATCTTGCTCGGGATTGTCGGATGGGGTCTGTGGCAAGCTCTCCAGCCACGGTGTTTGTTTGTGATCAAGCTGGTTCGCGGAGAGCCGCGTGTCATCCGCGGAACGGTCACCCGGGCTTTTCTTGGTCAGATCAAGGAGCTTTGCGAGCATCACGGTGTCAGCCGGGGGACCGTGCGCTGCCAGTTTCGGGCGGCGGGTGTCGGGCTCGACTTGCGGGGGCCATTTCCTCCGGAATGCCGGCAACAGATGCGTAATATCTGGGTCAATAGCGGATGGTCGGGCGGGCCCAGTCAGCGCCGGCGAGCGAGGTAGAATCAGTCCTTTGCACCGGTTCCCCGGCGCTTTTTGGTTGCGCAAACGTTGTGATCGTCACGACCCGCTCGGCCCCTCCAACCGGCGCCGGGTGAACGCCGGGGCAGTCCGCCCCCGGGATTGTCCATCGACCACTTCGCAAACGGGCCGATAGATAGACCAGTTCAGGAACCCTGGCGGAGGACATCGCTCCGGTTCCTGCGCGCCTGGTCCCGCCCGAACCGGGCCGAGCCGGTGCCCAAGCGCCGGCTCGTCTCGCTGGACGTCTCGTGCGGGAAAGGAGGTTCCGGCGCGCTCTCCTAGCGATCAGGAAGGATCGTCGCATGTCGGATGCACGCACGAATGGAGGCCGGCTTCGAACTCGCGCGTTTCGGCCGGCACTCGACGGCCGGCTGGAAGATCGCGTCTTGCTTTCGCACCAGACCCTCCACCAGTATCTGGCCACCCAGACCGGACTTCTCAGGCACCCACAACCGGGCGTCGCCTTTCACGTCAACGTGCCGCCGTTTGTACTCAACGCTCCGAGGTTCAACCGGCAATTCCGGGTGATCCACGCCGCGGCGTCCCAGACGATTCGCGGTGGCAAGGCCGTCAACGTGGTCGCGGTCGACGGAACCCATTACCGCATCGAGCTCACGTACTTCTCGAACACCGTTGCGACGGCCGCCGGTGATGGAGCGGGCGGCACCTACACCCAGAGCACCCCCACCCCCGCGACGACGGTTATCCAGCCCACGAGCTATCCCCAGGCACCGGGAGCTGTGCGGGTCTATGCCATGCCCAATGGGGCGATCGGCATCGTGGTCGACGGCTCGACCCCTAACACCGAACTGACGATCAACCCACTGCCCACCCCGATCCGCAAGGGTACCGCCCATAGCTACGCCTACGGGATGGGAGGCGAGACGCACCTGATTAACGTGGGCCAAATCACGATCAACAGCGGCTCGATCGGCGCGATCGAAGGGTTCCACACCGCGAATCTGTCCGGACCCATCAACATCCCGAGCACGGCGGCGGTCGATCGGATTGCCTTCAATGCCATTTTGCCGGGTGCATCGATCACCACCGGTGGCACCGTGAACACGCTCGATGTCTACCAGGGCATCACGCTGAACACCGGGACGAGCATCCAGATTGGCAATCCCAGCGTGCCGACTGGCGATCTGAACCTGCTGAATGTGGGTGGCGACATCAATCTGTCGAACGGGTCGCAGATCATCGTCGGCCGGGACATGGGCGCGATCCTACAGCCGCCCAAGGGGACCGGCAGCGGAAGCAACGTCCTGTCGCTCAATCAACCTGTGGTCGGCACCACGTCATCGACCACGGTGCCCTCGGTCTCCGCCTACATCCAGGGGAACATTAGCATCGAACCGGGCAGCGCCTTCGTCGTCGGCCGCAACGTGGACCAGGTCTTCTTCGTCATCGGCAACATCACCGGCGCCAGCCGGATCGTGATCCCTGGCTCCCATGTGACTCCGCCCTCGGCAACGATCACCTCCCTGGGGACAATCACCCCCTGATGTACCAAGAACAGGGAGATTCCTCGCTTGCCGCAGGAAGGCACGCTTGCGCCAGGGGCCGGGCGTGCCTCTTGTTGCGGATGTTGAGGACTTCTCTGAGACAAGACCGCATGACCGTTCGCGGCGGTCAGTCGGCCGGCCGCGGCCCTGGCTCGGTACCCTTCGCCGATGCCCGGTTGATCACCGCGACCCAAAGATCGGAATGGACGTGAATCTGGCACGAGAGCCGGATATTGGGCGCAAGGTCCCCCTCGCGCGCCAGCCGCGCCTGCTCCACCTGACCCGGATCGGCGACTTCACCGCCAAGAATCTCCACCCGGCAGGTGGTGCACCGTGCGTTTCCGCCGCATTTGTGCATGATGTCGATGCCGGCGTCCTCGATCGCAAGCACAAGCTTCTTGCCCGGTTCGACCTCGAACGATTTCTCACCATCCACAGTGACTGTCGGCATGGTCTTCTGACTCCCTGCGTGATTCGTAGATCGACTGAACCTGCGGTGTAGGGAAGCACGCAAATCGCCGGACGGGACGCTCAACGACTCGGGGGATTGCGATGCAGCGCTAGGCTAGGGGGCAACTCGATTTCCGAGCAACTCCGTCGCATTCCCGACAGAGGAAACCTGGACGCATTCTCAAGGTATGCGGGCGATGGCCGTCTTGCAAGGCGAGCCGGAGCGATCGCATTGAGTGCCGGTCCGCTTGGTCCGCAAGACGACCTGAGGACCTCGGGACACCAGGGTCTTGCAATGGGTTCTGGGCTCTGCCATATTTCACAATCTCCCCTCGCGCCCCTGAAGCGGTCGCGCCGTGGACTGAGAAACGTGGGCGGGAAGCTGTGTAGCGGGCGCTTCTGTGCATGTAGCGCTCGTGCGGCTGGCCGGGTATCCCGGATCGACAATCGGAACTCAGCAAGAGACGTCATCTCATGAACTGGCAGGTCGGACTGTACGTGGCCGCCGTCTTGATTCCACTGGCCGCGTTCACAATCGAAGTGCTCTTCATCCGGCAGCTCAAGCAACTCAACGCCTACCTGGCGACCGGCGCGATTGGACTTTCCTTCGTGCTCAGTGCCATTGGGTTCTTCAACTACTTTTTCGTCGAGGCCAGCGGCGTCTTTGCCGAGCATCCCGCCGCCGCCCAGGCGGCCAGCCACGAGGGACACGAGGCCGCCGCACTCGATCATCAGGCCACCGCGCCAGGACATGAGGCTGGCGGCGAGGGGACAGCCCATGCGGCGGCCCACGGCCCCCACGTCTGGAAAGCCAGCTTCGATTGGGCGGTCCTGGGGGGCAAGCCGCTGCCCGGCCCCAGCAGCGACCCCCTGGCAGGCAAGCCCTTGACCTTCCCGCTGGGAGTCTACATCGACAACATCTCCGTGATCATGTTTTTAATGGTCACGCTCGTGGCGACTCTGATTCACATCTATTCGATGGGCTACATGCACGATGACCCGCGGTTTCCGCGGTTCTTCGCCTACCTGTCGCTCTTCTGCTTCTCGATGCTCGGCCTTGTGGCATCTGCTAATGTTTTCATGATATTTATCTTCTGGGAGCTGGTGGGGATCTGCTCGTACCTGCTGATCGGGTTCTGGTACGAGGAAAAAGGCAACTGCGACGCGGCCAACAAGGCGTTCGTCGTCAACCGAATCGGCGACGTGGGGATGCTGGTGGGACTGGGACTTTTGTGGACGAGCCTGGGAACCTTTAGCTTCGATGATATCAACAAAGGTCTGCGAGGACCCTCAGGAGAATTGAATGTTGCCCAGGGCTCGGCTGGAGAAAAGGTCGTTCTGTATCTGCAACCTGCGGAGGAAGGCCAGCCGTCCCGGCCCATCGAGGTCCCTTACGGGCTCTTGACGTTGGCTGGGCTGGGCATTTTCGCAGGCTGCGTGGGCAAGAGCGCTCAGTTCCCGCTGCACGTCTGGCTGCCCGACGCGATGGCTGGTCCGACTCCGGTCTCGGCGCTGATTCATGCGGCGACCATGGTCGCGGCGGGGGTCTACCTGGTAGGCCGATTCTTCCCGGTCTTCACGCCCTTCGCGCTGCTTTACATCGCCTACACCGGAGGGATCACGCTGTTCATCGCGGCGACGATCGCGATGGTCCAGACCGATTACAAGAAGGTCCTGGCGTACAGCACGGTCAGCCAGCTTGGGTTCATGATGCTCGGCCTGGGAGTCGGGGGCCGGGCCGCGGGGCTTTTCCACCTCCTGACCCACGCGTTTTTCAAGGCCCTCCTGTTCCTTGGGGCCGGCAGCGTCTATCACAGCGTTCACACCTATGAAATGCCGGTCCTAGGCGGCCTGCGCAAGAAGATGCCGATCACCGCGGGAACCATGCTCGTGGGCACGCTGGCGATCTCGGGCGTGCCATTTTTCAGCGGGTTTTACTCCAAAGACGCGATCCTGGCGGCCGCAATCGCCAGGGTCTGGGAAAGCCCCGAGCACTTCCTGCTGTTTCTGCTGCCGGCACTCGGCGCGACGATCACCGCTTTTTACATGTTCCGGATGTGGTTCCTGACCTTCGCCGGCGAGCCCCGCGGCTTCCCCAGCACGGCCGCGGCCGATGATGCGCATGCTCACGATGAGCACCATGCCCTGGCCGACGCGGAAGAGGCCCATGGCCACGGGGCAAGCCACCACGACACCAACCCGGCCGCCCACGCGCATGAGAGCGAGTCAGTGATGACCACTCCACTGCTCATCCTGGCCTTCTGCAGCATCTTTGTCGGCTGGACCTTCTGGGTCGGTCTTCCCGTCGGCACTCCCGTCCTTGAGCAGCTCATCTCCTACGGCGAGCCGGCCAGCGTGATCCATTCGCACTGGGCGCACTGGCCTGCTGTGGGCTGTTCGCTTGTAATCGCGATCTTGGGCATCGGCCTGGGAGCACTCTACTACGCTCCGGCCAATCTGCCTTTATTCGTGAAAGGACGGCTCAGTCCCGAGATCGCCGCCCAGCAGTTCTCTGGCCTGTACAAGCTCTTCAAGAACAAGTGGTACTTCGATGAGATCTATTGGGCCGTACTGGTGCTGCCCTGCCTGGCATTTGCCCGGTTCTGCGCTCGCGTCGACAAGGTTTTGATCGACGGGCTGGTCAATGGATCGGCCTACCTGACCGAGCGGTTCTCCCACTTGGACGGCATCCTTGACAAGGTGGGGGTCGACGGCGTGGTCAACGCGCTGGGGCAAATCGTTTACAACGTCGGCGATTGGAGCCGCGCAATCCAGACCGGCAAGCTACGTAATTACCTGATGTTTCTGGTCTTGGCGCTGGTGGGCCTGTTCGCCGGCGTCTTCGCCTGGGTTTCTGGCTAAACTGTCGCTGGCACGCGCCGGGCCAGCCCGGTCGGTTCACCCCGGGGGCGTGCACTGCGAAGCTCATCCTGACTGCGAGACTATCGAACCGACGCAGGCTCCCCTGCATTCTTCCCCCTGAATCCGAGAATCGGTGACCGCGCCATGAGCGACTTCCTGCTGCTCTCCTCCCTCTGGGTCCTTCCCGTGATCGGCATGGTGATCATCCTTGCCGTGCCCCGGCGATCCGAATCGGCGATCAAGTGGATCGCCCTGGGGTTCACCCTGGCCACCATGGTCGTGACGCTCTTTGCGCTCTACCTCTACGTGGGCGAGGGCCCGGCCAGCGCCCCGCTCCAGGATCGTTCCTTGCGCAACCTGCTTCAACCTGACGGCACCGGCACCGGAGCTCTGTCGATCGCCGACGAAGCCCGCGGCGAAGGCGACCTGGTGGTCCGCCGAGCCTGGATTCCCTACTTCAACATCAACTACTATCTCGGACTGGACGGGATCAGCTTGAGCCTGGTGGTCCTGACGGGTCTGGTCAGCGTGCTGGCCTGCCTGGCCTCCTGGCCGATCACCAAACAGGTCAAAGGTTATTACGCGCTCTACATGCTGCTTGTCGCCAGCATGATGGGCGTGTTTCTTTCCCTCGACCTGTTCCTCTTTTATGTATTCTTCGAGGTGATGCTCTTGCCCATGTACTTTTTGATCGCCATCTGGGGGGGTGGCAACCGGGAATACTCGGCCATGAAGTTCCTGCTCTTCACGCTTTTCGGCTCGGTCTTCATCCTGGTGTCGGTGCTGATCCTCTACTTCTGGCAAGGCAATGCCGCAGCGATAAGCCTCTTCAATGCCACTGGCGAGGCGAGAGCATTTGCCGGCCATTCGTTTGACATCGTCGAACTGACGGCGATCGCGACGAAGACGGGGTACTACGGACGTGCCATTCAATCTTGGATATTTATTCTCTTCTTCATCGGCTTCATCATCAAGCTGCCGTCGTTCCCGTTCCACACCTGGCTCCCCGACGCGCACGTGGACGCGCCGACGCCAATCAGCATGATCCTGGCGGGCATCCTATTGAAGATCGGCGGCTACGGCCTGATCCGTCTGGCTTGGCCCCTGGCGCCGGCCGGTGCCTATGAATGGTCGTACCTGGCCGCGGGGCTTGGCGTTTTCAGCATCCTTTACGGGGCCTTAGTGGCGATGGCCCAGACCGATTTCAAGAAGCTCGTGGCCTACAGTTCGGTCAGCCACATGGGCTACGTCACCCTCGGCATGGCCGTGATGAACCTGTCCACGAACCCCCAGTTTTATGCCTACGGCGTCAACGGGGCCATGTTCATGATGCTGGCCCACGGCATTACCTCCGCCGGCATGTTCTTCTTGGTCGGCGTCATCTACGATCGCGCTCACACTCGAGACCTCAACAAGTTAGGTGGCTTGAATAACATCATGCCGCTCTACGGGGCCATCTCGTATGTCATCTTCTTCGGCTCGATGGGCTTGCCCGGCCTTTGCGGCTTCGTGGCCGAGTTTTTCGTGGTGCTGGCCTCGTTCAACTACAGCAGGTTGTTGGCGGTGCTGGCCGCGGCTGCGGTGATACTCACCGCCGGATATATCCTCTGGACCCTCCAGCGCGTCTTCCTGGGCCGCAGCGAAACCTGGAAGGGGTTGCCAGATATGGACTTTCGTGAGATCGTGATCGCCGTCCCCCTGGTCGTCTTCACGCTCGCTATGGGCATTCTTCCCAACTTCTTGATCCTCTCCTGGATGAGCCCGTCGGTCGACGAGATGGTCAACTCGGTCGTCGCGGCGGCCAAGGAGTCGACTCTCCCTGTGCCCAATCCAGTTCCCGGCGTCGCACTTCGCGAAAAGTCCATTGCCAGCGGGGCCGCGGCCTTCCAGGCGATCGCCGCGCGCCCGAGGTGACTGCCGCAGCCGCCGACTCGAAGTGACCGCAACCGCGGTGGTCGCACGCTCGGGGTGACCACCGCGGTCGCACGTCCCGTTTTTCTCTTCAAACCGTGCTCGACTGCTCTTGCAGGCGCAGGCGGACCCGTGTAACGTGCGGCTCACCTCGGAGAATCTCCAAGAGGCAGGGTCTCTGCCTGTCTCCGCGTCCTGCCGTAGCTGGGGCGATACGAAGCGGCTGGCTCGGCTCACTGCGACCCGTCCGCTTTGCGTCCGGGGTCCGCGACAGGGCGATTTGCACGAAGGCGCAGACTACGGGGATGTCCCGTCAGGCGCAGGTGCTGGCCCAGGATGGGTCCGCCGATGCAAGAAGGGAGTCGAACCGCGATGCAAAACAGGTCATGGACGGCCACACTGGTGCTCGTCGCCGGAACGTCCGTCCTGCTGGGACTGGCGGCCAGGGCACAGAAAACCAGCGCGGACCAGGCTCCTCCGGAAGCCGGCAGCCAGGTCGCGGCCAAACCCGCCGTCAGGCCCGCGGAGACATCCCCCTCCCGCGAAGCCAAAGGCGAAGGCTCGCACATGCACTGCCTCGAGCTCAACCTCATCATCGCCGGATTGGGGCAAGAAGGCTGCGAAATCGAGGTCAAGCCGGGCAACCGGGGCAGCCGTTTCCAAGCCCAGCACAAGCACGTTGGTGCCAAGGGCGAAGCCCATTTCCTTTTCAAGGACATCGAGCTCAGGGGTGCCGATCACAACTGCACCTTCGCTATCACCCTGGAAGAGAAAAAGCAGGCTTCCCGGACCATCTACCGCGGCTTCCGCGTGGTGCCCAGGGGAGCGGCGGCCGGCACGACCGTCGCCACGGCGGTCCCTTCGTTCACCTGCTACATGAACGCGCCGTCCAAGCTGGCCAGGCTCGATCATCCCAGCCAGATCCGGCAATAAAAACAACGGCCCGATAGTGAGCTAGAAGCACTGGGGGTTTTTCGGGTATCCTCTTGCTGCACTTTTGCAATCGATGGATCGCACCAGGACATGGAGGTCGGCAAGATGCCTTACAAATGGCCCGCGGATACTGATT
>JBKQMU010000216.1:0-49182 GCA_052146555.1 Isosphaeraceae bacterium
AGCAGGGCGTCGGTGGTAAACTCCAGGTCGGCCCCCTCCATCTCAAAGAACCGCCGGTACTGCTTGACCAGCGCGTTTCTGGGCTCGGTCATGATCTGGACCAGGGCGTCGACGTCCAGAGGCATGAGGGGGCAAATGACCGGTAGGCGGCCGATGAACTCGGGAATCATGCCGAACTCGAGCAGGTCGTCGGAGGTCACCTTGCCCAGCAGCTCGCCCAGTTCCATGTGCTGCTCGGCCTGGGACTGGCTGCCAAAACCGATGGTCTTGCGACCGACACGGCGGGCGATGATGTGCTCAAGGCCGACGAAGGTGCCACCGCAGATGAACAGCACATTGCTCGTGTCCATCTGGATGTACTGCTGCTCAGGATGCTTCCGGCCTCCTTGCGGCGGCACGTTGGCGACGGTCCCCTCGAGCATCTTTAATAAGGCTTGCTGCACACCCTCGCCCGAGACGTCCCGCGTGATCGACACGTTGTGGGTCGTCTTGCCGATCTTGTCGATCTCGTCGATGTAGACGATGCCCCGCTGCGCGGCCTCGAGATCGAAGTCCGCGGCATGAAGCAACTTGAGCAGAATATTTTCAACGTCCTCGCCGACGTAGCCGGCTTCGGTCAGGGTCGTGGCGTCACCGATGGCGAAGGGAACATTAAGGACCCGGGCCAGCGTCCGCGCAAGCAGGGTTTTGCCGCAGCCGGTCGGGCCGATCAGGAGAATGTTGGACTTGTCGAGCTCGACCTCCTGCTCGGGCTCTTCGCCGTGAACCAGCCGCTTGTAGTGATTGTGCAAAGCAACAGCCAAAACCTTCTTGGCCCGGTCCTGGCCGATGACGTAGGCGTCAAGCTGGTCCTTGATCTCACGCGGAGTGGGTATGTCCGTGAAGAGCGTCTTGGGTACACCCCGGCGACGGCGCTCCTGGTCGAGGATCGATTGGCAGAGCTCGATGCACTCACCGCAGATGTAAACGTCTCCCGGACCCTCAACGAGCGGCCCCACATCTCGGAAGCTCTTACGGCAGAAGGAGCAATACGCGTTCTTCTTGGTTCCCCCTGAGGTTCCCGAGGACATGGTTCCTCCACCGCCATTGCGCTTTCCTCCACCGCCCGAGCCACCCCCTGTAATGTCCTTACCTGATGGCATGCAAAACCCTTTCATCCCCTCATCGGGACCTAATCGCTTTCGGGAAAGCAAGGACAGTTGAGAAACTGCGCCGTCACCAATCCGATTGCTCGGAAAAGCCCACGCCACAGAAATGAGCCTAGAAGTTACGGCCTATCAGAAACTTTGGGACGAGAAAGAGCCAGTCGTCACCCGAGAGACCAGGACCATGCAAGCACATGTAGACGGAAGCGACCGCGACGACCCAGCGTTGTCGTGTCCCAGGCCTCTCGATCTTGTATTCCGAAATCCGTTTTCGTTGTCCTCATTTTAGAGAACCCGCAGCGTCCTAGCAAGACCGCTCAGCCAAACACAATGGATGTACGGAACATTCGCCCATGCTTGATGCGTCTTTGTGCACGAACCTGACGTTACTTAGCGTACCTTCCAAGCTCGAGCGGTCCTTTCTGGCGCAAGCTCATAGTTTTTTAAGGCAATCGAACTCTTGATTGAGCCACACCGCGAGCCGTCTTGCGGCCGAGCCCAGAGGAAGACCCGCCAGCTCGGCCTGAGAGACCCATCTGGCATGGTCCAGGCCTGGACCTGGCTTTAGTGTGCCGCCTAACGCCCTGGCAAGGTGCACATCGAGCGTAACCCGGTGCTTGGTTACTACATAGGTCAGCGTCTTGAGCTTGGGTCCAGGCTCGATTTGAATACCAGTGAGCCGCCGGACTCCTTCGGCCAGGCTCACCGGATCGTCAAATCTTCGGCCGGCAGGGTCAGCACCGGCGAGATTGATGGTCGGGAACTCCCAAAACCTGGCCCACAGGCCCCCATCGCACCTACGGACCAAGAGCAGCGAATCGTCACGAATGACCACGGCACAGGCCTCAGCCACCATCAGCGGCGCCGGCCGGGGAATCACCAGTGGCACCGATTCCTGGACCCCCTGCTGGCGCGCCACACAACGCGCCGCCAAGGGACAGATCAGGCAGGCAGGCGAGCGCGCCGTGCAGACCAGCGCCCCTAAGTCCATCAGCGCCTGGTTGAACTTACCGGCACCAAGTTCCGGCACCAACCGCTCGGCGGCCTTCCAGAGTCGCGCGCTCGTCGCGGGACTCTTGAGATCCCCCCGCCAGGCCAAGAGCCGGGCCAAGACCCGCTGCGAATTGGCCTCGACGATGGGCGCAGGCTCGTCAAAAGCAAAGGAAAGGATGGCCCCCGCGACATACCGCCCGACCCCTGGCAACGACCGAAGCGCCGCCAGATCGCGCGGGATTTCGCCCCCGTGGTCCTCGACGATCTTCCCGGCCGCGGCGTGAAGCTGCCTGGCCCGCCGGTAATATCCTAGCCCCTCCCAGGTTTTCAGCACGTCGTCCTCATGTGCCCGGGCCAAAGCTTGCACATCCGGGAATAGGCGGAGGAACCTTTCGTAATAGGGAATCACGGCGCTGACCGTTGTTTGCACGAGCATCAATTCCGACACCAAGACCCGGTATGGATCGGTTTCTCGTCTCCAGGGAAGGTCACGTCCCGCGTCTTGGTACCAATCCGCCAGGCGATCTCGGACGAAATCCAACCACGAAGGATCAAGATCAGGATCTTGATGTGGCCGTTCTCGCGTCGCTTCTGGCGGTGATTTTGCAGCCTGCCTCAGTCGAGAAGCTCCGGCCCTGCTCTTTGGAGCCATGCATCCTCCAGTTTCGAGCGAATTAGTCCCTTATACGGGGTGAATGCCCGCCAGTTTTATCTCATTATCGCAATGAGAGCGGGTAGAATTGAGAATATCGGTCGCAAAGTCGCCACGAAATTGCCCAGATTTTCTTTTTGACTTCCAAGGATCGTTCGGCATATTGAATCGACGGGATAAAGATTGACAGCAAAGTCCCACATAAAGGAAACAATCCCGTAATAGGAAACGTCTTCGGGACCAGATTGTCAGTCGCAGCCTCGCAGCCGGTGGACACGCCTGGTGGAGGCTCCCCAATCGTTGAGACCCGGTAAGAGCAAATCCGGATCTCTGGAAGGAACTTTCCCATGGTCGATCGGGTTTTTCGTCTGGAGCCAGTGGGTGTCCGCCAAGAGCCAAGGCGAGCAGCCTGGGGCCGGAAAACGAATTCGGTTACCGCTGCAAGCCTGTACGAGGGTCCGCCGACCGAACCCCGGCTCTCACCTCGTCCGATCTTCCTTGCCGCGGCAAAGCTTGTCCAGATCTGGTCCAGCAACGAGCAGGCGCTCTCCGAGCTACAAGAGCTGCGTCAAAAGATCGAGAAGACACGCGCTTACCTGGCTTCTCCGGGCTGTCATCGTCATCTGGCTGAAGCTTACCTAAAGCGGCTTCAAAAGACAGAGAAGGAAAATCTGGCGGCCTTGCGGGACAACCGCCGATCGGCCTGGGAGCTGATGGCTGGGCTCAACGTCGAGCTTGGCTCGCAGCCGGGGCCCGATTCCCTGCAGACCTCCGGACCGCCAGTCGAATTCTCTGATTGGGACTGCCGCTCGCATTCCAGGCACTGCTGGTACGCCTGACCAGCCGCGCTTTCGCCCACGATCTTCGGCCGGCGCCGTTACTCGCGTTCCGACGAGGACAGCGCCGGCCCACGCCAGATCGAAACCGGTCCGGCGTCCATGTCGATCCAGACTGCACATTCTAAGCACATAACCACTGCCAAGCTTTCGAGGTAGACCGTGGACAAGACATCCGCGCGCGGCCAACGTGCGTCTCAACCTGACCGCTCCGGCTTCGCTTTGAGGAACCAGCCCGATCGGCTCGGAAATCGAACCGCCAGTAGCGCAACTTACGCCCAGCGCGATGACCGCCGCTACCCCGAGCGGTGCCATCCGGACCGGGCTAAGCCCCCACTCAATACAAGCCAGCAAGACCTGGCAACGCAATATCTACCACTGGCGCGAGCGATGGCCAGGCAGATGAAGACGCGCTTTCCCGGCGCGAGGGAGGAATTCGAATCCGCCGCATTCTTGGCACTCGTTGAAGCTGCTCAGTCGTTCGATTCGTCCCGCAACGTCAATTTTGCCACGTACGCACGCTACCGCATCCGCGGTGCCTTGTATGACGTTTATCGCGAGCTGATCGGCACGACCTCCACTGAGACCCACGCGCAGGCTCACCTCGAACGTCCGCTTTGCGACGGGTGGGAATCTCAGGGACGCGTGATCGGAGCCGAGCCGGATCTACCGGTGGGAACCGACCTGGAGATCCTGGATACTGTCGAGAACTGGATTCGCAGGCTTCCCCGCATGCACGCCCTGGCTTTCCGCCACATCTACTTAGACGGCAAATCTCAGAACGAGGCCGCGCATCTGGTCGGCTGCTCGAAGTGGAAGCTTTGCCGAATGCACAGCCAGGCTATTACCTGGCTGCAAGAAGCCAAGGAGCGGGAATTTTGTTCTTGATCGACCGTCGACTACTGAGGCCGGCAAAGGACACGGCACGGCTTCCAGCAAAGCCTGTGGCACCGGCGTCCTTTCCGCGGCCTGATTCTTACGCCTTCTCAGGCTGCCCGGTCGGACTTCAGAGACGGATACGTGCGCTCCTGGATGAACCGAAAGATCGAGCCGACCACATAGTGCTGCTCGGCGTCGGACAGTTCCGGATACACGGGCAGGGCGAGAGTTTGGGCGGCGGCTGTCTCGGAACGAGGAAAGTCGCCCGGCCGATAACCCAGAGAGGCAAAGCACGCTTGCAGGTGCAGCGGGATGGGATAATAGATCTCGGTGCCGATCTTGCGGGCCGTGAGGTGCTCGCGCAGCGGGTCGCGGAGCGTGGCCGGAACGCGGATCACGAACTGGTTGTAAACATGGAAGTTCCCGGGACGTTCCGCGGGCAGGCCGATCAGCTCCAGAAGGCCATGCGAGGCGAAGAGGTTGCGATAGCGGTCGGCGACCGTCCGTCTCATGGCCGTCCAGGCGTCGAGATGGCGTAGCTTCACCCGGAGCACGGCCGCCTGCAGGGCATCGAGCCGCGAGTTGAAACCGACCTCGTGGTGATGGTATTTCGGCTCCATCCCGTGGACGCGAAGCCGGGCCAACCGGCGGGCCAGAAGCGGATTGCTGGTCGTGACCATGCCGCCGTCGCCGAAACCCCCCAAGTTCTTGGAAGGGTAGAAGCTGAAGGCGGCCACGTCGCCCAGCGTGCCGGCACGAAATCCGTTCCAGGCAGCTCCGATCGCCTGGGCGGCGTCTTCGATGACCGCCAGCCCGTGGCGCTTGGCTATGTCCCGGATCGGACCCATGTCGGCGGTCTGTCCGTAGAGATGCACCGGGATGATGGCCCGGGTTCGCGGGCTGATCGCGGCCTCGAGCCGGCCCGGGTCCATATTGTACGTGTCAGGCTCGATATCCACGAAAACAGGCTTGGCACCTGTCCGCCAGATCGAACCGGCCGTCGCGAAGAAGGTATAAGGCGTGGTGACGACCTCGTCACCCGGGCCGATCTCCAGCGCCAGAAGCGGCAGCAGGAGGGCGTCGGAGCCCGACGCACAGCCAATTCCGCTGGACGCACCGCAGTACTCGGCCACCTCGGCCTCGAGCTTTGCGACCTCCGGCCCCAGGACGAACATCTGGCTCTCGAGAATCTGATGAACGACAGGTTCGATCTCGTCGCGGATCGTGTCGTACTGGGCTTTCAAGTTCAGGGCGGGCACACTCACCGGCTCATACGTGATGCTCATCGGCGATCACTCCTTTGACGCCTCTGGCTGTGCGCGAACTGCGCACGCGTGCGAAATGCACCTGGGGGGGGTATCCGAGGCATCTCCCTCCATAGAGAGGATCGGATGAAGCACGCTAACCCTTGGCTAGATTTGTGTCAATGTCGAACGCTCTGGCGAAAGATCAGGAACGACCGCTCTGACCCGTCGCGTGCCGGAGGAGATCACTCGCCGGGGTCAATTGCGTTTCTGACAGAGGAAATAACCCAGGAAGTGCCGCCGGCACGTCACGCGCAAGCTGAGTGATGCGCTGGGCGATGAGGGCATCAAGCAGGGGGTGGGGTCCCAGGGGCGGCCCGAGCCGAAACTCGACGTCCGGATGCAGCTCGGCCAGCGCCTCACGCGCGGCCGTCAGGTCCCTGAGCAGGTGCACGCCCGCGGAAAGGAAATAAGGAATCATCAGCACGCGCGTGGCACCTTCGTTCACGCAGCGGATGGCCCCGGTGGTGATGTCGGGCTCGGCCAGCTCAAGAAAGCATGCCTTGACGATCGGGTACTCGCCCCGGGCCTCGATCCTCGTGGCCAGGTCGCGTAATTCGTCGTTGGCCGCGGGTTGCCGGCTGCCGTGGGCGATCAGGAGGATGGCGGTTCGATCCGATGCCTGGACCATATCAGTCGGGTGTTCTTCTCAAAAGTTAAGGTCGAGGTCCTCGGCATTCTGACCCGACGCCGCGGCCTCCTCGATCCGGCTGAGCTCGTTTGCCAGGCCAAGCCTCAGGGCCTGAATGCGAAGTTGGGCGACATCGAGGTCTTCCGGATTCTTCAGCATCTGGATCGCGTCGCGCTTGGACTTCCCACTTCCAAGCTGGATCCAGAAGAGCTTCGAGAGAATCGCGTCCTCCTTGGCGACGAGCGGGATGGTGAGACCTGTGGCGACCTCTTTGTAACCCGTCCTCTGCAACTCTCCCGGAATCTTTTCACCGACGTGGAAGTCGATCCTCATCCCGGTTTCTTCCTCCAGAGCCTGAAAGATGCTGTTCCGCCGGATCGCGTCCCGGATCGTCTGTCGATTGATAAAGTAGCCTGTGGACAACCGCTCCAACAGAGCGTTTGTTGCCGGATCGTCGACTGACAATCGAATGACGATATCGATGTCCTGCGTGAACCTCGGCTCTCCGTAGAAAGACGAGGCAAGTCCCCCGGTGAAGTGGTAGGGGATCGCTAGTCCACCGAGGATGGAGCTGATGCGTCGGACGCAGGCCCAGAAGTGCTCGTCTTGCACGAGGCGGCCTCCATCTGATCGATCAGGGCCTGCGTCGCCTTGTCGGAACAGTACATCCGCCTGGCCACTTGGATGGTGAGTTGGCGATCATCGAGGCCGGGATTCTTTTTCCTGATCTGCAACTCTAGCATCTTCCGGAAGCTCTCGTATAGCGACGCGGTCCGCTGAACTCGAGCCACTCCCCCGGCCTCGCGCCAGTATCGATCGTACTGGGCTTCGACATCGTCATCCGGCATCGCGATCGGGTCCCATGCTTGAGGCAAATCTGCGGGCAATTCCAGCCCAATCATACCCTTCCGGCGGACCTCTTTGCCGCTCTGACTTTATGGAAACAGCAAGCGCGATGCCGCTACCTCGGCATCAGGAATGCCGAGTGAATCGGTGGAGGCATGGGAGAATTCGTGCCGCGGACGGCTTTCCAGATGATCTCGCTGAAGAGCAGATCGTCGGCACGGTCCTCGGTATCGAGGTAGAGCCGCGCGGATTCTTCGGCCATGGGAGCGCCGGCGGGGTTCCTGGCGCTCATGTCGACGCGAGCCGGCCGGTGCGTAAAAGGTCTGAAGTCCGGCTGTGGGCCAAACGCGGCGGTCATGGGGCGGGCCGCGGCGTCGAACTGGCTCATCGGCTTCAGTCCCAGGATCAGCTCCATCGTGCGGAGCATCGATGAGGTGCTGTACATGGTCGAATCGACTTTGTGCCGCTTGATAAACGGGCTGATGGCCAGGGCGACGGTGCGATGGGCGTCGACATGATCGGAGCCATTCTGAGCGTCGTCCTCAACCACGAAGATTGCCATCTCGTTCCAGAACCGGCTCTTGGTGAGGCCCTCGACAACTCGGCCCAGCGCCAGGTCGTTGTCGGCAACGGTCGCCAGCACGGTCGGCGAGCCGGGCTTGGTACCCGAAGTGTGATCGTTGGGCAGGCGAAGAATGATGAGCCTGGGCAGCTCGCCTCGCTTCTCGAAGCCCGCCAGCTCGTGCAGGAAGCGGTCGGCGCGCTTGACGTCGGGATAGTCCATGTCGAAGGTTCGAAAGAGCGGGTCGAAGTGGCCCTGCAAGGCCGGCTCCGAAGTTGTGCCTGGTTCCTCGGGAGTCTTCCCGTTCCTGACGAACTCGCCGTAGCTGCGATAGCTGACGCCCTGCTCGCAAGCGCGATCCCAGAGGTAGCCCGCGGCCGGCCGGGCGAGGCTGAACTCACCCTCGGAAGGATAAGGAGCGCGGCGCTCGCCCCGGTACGCGAGCGGCCAGGTGCGCTCGACGAAGTCGGTCGCGTAAGCTCCCATCGACCATTCGTGCCCATCCGCACTGACTTCCCCATCAACGTAGAAATTATCCAGGAGCACGAACTCGCGGGCCAAGGCGTGGTGATTGGGGGTCACGGCCTCGGGAAAAAGGCAGAGGTTGGAATCGCCCTTGCCCTCAGGAAGATCGCCAAAGACCTGGTCGTAGGTGCGATTCTCCTTGATGATGTAGACCACATACTTGATGGGTGAGGAATCGCCCACGCGTCCGGGAATGGGATGACCCGGCGGAGCTTTTTCTCCGGTGACGGCCGTCGGGTCTCCGCGGCGGATCGGGCTGCACTCGTAAACAGTGCGGGAGTAGACCGACATCCGCGTCGGGGTGGGCGTCGGAATGATCGACAATGTTCCCTGGAAGAGACCGCCGATGTACTCGCGAATCGACCGGCCATCGCCGGACGGGGCCAGCGGGTTGGGACCGTCCCGGTTGGCTCGCGAACTCTGCCCCTTGCCGTTGGCCACGTAGATCGTCTTGCCGTCACGCGAGAACCGCACAGAGGTGGGATACCAGCCCGTGGGAATGAATCCCAGCGGCGTGCTGGCGCCAGTTTGCTTGACGTTCACGACCGTCAGGTGGTTCGTGTTCGCGCTGGCAACCACAAGGACCGACTCGTCGGGGCTCAAGGCCAGCGAGCTGGGCGTGCACCCCGCCGGCGCGGCCGGATCGATGGCCGTGCCGATTGTCTCGACGGCTTTGCCCGCCCGGGTGTCGATCACGCTGACCGAGTTGCGGTTGGCGTTGGCGACGTACAGTACCTTACCGCCGCGGGCCAAGAGCATCTCATTAGGATGCTCCTGCACGGCGATCGTCGCGGCAAGCGCGTGCGTCTGGGTATCGATGACGGCCACGGCCGCGCGATTCCAAAGGCTCGCGAAAAGCCGATGGCCAGGCTCATCCCAGGCCAGTCCGTAGGGATACGAATCAACCTCCAGAGCAACCGATTCGCCCACCGCGCCGGTGACCAGATCGAGACGGTCCAGCGAGTGACCGTGAACGTTGGCGATCCACAAGGTCTTGCCATCGGCCGAGAGCGCCAGCCCGCCGGGAACCTTGTGCTTTTCGCTCCCTGGGGGCAAGGAAAATGTCTTGCGACCGGAGAGCAACCCGCCGGCATGATCGAAGCGATAGACGCGGTCGTCGAATCCCCCTCCGACGTAAAGCTGCTTGCCGTCGGCCGACCAGACGAGCCCCGCGAAGGTCTCCGCCAAGGAGACCCGGTCGATGATCCGCCCGGTCTCGCTGCTGACCGTCACGACCTCGTGTTCACCGTAACCGGCGTGCAAGATGGCCAGTACCGATTCGCTCGGATGCACGGCGATCTGGACAGGGAAGTCGCCCAACCTGGAATGTCGACCGGCCGGCCGCAACGACCAGCCACTGGGCAAGAGGACCGTTCCCGCGGAGGTCAGGCCGGGCCAGACGGCCTGAGGCAAGGGAGCCGGAGTGGCTGCCGGAGGCGCCGCAGCCGGCGCGGTCTGTGCAGCAGACTTCCCGCACCCGAGCCCGAAGAAAGCGGTCGCGCTCAGAAGAGCCAGCACCAGGGACGGGGACAGAACGGATCGCCGGAACAGACTGTGCCTCATGAGCGCTAACCTCGCGGTGCTCGGGCCTGGAGAATCACTTTCGCCAATCAACCTGCGCTGGCGATTTTCACGGACGAACGGGAAGCAGGTCCGCGACGGCGATCCGGCCGGCCTCTTTTCCTTCGATTTTCAGAGGAAGATCCTGACCGGGCCGGTAGTCATCGCGACTGCGGTAGCCGCGGGTCCGAGTCGGCCGCGTGTAGACTTCGACCAGGCGGGATCGCCCCTTGAGATTGACAATCCAGTAGACCGGAATTCCCGCCGCCGCATAGATGTGTCCCATGATGTCGCGATCGCTCGTCAGCGAGCTCTCGGCGACCTCGACGACCAGGGCCAGATCGCAGGGCTGGGGATGCCGATCCTCATAATCCAGGGAAGCACCGCGAACCACCGCGAGATCGGGCTCGGGCTCGCTCCGCTCCGGGATTCGCACCGGCTGCTCCAAACGGACGTGCCAGCCTCGGGGCAGCGCGCCGCGTAAGAGGTCACCCAACTGAACGGCGACGGCGGAGTGCCTCGGTCCCTTCGTCATCTTGGCGATCAATACTCCTTCGATCAGCTCAAGCCGATCGCGCTTGGTGAAGACCCCCGAGGCGACCATCGCTTCATACTGATCGACACTCAGACGGTACGGCGCCATACCACGGGACAGGACCGGCAGGCCCCCGTGTAGTGACCCTGGTGGTTGAGGCGACGGGACCGACGCCATCGGTTTGACTCCAGTGTTCATGCCTGGCGTTCGAGCGGAGCGCTCAGGACGCCGGTCCCATGAGGATACCGAGGTGGGGCAGCATCGATCAAACCCAGCGGCATACATTGTCGAGGGTCTGCCCCCTGCCCCCTTCCTACTGCATACTCCCCTTCTGACCCCAGCCGGAGGGTACGCCGGCGGTATCCTCGGGCTTGACGATCATCTGGGCGAGATCGACGTCGTCTTGGTTCAGTTCACTCTCGGCCAGCTTCAGGCGATTCTCGAGCTGGGCGATCTTCTGTTCGAGCACCAGGACGCGGGCCTCGAGCTCATCAGGCCGGCGCATGCGCGGGACCTCGGGGTAACCAAGCTGGCGCTGGAGGGCTGAGAAGAGGTACATCGGGTCGCGGCCGCGGTTGGCCCGGGCGATCTTCCCCTCACGCTCGCCGAAGAGGCTCGGATGTTTGGGGACGAAATCGGGATTGGTCTTCCGCCGCTCGCCGACGAAGTAAGCCGAGCGAACGAAGATCAGGTCCGCGAAATCGACGTCGCCCAGTCGGGTCAAAAGGGTCACGATGTAATCACGCCATTCTTCTGTATAGATGGGGTCTTCGGCCATGGCCACCAAGCCGCGGGTGTAGCCCAGGCGATTGCGCGAGATCGACTCGAACTGAAAGATGAAGAGTCCCGCCAAGGAGGGATTCTCGGCCTTATATTTGGCCTCGCGCTCGAGGATCAAAAGCGCCTGTTCCATCGAGAAGCGGGAGAGGTCCAGTTCGGCCTGGCCGATGACGTGCGTCTGAAAGGCCGTGAAATAGTGGCCGATGCGCGCCATCGCCGGCGCCATGAGGCCGGAGCCCTTGATCTCCGACGACAGGAACGAGACGGCCAGGGGCAGCTTGGTCGTCGAGAGCAGTTCCTCACCAATGCGACTTAAGATTTCCTGCGCGGGCAGGCCATCCAGCAAGCGTTCCCGAAACATGTGAAAGAAATAGGCTTGCTCGATGTATTCTTCCCGCTCGAGCACCGGCATAGACGGCTCCTCCGGGGACGAACTCTTGGCGCGATCGTCTTGATCGTACCAATTCGCCATTGGGGCGAACACGGCTGCGATCAGCCGGGTGGCTGGAAGCGGCCGCGGTGAGGCTCGCACGCCGAGGGTTGGTTCAATACAATTGAATCAACAAGTAGAGTTCCATGCCCGAGCTCACCATCGAATTGCCGGACGAAGCCTTAGCAGCACTGGCCCTGAGTCCCGACGAGGCAACCCGGGAGGCCAGGCGAATTCTGGCGATCCACTGGTACGCCGAGGGGCGGATCAGTCAAGGGACCGGTGCTGCAATAGCCGGACTATCGCGCTTGCAGTTCATCGAGGCGCTGGCAGCAGCAGAGGTGTCGGCGATCCAGGTGACCGCCCTTGTGCTGCGGGAAGGACTGCCAGATGGGAGAATCAGCGTCGGAATTGATTTTAATGGCGGCCGCGATCTTTGACACATCATTTCTGATGTCCGAGCCGCTCTCAGGAGACGCGCTGGCCTTGCGATGAGGCCGGCAGTGAGCACTCCGCAGCGCGCTTCTCGGCTGGCTGAGAGAGGAGCTCGCGCAGCAGGTCCAGGTCGACGGGCTTGACGAGATGATGCTCGAAGCCGGCGGCCGAGGACTGCTCGCGATCCTTATCCTGGCCCCACCCCGAGAGCGCCAAGAGCCGGGTCGAGCGAAACTCGGACCTGGCCTTCAATCGCCTGGCGACCTCGAAGCCGTTCATCTCGGGCATCCCGAGGTCGAGGATCACGACGTTCGGTCCGAACTCGCCGGCCAGAGCGATCGCCGAGGGACCGCTATAAGCGACCCGGACCTCGTGGCCGTCGAGGGTTGCCAGCAGCCGGGCCAGGCTCCGCGCGGCGTCTTCGTTGTCGTCGACGACGAGAATTCGAAGCCGGCCGGCGACTGCTTCGGATCGCTTCTCGAGAGCCTGGTGGCGGCTCTCTTGGCGGGGCGTCGCCGCCATCGCGAGCATGGGCAGCCGGATGGTGAACTGGCTCCCTTTGCCCGGGCCCTCGCTGTGGGCTTCGATCGTTCCACCGTGCAGCTCGACCAGCTTCTTGACCAGCCCCAGCCCGATGCCCAGGCCCCCGACCACGGCACCGATCACAGGCTCAACACGCGTGAACATGTCAAAGACGAGCGGCAACACATCGGCCTTGATGCCAACCCCGGAATCGCTCACGCGGACGACAAGCTCGAGATCCTGGCATTCGGCGGCAAGGGAAATTCGTCCCCCCGGCTCGGTGTACTTGATCGCGTTGTCCAGAAGGTTCCAGAGAATCTGCTCGAGGCGGATCGGGTCGGCCTCCAGGAGGACCGCCCGCTCGGTGAGGCTGACTGAAAGATCGACGCCGCGCTCGCCGGCTTGGGCGCTACAGGACTGGACGGCCCGCTCGACGATCGTGCCGAATGGCACCACTTCCTTGCGAAGCTCGATCGTGCCCTTGTTGATGCGGGCGACGTCCATGAGGTCGTCGACTAGCCGGGTCAGGTGGATGACCAGCCGCTCGGCCATTGCGCGTTCCGCTTCGTAATCGATGAGATCGGGCCGGGACATCAGGTGAAGCGCGGTGCGGATAGGCGCCAGCGGATTGCGCAGTTCGTGGGCGAGCGTCGCCAGGAACTCGTCCTTGCGATGATCGGCGTCCTTGACCCGGGCGTAGAGGCGGGCGTTCTCGATAGCGATGGCAGCGCGGTCGGCCAGGTCCTGCGCCAGCCGGAGATCCTCCGGGCCATACGTCCGTTGCGATTCCGCGGCGACGAAGCTGATGGTGCCGAGCGTCCCGGAACGGCCGCGAAGCGGGATCACCATGGACGACCTGAGCCCCAGCTCGCGAAGGATGCGCAGGTGGTCTTCGTCCCTGGCTCTGGCCACGAGCATCAGGTCAGTGATTTCCGGGACCAGCTCGGGCTCGCCGGTGCGGAGCACCTGGGCAACGCCGCTACAGTCGCCCGGGTCGGTCGGATATCGCCGGTGCAGCTCTTGAGCGATCGCGACCTTCTGCGAGTCGGTATGGGCAATCGCCACGCGGGCGAATAAGCCCCCCTCACTGGCGATGTCCACAGCGCACCAGTCAGCGAAATGGCAAACGGCCAGGTGCGCGACCTGCTGGAGCGTGCGCGTCTCGTCGACGAGCTCGGCCAGCGTGGCGCTTGCGCCGGC
The DNA here is from genome assembly GCA_052146555.1 of Isosphaeraceae bacterium. Taxonomy (GTDB): domain Bacteria; phylum Planctomycetota; class Planctomycetia; order Isosphaerales; family Isosphaeraceae; genus Aquisphaera. The sequence goes on from JBKQMU010000216.1 coordinate 13,836, forward strand.
AAGGAACCGGGCCGACTGCTCCGCGCGTTTGCGGTCATCGATATCTGTCGCGGTGCCGAAGTGGTAGCTCAGGTTGCCATCTTTGTCAAAAACGGGCACCGCGCGGCCGAGAAACCAGCGGTAGCTCCCCGTCCAGTCGCGCAGGCGATACTCGGCGACGAAGGGATCGCCGCCATCCTTGGAACGGGCAGCGAGTTCGAGCACGGAGGGCAAGTCCTCAGGGTGAACGATCGCCTTCCAGGCTTCGGGGTGGTAGGCGTCGTCTTCGGAAAGTCCTGTATACTCGAACCAGCGGCGGTTCAAGTACAAGAGCGACTGATCCGGGTGGGCAATCCAGACGATCTGAGGGATCGCATCGGCCAGATGCCGGAACCTTGCCTCGTTTTCGCGGCTGAGCCGCTCGGCCTGCTTTCGATCGGTGATGTCGTGAAAGGCCGCCACGGCGGCCACGACCTGCCCGCTTGCACCGAGCACCGGCCCGGCATTGGCACCGATGGTCAGCCGTGAACCATCGCCGCAGACCAGGTCGATCTCCTCGTCCTGGACCACCTCGCCCTGCCGCAAGGCCCGCATGATCGGCCACTCTTGGGGTTCATAGCGCGAGCCATCGGCATGCAGGCCGATGAACGTAAGTCGCTGGTCATAGTCTTTCATCTGGAGACCAGGCTCAATCGCCCCGTGGAGGATGCGCTCGGCCTCGTGATTGCTGAGAAACACCCCTCCGGTGTTTGCGTCCGCCACGATGATGCCGGCGGGAACCTGACGAAGAATGGCCTCCGTGAACGCCTCCCTGGCCTCGATCTCTTCCAAGAGCTGGTTGCGCTGCTTTTCGAGCGTCTTTTGTCCGGTCGTCTCGACCGTGATCAGAATCAGCCCGGCCGGCTCTCCCGAGAGGCCTTCGATCCGGCTGATCGACCAGTCGGCTACGCAAGGTTGGCCTTCGCGATCGAGCGGCTCCAAGGCTCGTTCCCGCACCTGAAACGGCTTCCCGGTCTCCAGCACCGCTTTGCACTCAGCAATGAGGTTCGCAGCTACCTCCTTACCCCAAACCTCAAGCAGCACATCATGAAACCGCCGGCCGATCGGTACTTGCGCAGACTCGCCACGGGCAGCCCGGCAGTGCGCACTCATCTCGGCGATCCGCAGCTCGTTATCAAGAATAGAGATGCCGACAGACGGCTGATTGAGCATGATTCCGATGAGGGCGGCCTGCTCCGCGCTCTTTCGCTGGAGGTCTTGCTCTTGCTGCTTTAGGTCTCCTTCGAGGTTTTCCGCGCGCTGCCTGCCGAGGATCTCTGTCTCGAGCGCACAGCGATCAACCTTCGCTACCGTTCTGTAACTCTCGACCCGCAACCGCGTCCTTCGGTTCGAATCACCCATGGCAACGATGACCAGTCCCAGCAAGGCAAAAAGGACCAGTCCCAACTGTCCGTCCGGGTCGTGTGCCAGGCTCCGACCTTGTGGATCGTTGGCAATGGCCAGGACGAAGACGCTCACGATGAGCGTCAAGAGCGACGTTCGAGTTCCGGCGCACCAGGCCGCGTACGCCACGGGAAAAGTGAACAAGAGCAAGGCAAGCTGATGGCCGCCGGACTTCAGGCTGGCACCGCGCGCGACCGTCGCCAGAACGACGCCCAGGATCACGACCAGATAAACGAAGACCGTGGGGCGATCCGATGGCCCTAGAGCGGGGCGATCCGACGGACCGCCGGCTCGCTCGCCCTGCGTAGGGGCCGCACTCAGAAACGGGACCGCCGGAACAAATCTCAAGGGCAACAATCCTGAATGGGAACGCGCTGGCTGCTCGCACAATCCTGCGCAAGAGTGCGCACCGGCTTTCGCCACAAAGTGATCATTGAGCCGGTGAAGGGGTCGCGGAAAATTCATCGGATCGGATCTCGTCCCTAAGGAGCGATCGGGCCTCCAAGACCCTGGATCACAAGCGATTTTGAACTCTAATGCTGGGCCCTCTCGATCTTGAAATGACAGTCGCGTGTGCACGTACCGTCCTCACGCTGTCCTGAGCCAGCACGTCGCTATGTTACGCAAATCTCGTTCCAGCCGGCGGGGTCAGAGACCTACGCCTAAGAGGTTGTTCTCTTGTTAGGCGTTGTACTCGGCGACCACCATTCTTATTCGGCGTGGGTCTCTGATCCCGCCGTTACTTTGGCCGAATGTTTCCGAGCATGCCGGAGATGCGCCGGCAGACCGTACGGTCGAATGGACCGGCGGGGTCGGGGACCTACGTCCTACGGATCGATGTGTCTGAAGACCTTGCGGTCGGGAGATCTGGCGCGTTTAAGCGGTCGGGAGGTCTGGCGCGTTTAGATACCAACGCCGGACGGATTCTTGTGAAACGCTGCATTGCATGTGTTGCCGTGCTCTTGGCTACAAGCCCGGCTCGATGCCGGCGAGGAGGTCACTCTCGCGGGCTAGGGAACCACGGCGCTCACTTCGCTTCGCCAAGTGCAAGAAACGGAGCGACCGCAAGTTTCATCTCGCGGTCGATGCGTGCAGCCAGTGCGGCGTCGAGGACCGTACTGTGGTCTCGATCGGGAATGATCTCGACCTCCGCGTCGCTTTTCAATCGCCTCAGTGCGTCCTTGAGAAGCCCGACGGCTCCCTCAAGGTAAAAGGTGTCCATTCCGCCGACGATCACATGCAGTTTGCCGTGGAGCTTGGGACCGAGAGTTTCCCAGTTCCGCTCGAGCACAAGGCGAATATCGTGGGCTTCCCACGCCCGGGCGACGTCGGGATCGATCGCGCCTGAGGATCGGTTCCAGAGCTTCCGCGGCTGGCCATCGGGTCCTAACGGACTGAAGACGGCCTCGAACGAGCCGAGTTGGCCCCCCGGGCCCATGACGTCTTCCATGCGTGAGAAGTCGTCGTAATAGATTACGGGCCGACCGCCGGTCCGCGCGATCGGCCGCCTCTGTCCCTGGCGATCGCGGAACATGTTCTCACCCGGGGCGTAGATGTTAATCTGCTGGAAATCGCGGAAATCGACCGGATCGGGGCTGGTGGACCAGGTGCCCCCAAAAACGCCGGGATGCGCGACCTGGAGCCAGAGGCTGCTCCACCCGCCCGAGGAATGGCCGCTGAGCAACCGGGCTCGCGGTTCGGCCACCAGGGAAAAGGTCTTTTCGAGGAAAGGGATGAACTCCTCGACGAGCGCCTTGCCCCGAGGCCCGTTGGTCGCACTGTCGGCGAAGACGTGATGGCCCGTGCCGCAATCGGGATCGAGCAGAATGCGCACCAGGTCCTGGCCAAAACGTAGCCCCGGGACATCCAGAAAAGCGGCAGCCATGTGATGGTCGCCGCCGAACCCGGGAATGATGTAGAGCGCCGGCAGCTTCCGCGCGAAGTCCGCGGCTGGCAAGATCACCGCCGCCCGATGCTTGATGGGCCGCTTATAAAACGCCGAGAGCAGTGGGCTTTCCAGCTCGGCCAGCTTGATCCTTTTGGTCTCGCGGAACTTTGGGGGCGGAATGAGCGTGTCGACCTCGAGCGTGATCGGGCTGGCAGTACCAGGCTCGAGCCGGACCTGGACGACCGGTCCGTAGGCATTGCCCTCGCCGCTACCGATGTCATGCGTATCGGGATTCAAGCGGATGATGGCCTGGGCCATGTACTCCGCGGGTTTGAGGCTATTAAGCGGGCCGGGAAAGCCATTCGAGGTGGAATCCAACCGCACCGATTCACCCGGCTTCCAGTCTTGGACCGAGGCCGAGAAGAAAGGCTGCGGATGAAACCAAGTCGGTCCCAACCGAGGCTCGAGGCGAGAGCCGCCCGGCCCGAGCATCACGTAGACCCGCGCCGTGATCGGCTTGTCCTTCAGAAGCGACGGATACGCGACCACTAGCGCGGGGCCCTTCGTCACGGCGTCAAGATGCGTAAGGGCAGTCTTCGAAGACTCCTGGCTTGGCGAAGGCGGGGTTTGAGCTGAGGCAAAGTCGGTCCCGGTCCGTGAAAGAACCATACAAATGATAAGGAAGGCACGCCGCCAACCGCCGCGACCGGTCGAAGAAGGGCTAACGATGACGTCAAGAAGAGACCGCGGCTGGAGCATGGCAGACCTTTGATCTTGAGAATCGAGGGTGAAATCGACCATGACTTTTCCCGCCAAAGCAGCTTCACGAATCCACATGAAAACGGCCTCAAGGACCCGGCCTGGTGCGTGAGGGCTCGTTCAGTTCAGGCACCGGCAAGAGCGGGTGATCCTGCCCCAAGCTGGCTGGGGAAAGCCGGGGAATCGGCGTGAAATAGCGCGCGGCCAGCCGGGCCGAGCCCATCACGCATTCCTTTTCCAGAACATAGTACTGGTTGTAGTGGTCGATGACCTGGTTGACCGGACCGAGGTTCAGCGCACTTAGGAACTGTCCCCAGCGCTCGTTGAAGCGTTCGACGCTGCTCTTGAGGTCACGCGCCACGGCCCGACGCTGCCGGAGCGGGGCCGGCTGACCGGTCCAGGCCGGCTCGGCGGCTCCGGTCAGGGCCCACAAAAAATCGATCGGCGCGGCAAATTCTGGCGCCCAGTCTTCCGGTCCGGTCGCCACCTTCGACCACTGGCGGAGCCGGAGATGGACCATCTCCAGCATTTCTTGCCGATGCTGCCGGCAGTGGTCGTGCATCCGCCTCAGTGTGCATTCCAGTTCCTGGCCCCGGCGCACGAAGGCGGGAACATCGAAGAGCCCAAGAAGCTCCTTGATCTCGGGATCGACGCTCACCATCGGCGCTTCATTCTCGTCGTCGTCGGAGCTCATGGGACGAAAGTTCCATCACTTGCCGCGCGGCGGTGGCACGGGCAACGTTGCCAGGCTGTTGAGACTGCGACGGTAAAACCAAAGCTGGCGCTTCCTGCCTTGCGCAGCGGTTCGAGCGGTCCACGCCTGCGCAAGATCGTGCAGGGCCTCCGCCGGATCTTTGCCGGCGAGCGCGGCGGCTCGCGCGTGGGATAGGTCGTTCAAATAGCCGCTCGCCTGGGGGATGCGCAGGCCCGGGACGACGCGAGCCGCCTGGAGCGTCCGCCGCACCGCGTCGGACCATTGCCGCGAATCGACGTCGGGGGCGGAGGTTGGGTCGGGGAGTCCCGAGCCCATCTGCGAGATCCGGACCGGCAGCATCGGGAACGACCGCTCGGCGCGGAGACGATTCACATTCTCGGGACTGGCCAGATAGCGTGCCAGGTCGAAAGCCGCGCCGCGATGGGCGCCGGATAGCCCGCTCCGGACGGCAACCAGCCAGCCTCCTCCTAGTGGCAAGTAGCTGGGGGCACAGGGCGGCTGGTGCGTTTCCCACTTCTGGCGCAAGGGCTCGAAAACTCGTTCCGAGCCGGGCAGCGGCGCGACACCTACGGGATGCCCACCCGACCAAGCCGTGGCACGCTCGGCACGGTCGATCAGGAGGGCGGTTTTCCCCGCGCGAAAAGCCGCGCGCGCGGCCGGAGCGTCGAACCGAGGCTGGCTCATCTCGGCAGGCCCCCAGCTTTTCCAGGCGACGGTCTGCTGCAGCGCCTCGACGAAGGGAGGCGAATCAATCCGCGGCGCCATGGAATCGGAATCGAACAGGAAGGAGTACTGGTCGCTGTGTTGCCCCAGGCCGGCCGCGCGAGCCAGGAACGTGGCGTTACCGAGCCCCTCGGCATCCTCGCCCAGGACCGCCGCGATGCCGCCATCCGGCTTACCGTCGCCGTCCCAATCTCGGCCTTGAAAGAATTTGGCCAGCAGATCGAGCTGCGTCCAGGTCGCAGGGGGTTCGAGCTTGATTCCCGCCTCCCGCGCCGCGGCGATGTTCGCCGGGCGAGAGAAGGCGTCCCTGCGGTAGGCCAAGACCAGGGCCGTTGCTCCCAAAGGCAGCGCCAGACGATCGCTGCCGAGCTTGGTAACCTGGTCTTGAAACACAGGCGCGATGTCGTCGTACAGGAACGTGTCGGCCGGCGATTCTTCCGGACTTGCAGGTTTCGCGGGCTGCCCGGTCTGATCGTCCCCGGCCTGAGAAGGTAGCACGATCTCGTTCGGAATTGCCTCGATCAGACCCGCATCGGCCAGGTCGCCGAGCTCCTGGCCGGGGAAAATCAAGACATCGATGCCGGAGAGGCTCTCGAGTGAGCTGACCGGTTCTTCTTTGATCGAGATTTCGCCGTGCCGGGACGCGATCCATTCCCCGCGCTGGGCCAAGAGCCCGGTCAGGACAGCCGGGTCACCCAGGACCCCGACGGCCAGCCTGACTCCCGGAAACGAAGGCTGCGCCGGCGCCTTTGGGACGTTCGAGCCGCGATCGCCGCAGCCGGCCAGCCCGCACAGAAGCACGATTGCACCACTCCACAGCGGGACCGGAAACCTCCATTTGCCCCTGGTGAACGTCTGCCCCATTCTCGGCTCCCCACCCTGACCGACCCTCCCGGACTTCCGCGTCCCGGTGCGAGCCGGGCCCGCCATCGCCCCGCGCCCAACGGGTCAATCGTAATGGACCATGGCTCGGGCGGTCAAACCGCCAGCCCTTCTTCGACCAGTGCGCAGAAGCGCAAAAAAGAGACAGGGCGGGAACTCCACTGGGAAGTCCCGCCCTGATATGACCGCCTGGCCTGGATCGCGGATTACCGCAGGAGGAAAGGGCCGCTCAGCGATCGATGCCAAGTCGGTAGAGAAGCTCGTCGAAGTTGTCGCGGTGCTCGTCGTCGGTCGAGTGCAGGTGCTCCGCCTCGGAGATGAACTTGAGCGAATCGTCGCGCTTCAGACCGTGCCGGATCAAGATTTCCTCGAACAGATCGAGGTCGTGGGCATAGACAAAGAGCAGCTTGTGCTCGTCGAACTGCACTTCCATGGGTCCCGAGGGATTGAGCGCGGCCAGCCCGGCGCAGCCGTCGTTCATAAGCAGCGATTCGTAATCGTAGAGCGTGCTCTTGAGGATGACCGTGTCAATGTGCTCGCGGTACAGGTCAGCGTGAGAGCCGGGCTCGGATTCATGGCTCGACTCCATCACCACGTCCACGACCTCGCCCAGTGGATCGAGCAGGTCCATGAACACTTCGAAGAGCCGCTCGCTGGAGACCGACGCCGCCAGGACGGGCATCTTGTTGCCCGACTCCGGGTCGCAGTAGACGTCGCGGCGATATCCCTCGCGGGGAATCACTTCCAGACCGATCGAGGGACGAACAGCGTCGGTCAGCGAGAAGCTGCCGTATCGTCCGACACTGAGATGAGCGTCAAGCTGTTCCTTGCTGAGGTCATCAAATGTAGTGCGAGGCATGCGAGTGGGGTTGTTTCGGAGCACACGTTCGAGGAAGCGTTGGATAAAACTCATGGAAAAGGCTCCCCTCCTAAACCGCGTCGTACATAAGGGAATGTTTCGCTGATCGTCCTCGGCCACCGCGTCAAACGGTCTCGGGGCTGGACCCGAGCTCTACCATCCCAGGCATCCGTTTGACACCGCGCCCAAGGGAGCCGAAACCCACCCCGGGGACGGTCGCCTTTCCGTTGGCAACGCCTCAATGCCGTTCTTTTATATATACCATGCGCGACACCCGTATCTCGCCCATGTTGCCGGTCTTGCTCTAGCCAAATCGAGGATAAGATCGTTGTCCGCAGGCGATGCGGCAAATCTTCCCTGATTAGTATCCCATCCCTTCCTGGTTTTCTAGACAGTCGCCAACACAAGCAACTCGGATACCACTTTCTGGTTTGTGCCGAAGGAATCGTTGTCCGACCCACCTCCACAAAAACTTGAGTCAAGTTTTGGAAAATATGGACCCTGGCCGAAAGAAGTCAACCCTACAAAACCAGTGGCTCCATTTTGTAAACCTTGACCCTGTGGGAACAAGCCCACCGATCGAAAAAACGACGCGCGTGGATTCAGGAAAGCAAGATGCCGGTCCTGTCGGATCGCCAGACCCGGGTGCGCCGGCATTCGCCTCGCTGGAGCGAGCGTGCTATACTGGGTCGATCTCGCGTGGCAGATGGGTTTCGCCGCCGAAATCCGGACCGCTTCCCGGAACCAAGGCCCGGCCACCAGGGCGGTCTGCCGCGTCTTCGAGATTCATCCGGTCGGACCTGGAAAGGCGGTCGCTGATGGGCCTGGAGAGCGTGGACTCGTACCTCGAAGCGCACCGCGCTGCATTTGAAGAGCAGCTCAAGGAACTGCTGCGAATTCCCAGCGTCAGTGCGCAGCCCGATCACGATGCCGACACCCAGCGCGCTGCCCAGTTCATCCGCGACGACCTGGCGGCCATGGGACTACAGGCCGAGCTGATCCCGACCAAACGGCATCCGATTGTTTATGCCGAGTGGCTCAAAGCACCGGGCAAGCCTACGCTTTTGGTCTACGGCCATTACGACGTCCAGCCTCCCGAGCCGCTGGGCCCTTGGCTCTCGCCACCGTTCGAGCCGACCGTGCGGGATGGGAATCTTTACGCCCGCGGCGCCACCGACGACAAGGGCCAGATGTTCACGCACTTGAAGGCGGCCCAGGCCTGGCTCCGAGAAACCGGATCGTTTCCACTGAACGTCAAGTTCCTGATCGAGGGCGAGGAAGAGATCGGGGGCGCAAACCTTGAAGACTACGTCGCGGCGAACCACGCCCGGCTGGCTTGCGACTACGCCGTGATCTCCGATACCAGCCAGTACGCACGCGGCTTGCCAGCCATTACTTATGGACTGAAAGGACTCGCGTACTTCGAGCTTCACGTGCAGGGCGCCAACCGGGATCTCCACTCCGGTACCTTTGGCGGCGCGGTGGCTAACCCGATTAATGCTTTGGCGAGCATCTTGGCCAGCTTGAAGGGAGGCGACGGAAAAATCCGGATCGAAGGGTTCTACGACGCGGTCCGGCCTCTGGAAGGCTGGGAGCGAGAAGCCTTCGCCCGGTTGCCCTTCTCGGAAGCCGAATTCCAGGCCGATCTCGGCGTGGCCGAACTGGCCGGCGAGGAGGGATACACCACGCTGGAGCGGAAGTGGGCTCGTCCTACCTGTGATATCAATGGAATCTTCGGCGGCTACGCGGGCCCCGGCCCTAAGACGGTGCTTCCTTGTTCGGCCGGGGCCAAGCTTAGCTTCCGGCTCGTTCCCGACCAGGACCCCGGTAGCATTGAGGCTCTCTTCCGCGCTCACATCCAGAGGGTCACGCCGCCGGGCGTGAAAGTCGATGTGACAACGATGAACGCAGCGCCGGCCGTCTTGGTCAGCGTCGATAGCCCGGGCGTCCGCGCCGCGGTCAGGGCCGTCGAGGCTGGCTTTGGCACCAGGCCGGTCTTCATCCGTGCGGGAGGTTCCATTCCAGTTGTGGGCCTGCTCAAGGAGCACCTGAGTGTCGATACGCTCCTTCTGGGCTGGGGTCAAAACGACGATAATCTGCACGGGCCCAACGAGAAGTTCTCCCTGGCCGACTTTCATCGGGGCATCAAGGCCAGCGCCTACCTGCTCGCGGAACTGGCCAGCGAGCCGGCCTGAACGTGCGGCCGAACCTTAAGCACCTCGGAGGGATTGTCCGGGATTCCCGAAAACGCATGATTCCATCCGGAATCCGGCACCCCGTGCTCGCTGGCGGACCCAGATCTTGAAGGTAAAACCATGCTCGATCTGAAGTATCTCATCGCAAACACGGAAGCCGTACGGCAGAACTGCCGCAACCGGAACGTCCCCGAGGATGTGCTGGACGATATCGATCGGATGATCGCACTCGAGAGCGAGCGCAGGGAGCTCCAAACAGTCGTCGAGGAGATTCGCCGTCGCCAGAACGAGGTGGCCCAGGCCACCGGCCGCGAGAAGGACCCGGAAGCTCGCTCGGCGCTGATCGAGGAAGGCAAGCGGCTGAAGTCCGAGGTCAGCGACCAGGAAGATCAGCTCCGCGTGATGGATGACGAGATTCGCCAGCGGCTTCGCCGCGTTCCCAACTTGACTCATCCCGATACACCCATCGGACTGACCGAGGACGATAGCCGTGAGCTGCGTAAGGTCGGCACTCCCCGCACGTTTGATTTTCCCGTCAAAGACCATGTCGAGCTTGGTAAGGCGCTGAACTTGATCGACTTCGAGACCGGGGGAAAGGTCGCCGGCACGGGCTTCTACTTCCTCAAGAACGATGCCGTGCTACTGGATCTGGCCCTCCAGCAGTTCGCGCTGCGAAAACTCACTGCCGCCGGATTTACTCCCATCATCACCCCCGACCTGGCCCGTAATCAGATTTTGGAGGGGATTGGCTTTACCCCTCGAGGCGTCGAGACCCAGGTCTACTCGATTGAGGACACCGACTTGAGCTTGGTCGGCACCGCCGAGATCACGCTGGGGGGCATGCATGCCGATGAGCTTCTCGACGAGAGCCAGTTGCCGATTCGCTACGTCGGCCTGTCGCACTGCTTCCGGACCGAGGCAGGCGCCGCCGGCCGCGCCAGCCGAGGCTTGTACCGGGTGCACCAGTTCACGAAGGTCGAGATGTTCGCGTTCACCACGCCCGAGGCCTCGGGAAACATGCACGCCGAGATGCTGGCCATGGAAGAAGAGCTCTTCCAGGAACTGGGCATTCCGTACCGCGTCCTGGACATCTGCTCGGGCGATCTGGGGGGGCCGGCCTATCGCAAGTTCGACCTCGAGGCCTGGATGCCCGGCCGGGGCGAATCCGGCGAGTACGGCGAGGTGACCAGCACCTCCGATTGCACCGATTATCAGGCGCGGCGGCTCAACATCCGCTACCGGCCCAGCGGCCAGAAAGGGACGCGGTACGTGCACACGCTCAACGGCACGGCGATCGCACTCTCCCGCGCCTTGATCGTCATGCTCGAGAACTACCAGCGGGCCGATGGCCGGATCGATGTCCCTGGTGCGCTGCGTGAACTTGTCGGCAAGGACGTGATCGGGACTCTCTGAAGGTCAAGGTACAGTCGTGCGAAACCCGCTTCTGGTTCCGGACCTGCGCGAACTGATCCAAGGCGGGGAAGTCGCGGCTCTGCGCGAGTTCATCGAAGACCAGCACCCCGGACGGACCGCAGAGCTGATCGAGGATCTCGAAGCCCAAGACGGCGACGCCCTGTTCCGGATCCTGCTTCCCCGATACCGGTCCGAAGTTCTGAGCTATCTGAGCACCGAGAGCCAGAACCGAATCGTCGAAGCCATGCCGGTCCGGGAAGCGGCCGAGCTTCTACACCTCATGTCCCACGACGAACGTGCCAACCTCGTCAAGCGGCTTGACGAGGACTTCGTTGATGCCGTGCTCCCCCACCTCGCCCAGGCGGAGCGCGACGACATTCGCAGGCTGGCAAGCTACGAACCCGGCACCGCCGGCGCCGTCATGACGACCGACTACGTCACTCTCCCCGCCCATATCACCGTCCGCGAGGCCCTCGACCGGCTCCGCCACGATGCTCCTGACCGTGAGACCATCTATTACTGCTACGTCGTCGACCACAATCGGCAGTTGATCGGTTTTGTCTCTCTCAAGAACCTGATCCTCTCGCGCCGGGCCGCGACGATCGAAGACATCATGCAGCGCGACGTGATCTTCGGCCGTCTCGATGAAGACCAGGAAACCGTCGCCCGCCAGATCGACAAGTACGACCTCTTGGCGCTGCCGATTACCGATTCGGGCGGCCGGCTCGTCGGCATCATCACCCACGACGACGCCATGGACATCCTCAGGCAAGAGCAAACTGAGGACTTGCTCAAGTTCGGCGGCGTCTCACCGGACCGCGAAGCCGACACCGCACCCTACTGGCAGAGCACTGTCATCGACGTGGTCAGGCGTCGGATTAAATGGCTCTTGATGCTTTTCGTCGCCGAGAACCTGACCTATCCCGTGCTTGAATACTACAACTGGACGATGGACCCTGCCCGCATCCCCGCGCTCAATTTCTTCCTCGCGCTGATGCTCGGCACGGGCGGTAACGCCGGCAGTCAGACAGTCGGTACCATCATTCGCGGGATTGCGCTGGGCGAGATCAAGGGACGCGACACCAGGCGGGTCTTGCTGCGGGAGTGGTTGATCGGAGTATTCCTGGGACTTGCGCTCGGGGCGGTCGGTCTGTTCTATGCCCGCTACTATCGAGGTCAGCCCTGGGGCGTTTCCACAGTCGTCGGCCTGACGCTCTTGGGCATCTGCATGTGGGCCAACACCGTCGGTGCCCTGGTTCCTCTGATGGCCCGCAAGCTGGGCATCGATCCGGCCGTCATCTCGGCCCCGTTCATCAGCACCCTCGTCGACGCCACCGGCCTGGTGATCTACTTTACGACCGCCATCGTGCTCTTAAAGCTGCACCACTGATAGCTCGTCCCGGCACGATCGCGCGCCGTCTCAGGAATTCGCGTAGATCTGGGTATCCAGCCGCGTGCTGGCCCAGCGGGGCCGTCGCCGGAACCAGACCAGGTCCACTGCGTGCGCATGGTATGTAAGCCCGAGCATGCGCATCACGACCATGCCCAGGTACAAGAGCAGGACCCAGAACCCCCATAGGGAAACGGCTTCCATCCACATCTTGGGCAGGCGGAAGAGCAGCCCGTAGATACCCAGGCAGACTGACGCCAGGGCAACGCTGCCCACCACGCTCGGAATCGCGTATCGCCAGCCAATCCGAATAATCGCAACCCCAACGGTAAAGGGGTTGGCGGCAATGATGGTCTCGTGCACCAGCGCAGCCGCAAGCGCCATCTGTGCGATACCGGTGCCCACCAGGAATAGGCTACCCATCACGATACCGCTGAGCCAGTTGGCCTTTCCGAAGTACTTCCAGCATCCAAACGCCGGCAAAACAATCATCGCCGCGCCGAAAAGAACCGCCCAGGCCCAGCGGCCGATGCCTTCGCTGATTTCCGAAGGATGCCACTCGGGCCATCGCGGATGGTCGTTTTCCCCCACTGCGCTGGCGACGAGCACGTGGCCGAAAAACAGCAAAACATAGCCGAACATCATGGCAAAGCCGAAAAGGAGAGGCAAAAAGATCGGCATGACCAAGAGTCCCAGCGCCCACTGCCCCTTGGTTAAAGGCTGCATGATCGCGATGAAATCGAAGACGGGAAGAGAAAAGATCCAGAGCACCGGGGGGAAGAGCACGAGGAGTCCCAGTCCGGGCCCATCCGAAAGCGGGTAAAGTAAGCATTCGCCGATGCCCGGCATCACTCGGGGGTGGCGCCAGCGAAGTGATACGTACGAAAAGTCGCGCTGCGCTCGCGGGATCACGCGGATCTCGTCGGCAGCGTCGAGGTCGTCCCAATGCTTTTGGCTCGACATGAGTGCCTCGCGCCGAGATCTCTCCACCAGGAGGAGCGTCCTTTCTCCAGTAGAACGTAGTCCGCGTGGGGCCTACGCGACTCCATCCTGACGAATCGGCTTGCCAGCGTCGAGCCAGACCGAGAAACGGTCACGTCGGGAGCGAGTGACGCTCGCCTGCTTCCTTTCCCCCTTGCGAAGGAGCCGGTGAAAGGGACCTTTTCACCCCTGGAAGAGGGCACCAACGAGCGATGGACGGGGGCCTGGCCGCAAAAGACGAAACAACCATCCCGCGCCTGGTCGCCGCGATCATCGTCCTTTCTTCCGCGGATTGGGGCCGGTCATCTCGTCGAGCGCGGCCCGTACCTCTTTGGCCTGGCCGGGGTCGAGCGGGTGTGATTTCAGCAGGTGCAGCACTAGAAGCCCCGGCTCTCCCTGGTAGAGCTTGTCAACCAGATTCGAAAGCCGCCTCTGGCGAACTTCCTGAGATGAGATTTCGGGGCGGTACACAAACGCCAGGTCACTCCGATCGCTGCTGACTAAGCCCTTGGATTCGAGGCGGTCGAGCAATGTTGCCACCGTGGCATAGGACCACTGGCGGCCGGCCTCCCGAAGCGTCTCCAGCGCTTCGCGAACCGTGGCCTGGCCTTTGTCCCACAGAACTTTGAGAACATCAAGCTCGGAATCGGGGATCGTCGGAGGGCGTTTGGCCATCGAAAGTCATCTCGATAAGACGCGCCGGGCATGACCCGATCGCATGATCGGTCAGAACCATCGACCGATCGCGGAATGGAGACCCGGACTAGCCATGATCAGTATGCTGGTGCATCCTAAGACAAGTGTCTCACAAGGTCAATCCCCTGCCTCGGATCGAGACTCATCGAGCGGATACTTTGTCCGTTGGCAACGCCAGCCGCACTCGATTTTGTCTCGCGGTACCCGATTTTTCCGTTGAGATCTATAATCGGGGGACCGAGAACGAATGACTTGCTGAGTCCACGTTTCTCGGAGTCGCTGCAAGGACAAGGTTGTCCCCAGCGACCAGGTGTTCGAGAATTTTGCAGGAGTACAGCATGAACCGACAGATCCGGATGGGAGTCGTGCTCTTGGGCCCTCTGGCTCTAACCGCCTGGGGGTGCACCGGCGAGCAGATCGAATCAGGAACCAAGGCGACGGCGACGGGGTTCGAGAAGACCGGTCAGGCCATCGAGTCGGGGTCCAAGCGGTTAGGTGAGAACATCAAGGACTCCGGCACTGGCTCGAAGCTCGAGCAGGCCGCCACCGCGACTGGGAAGGCCGTCGAGAAAAGTGGCGAGGCCACAAGAAGCGTGCTGACCAAGGCTGGTGAGAAGCTCGAAGAGGTCGCTCCCAAAGCTGGCGAGGCCGTCGACAAGGCGGGTGCCAAGCTCAAGGAGCTCGAGCACAAGACCGGCGAGAAGCTGAGGGACCTCAAGGAGCAGGCCGGCGACAAACTCAAGGAGCTCAAGGAGCAGGCCGGCGACCTGGAGAAGAAAGCCGGCGACAAACTCAAGGACCTGGGTGAGAAGGCCAAGGAAGTCATCGACCAAAACACCCCCGGCGACAACCCCAAAGAATGAAAACCGGCAAGAGGGGCTGCGCAAGAGACCGCGCAGCCCCCCCCCTGCCCGATCGAATCGCCCAGCTCCAGACCTATCCTGACCCGGTCTCCGCGCGTGGCGATACCTTGCCGGCCACAGCGATCCTGGATGATCTCGAGATCATCGAACAGATGCTGCACAACCGCCTTTTCGGCCTGCCCACACTCGAGCCGACGGTCTTGCATCGTGCAGGGTCGTAACACCGAGCCGGGTCGTCAGCTCGATCGTGCTTCTTATCGAGGCGGCGGAATCATGCGGCAACCCGGCTCAGCAGGCATCGGCGGTGAGCTCTCAGAGCCAAGACAAGAGCGCCTCGCAGCCATCGCCCGGGAATTCTCGAGGACCATCCCTGGTCATTCACTGAGAATTCCCTGTCGTTGCCTGTTGGTACCTTATCGGAGACGCGCCCTGTGGCGGCCGCGCTTGTTCTGACGCGAGCGAGGCACCGGGCGCGAGTCCGAGCCGGTAAGGCATCGCCTTCTCGGCTGTGTCATATCAGCCATTCCTGATTTCGTCGGTTTCCTCGTCGCGGCCTAAGAACAAGTCGGGAATCACGATCATTCCGCGCGCCTGTGCATCGACGACAATCGAGAGCTGCTCGCCGGGCCGGTAAATGACGCGCGTCTGGTATCCGTAGGCCGGGCTCGGGTCGGTGTAAACCTCGATCTGGTTGTCGATGAGATTGATGATCCAGTAGACGGGGATTCCACCTCGAGCGTAGGCCGCACGCTTTTCCCCCCGGTCCCGGTCCAGCGTCGTCCCGGAGACCTCGCCGACCAAGGCAACGTCCGCAGCGCCAGGATGCCGCAGCGCAAAGTCCATGATCGCTCCTCGGACCAAGGCCAGATCAGGCTCGGGCTCGTCGTAGTCGGGAATTCGGAGCGGCTGCTCCTGGCGAACATGCCAGCCCGCGGGAAGTTGACGTCTGAATTCCTCAACCAGCCAGGCCGTGATCACGGAGTGTTTTGGCTTCTTGGGCATCTTCCGCACCAGGATCCCGCTCAGAAGTTCCACGGGATCATCCTCGGCGATGGTCCCGTCGAGAATCATCTGGTCGTACTGCTCGATGGTGAAGCGGTAAATCTCGGCCGGCCCAGGCAGGTACGAGGGGCAAGCGGATTGCGCCCGAGTGATGGTGGACATGATTCTTGCTCACCTCCGGCCGGTTCGTGGTCGTTTTTCGGTTCACGTTCTCAAAGCCGGCTCACGCAAACTCGCGCAGCCGCACGGGTAGTCGCTTCGGTCCCCAGGTTCCCGGCTGCCGCTCGAAGACACCTGCGCAGGGCGTCTGACATTGCGGGCAAGCCCCTTGGGCGGTGAGCGTCCAGGCGGTTAAGCGGTACCAGTCGCGGCCGACGAGCAAGGCGCCGCAGTGGTGGCACCGGGTGCTGTCGGCCTCGGGATCATGCACGTTGCCCACGTAGGCATACTGCTCGCCGTTTTGCAGGGCAATCTCGCGGGCACGCCGCAAGGTCGCCGGAGGCGTGTGGGGATGGTCGAGCATCCGATAGTCGGGGTGAAACGCCGAGAAGTGATGCGGCACGTCCGGTCCGAGCTCCTCGACCACCCAGCGCGTCATCGCGTCGAGCTCGGCGTCGGAATCATTTTCGCCGGGAATCAGCAAAGTTGTGATCTCGAACCAGACTGAGGTCTCGTGCTTGAGATAGCGGAGGGTATCGAGCACCGGCTGCAGCGAGCCGGCACAGACTTCCTTGTAGAACCGCTCGCTGAACGCCTTCAAATCGACGTTGGCCGCATCCATGAACCGGTAAAATTCGGCCCTGGGCTCGGGGCAGACCTCACCGGCAGTCACGGCCACGGTCTTGATTCCCCGCTGCCGGCAGGCTTGGGCCACGTCGATGGCATACTCGTGGAAAATCACCGGGTCATTATACGTGAACGCGACGCTCCGGCAGCCGAGCCGCTCCGCGGCATGGGCGATGGTCTCCGGGCTGGCGGTATCGGCTAGCGTGTCGATTTCGCGCGATTTCGAGATGTCCCAGTTCTGGCAAAACTTGCAGCCAAGGTTGCATCCGGCCGTGCCGAACGAGAGCACCGGAGTGCCGGGCAAGAAATGGTACAGCGGCTTCTTCTCGATCGGATCGACGCAGAAGCCGCTGGAGCGGCCGTAGGTCGTCAGCACGATCTCGTTCCCCTCGCGGGCACGGACGAAGCAGAACCCGCGCTGGCCTTCGTGCAGCCTGCAATTGCGCGGGCAGAGATCGCATTGCACGCGACCATCATCCAAAGCGTGCCAATACCTGGTGCGAACCGTTGTTTCCATGGTTCCGGCGCTGCTTTCCATGAGAACTTCAATATCACTGTCCATTGTACGCGTCGCGCTCACTCGAATGTACGCGTCGCGCTCACTCGAATGCACGCGTCGCGCTCACTCGAAGAAAAATCCCGAAGTTGATGTGGGCGCCAATGTCGTCGATTAAACTCGATCTTAGTGCATGACCGTTGCGGTCCCTTGCTACGTCGACGAGAGGAGGGTCCGCCGTGAAGGTGCGTCTGCCAGCCGTCGCCGGCCGCTTCTATCCTGCTGACCCGGAGGCGCTTCGCCAGCAAGTTAAGCGCCTGCTTGCCGATGCCCCGTCACCCCAGGGGAGCCAGCCGAAGGGCTTGATCGTCCCCCATGCCGGCTATATCTACTCCGGACCGATCGCCGCGACCGGCTATGCCTGGCTCTTCCCTTGGGCCGAGACGATCGAGCAGGTCATCTTGCTGGGAACATGTCACAGCCCGGGTATCAAGGGTCTGGCCGCGACGTCGGCCGACGCCTTCCTGACTCCTCTGGGACAGGTGCCGGTTTATCGTCCCAGCGTCCTGACCGCTTTGCGTTACCCCCAGGTTCAGATCAACGACGACGCCAGCAACCGCGATCATGCCATCGAGGTCCAGCTTCCGTTTCTCCAGCTCGTGCTGGAGTCGTTCGCGATCATCCCCTTTCTGGTAGGCCAAGCCGACAAGGACGCTGTGGCCGACGTTCTCGACGCACTCTGGGACGGGAACAGAACGATCGTCGTCGTTAGCTCCGACCTGACCCATCATCTTCCACTCGAAGAAGCACGATTGCGGGATCGGGCGACAGCCGACGCTATTGAACGGCTCGATGGGGCGGCACTCGGACCACGCTCGGCCTGCGGCCGAAGCGCGATCGCGGGCCTGCTCACCGCGGCGCAGCGGCATGGCCTCTCGTGCCGGACTGTCGATCTTCGCACCTCCGGCGATACGGCCGGACCACGGCAGAGCGTGGTCGGCTACGGGGCCTGGGTCTTTTTGCGGGAAAACTCCACGACACCGTCAGGTGCTTGATTTCGATCAGCCGGCGGAGAGCTCCGCTGTACCACGAGGGCCGGGCGTGCCGACGGCCGACGGCCCGGCGGGTGATCGACCTGTTCGAGGAGGTGCAGCGTCACGGGTTGAGGACGGGCCGAGGTCCGGCCGAGGTCTTCGGCACGGACCTGACCCGCCTGCAACGCCAGATCCTCCGCTTGTTGTGGATGCCGCGAGCCTACGGCGGTTGATTCAGCACGCCACCGGGAATTGGAGGATATTCAACCCGAGATGTGCAGAAAGTAAGCTAGGACACCCTTTCTCTACGCGCTCTCAGTGGCCGAGCCCACCGCCGTGGTTGTCCTTACCTATGGTGTTCCGCGTCCAGAGGTTTGCCGTCCCGGCGGTCTCGGTGCCTGTTGAGTCGTCCTCGGCGTCGAAGACGCCGTTGTGGAGCGCGGTGTTCTCGGTCACGGTGTTGCCGGTGCTCTTGGCGTCGAGGAGGAAGCCGTCGCCCTTGTTGTTCTCGACAACGTTCCCGATCATCTTGTTCTTGGACCCGCTGACAAGGTGCAGCCCCACGGCGTTGTTGCTCACGGTGTTCGCCGCGATGATGCTCTTGCTCGTGAAGTTGAGGCCGATGCCGTCGCCGCCGTTGTTCTCGACGGTGTTGCCGCTGACCTTCACGCCGGGCGAGGCGACGTCCACCTCGATCCCGTTGGAGTGGTTGTTGAGGACCGAGTTGTTCTCTACGGCCTCCCCACCGGAGACCCCGTCGAGGACGATGGCACTGCCCAGGCCCGAGGTGGCATTGCCCTGCACCGTGTTCGCCAGGATGACATCCCCGTGGTCGCCTTCGACATCGATGCCGTCGAACTTGTTGAACTCCACGGTGTTTCCCTGGAGGGTGTTGAAGGCCGAGGAGCTGAAGCTGACGGCGCCGCTGTTGGCGAACAAGAGGTTGTTGGCGGCGTTGACGTTGGTGCTCTGCGAGACTTCGAGGCCAAAGCTCCCGCTATCCGAGACGGAGTTGCCCTTGACGACAACGCCGTTGGCCTGGAACAGGTTGATCCCGATCAACGCGTTGAAAATCTCGTTGCCTTGGACGGTGTCATTGAGGGCAGATTTCGTGGTGCTCCCGGCGTTGATGCCAAAGAGGCCCCCTCCCTCGATCTCGTTGTTGCTCACGGTCGCGAGATTGTCGTTGAGCAACTCCACCCCCTGTTGTGCCCCCGGGAGGATGATGTTGTTGGCGATCGTGTCGCGCTGGCTCGCGAAGTCGACCAGGGCGAAGTGCTGCCCGGAGTCGTTCAGCGAGAACCCGTCGATCCGGACCTTCGAGGTCGACTGAACCGCGATACTGCCGTCGATGGTCGACTCGTTTGCCGGATTCGTCCGGAGCCCCGTGATCGGGTTGACGCCCGCCTGGGCGCCCAGCAGGGTAACCGGCTTCTCGATGAGGATATTCTCGTTGTACGTCCCGGGGGCGACTTTGATGGTGTCGCCCGGCTTGGCAGCGTTGACCGCGGCCTGGATGGAACCGCCCGGGCCGACCAAAATCGTCGACAGGAGCGTCCGGCCTTCGACGGCCTCGACCTCAAGGCGGAGCTGGCGGGACGGTCGGGTGCGGGTGTTGCGTCTACGTAAGGACATGGGAAAGCTCTCGGTCTCCATAGGTGCGGGCGGGCCGGTCGTCTTACACCGGACGACCACGGCCGCGCCTCTACCAGGGAACTCGCCGGGCGAGCCCCCGGCCCCTCACGAGCCCGGGAAAAAAATCTCAAGCCACCGGCCGCCGACTCGCACGGCAAAGACCGGTCAGATGACGGGCAATCTGCTTGGCACCGTCGGTTGGGAAGGGAGATTTCAGGGTGCCAAGAGCAAGGGCGCAATCGAGTGCCCGGTCCAGGCGCATGGCCTGGAACTCGCGGGTGCGGATCGGAATGCCTCCGCCCCACGATCGCAAGGCGCGATCCAGCGCCCGGAACTCGGAAAAGCCCCGACGGGGGGGATAAATGATCGGCGTCGCGCAGGCCATCGACTCACTGACCGTCCCGTAGCCGGCTTTGGCCAGCAGAGCATCCGTCGAGGCGATCAGATCGCCACCGGTCCACTCCAGTGCCGGAATCGTGTGCAGGTTCCGGAGCGGCCCGACCGGTGCGGCATGGTAGCCGACGAAGTGCACCCCTTTGCCAGCGTAGCTCTCGAGGCGCTCCCAGTCGAGGTCGTCTTGGCCGTATCGACCCACGTAAAAGTAGACGAGCTTTTCCTTTGTGCTCAGGCCGAGGATGCGGCGAAGCTCGCTGCGGCGGTTGCGGCCGGGGTTAGCCACGATGCCCACGCTCCGCTGCCGCGGCAGCCACGACATCCGCATGGCCGGCTCGGCCCGAAAGACGGCCACAGCCTGGCGGTAGGCGGTGCGCAGATCGGCGACCAGACGAGTGGCTTCCGCGCCGTTGCCCTGGGCGTAAGGTGCGTAAATATCGGCCCAGGTGAAGTTTGCCAGCAAGAAGCCGGGGATGTCGGCTCGCCGGGCAGCGATCAGAGGCACGGCAGGAGCATCGCAGAGCAAGGCCGCCACCCGCTCTTCCCGCAGGAAGCGGACCTCCTCGTCGAGCCGGGCCATGGCCCCGGCGTGAACGTCCATGGCCCGCCGTAAGGTCTCTGGGACGTCGGTCGCGGTGCTGTCTCCCGGAGGGTTCACGGCCCCTGCGTCCGAGACATGGGCCGCCAGCTCTGCCGGCCGGGTCAAACGCTCCCGCCAGTGCGGAAACAGGTCGGGGTGCGAGCGGATGATGACCCGCACGTCCGACCCGACCTGATTGATCACCGCGACAGCACGGTTGAGATGGCCAAAGCCGTGGCTTGTCACATAGAAGGCCAGGGTCCCTCTGCCGAGGCGCGCATCCGTCCTGGCCATGCGGTTCCTCGCGACTGAATCGCTTCTGAGCACACGTTGGGTGCCGCACCGGTTCCGGCGACGAGCCGCTGGCTCCCCGGAAACTGCGTGCCAAGCATAGCGTTCCCGCCAGTGCGGCACAAGGTTTTCGACCCGCTCGCTGCATCTGCTCAGACGACGGAGCTGGGCTTTGGCCAGCTCGACCAGGCAATGCCGCCAAGAGTGAGCAAGCCGCCGAGGATGAAGCTTGGAGTCAACACCTCGTGGAAGAACGAGACGCCCCAGAGGACCGTGAGCACCGGCGCGACATTGCTGAACGTGGCGACCTGGGTGGCGTCGAGCCGGCGCAGGGAGAGATTCTGAAGCGTCAGGTTCAGCGGCGTGATCAAAAGCGCGAGTACGGCCAGGCTGATCCAGGCTCCCCTCGAAGCTTGACCGAGTGAGGGGAGCCAACCGGGCAGCGTGGCCGCGGCGATGGGCAACTCAAGCAGGCAGCCGACCAGAAATGTCCCCACCAGGACCGGCAGTGCTCCATAGCGGGCCACCAGCGGCTTGCTCAAGGTCACATAGGCGCCCCAGGAGATGACGGCGCCGACGAGGAGAAGGTCAGCAATCATGATTGAGCGGACCTCGGCGGTCGAGGCCGTGCTCGGTCCCCAAAGGTTGCCCAGGCCGATGATCCCAACGCCGGCCACGCTGACGACCACTCCCCAGAGCCGTCGCAGGTTGATCGCCTCGTGACCCAGGGCCCACGCCAGAACCCAGACGACCAGCGGACAAACCGCGTAAAAGAGCCCGACATGCGAGTTCGGGCCGAATCGGGTCGCGTTGAGGAAGAAACTCTGGTTGATCGGTACACAGCAAGCCGCGACGATCGTCAGCCGGATGAGATCTTGCCGCAGCAATCGCTTCAGAGCGCCTCGGTCTGTGAGAAACGGGATCAGGCAAAGACCCGCAAAGCCAAATCGCAAGAGCGGCAGGATGCCGACAGGCAACTGCCGGACAGCCACCATGGCCAGCGGAGACGTGGTCGATCCGACGAAAACCATGAGCGAAAGGTAGAAGCAGCCGCGGAGGTCGGGCCGGCGGGCTGAATTCGCGGCGACGGACCGAGTCGTGTCCCGATCGTGCGCAGCCTGGTATTCGAGTTTCACACCTTCAGTTTCATAAAGGCGTTCTCGGCCGGCCTGCTTTGGACCCACCAAGAGGCTGCTCATCAGTTTTCCCAGATCTTTTCCGTCCGCGACGCTATCGAGATTGTGCTCTCCGGTCGCATGATCTCATCGTAGGCACTAGGGCAAGATGAGCACGTTCCGCAGGTGCCGAAACGCGGATCGGCTGTCTGCTATTGGACACACAGCTGCGTGCCCGGGTTCGCACCCGGTTCGGACAGCTAGAGCCGATTAACGCGTGAAGTGAATTAAGGGATAGGGGGAGATCTTCGGCTGTTGCGGGTTCGAAAGCGACAGAGGCGTGCCTATCTTCGGCCCGCCCCTGCCTTCCGGTCGTTTTTCTTTTCCCCGATGTGAAACCGGGGTTTGGTATGCGCCTCTTAGAACCGCGCTGCCTGGGCCACCGGCCAGAGATCGGCGCGATCATCGTAGGACCGCTGGAAGGCCCGTTCCCGTTCCAGCAGGGTCTTCTCGAAGAGCCCGCGATAGAGCATCTCCTCGGTGTCGGTGAATTCCTTGCCCCTCCGTCCCATGACGATCCGCGCGGTGGCGAACATCTGCTCGAGCGAGAAGCCAGGGGCGACCCGGCCGTAAAGTACGGCCGTGAAAGAAGGAACATGCTTTGGTAAGAGCAGGCCAGCGGGCAAGAGGTTGCACATGACCCCGATGGCCGTCCCGGTATTGAGCATCGAGCCCATACCGGTCCGCGTATGGTCGCCGATGAAGCAGCCAACCTTGGCCTGACCGGTTGGGACTGGATCCCCCTGGAGCGGAACGCGGACCTCACCGTAATCGTTACGTAGATCGCTGTTGGATGTGATGGCGCCGAGGTTCACCCACTCGCCGATGTACGCGTGCCCCAAGAAGCCTTCGTGATACTTGTTGGAAAAGCCGTGCACGATCGTGGCTTCGACCTCGCCGCCAATCCGGCAGTTCGGGCCAATCGACGTAGCTCCGCGGACGTTGGCCCGGAATAGCTGGGTCTCGGGACCAATGTAGCAGGGTCCTTCCACCCGGGTAAACGGCTGGACCCACACATTGGGGCCGACCATGATGGGACCGGCGGTCGTGTCGAAGACCGTAAACGGATCGATCCGCGCCGTTTCATGCACTTGAAGTAGATTCGACGGCCCGACCAGCGCCAGGGTCGCCAGTTGCCTGTTAGTCACGGAGGTGCGGCGGGTTTCTTGGAAATCGCGCTCGATGTAAGCGCCGTTTCGGGCAACCAGGTCCCAGGGCCGAGCCATCCACTCGCCGCCCACTTCAACGCCCTTCTGGCGCGCTGCAATTCTGTCGAACCAGGAATCGATCGAGTGCGGATCAAGCCCCAGAGCGTCTTCGGGACCGACTCGGGCAAAGGCGGGCTGGCCGTCGCAGAACCCAAGAGAAGGCCCATGAACATCCGGAGCCTCAAAGTCCGCGGGAGGAACCCACCGTGCGTTGGCCACGACGAGGGGCCCGCGTGCCAGCCAGTCGCGATCGTTGACAACCACGTGTGGATCACGCTGCCGCTGGACCGCCATTAAGTGCGAGCGAATGACCGCCCCCCGCCGCTGCGGTCCAGTCCCCACCCCAAAAGCACCAGCTATCTTGCTTCCAAGAGTCGAGCATCCCAGCCAGAGCTCGTACATCGGGCGGGTCAGCGTCAAAGGTTCGAGTCCGGCCACACCAAGGTCTTCAACCAAACAAAGACGCATGATCCCACTCCTCGTTCCGGGAGAATCCGATGTCGTAAAGCGCGAGAGGGACTATTCGAGAACGTACCGACGAAGCCAGCCGCTCTGAGCAGCCCACCGGAGGTGCTGACGGAATAATAACCACACACCTCACGGACCACCAGCCAATTTAACTGATTCTATCAATGCTGCACGGTTGCGTTGAAAATTGTCAACGTGGCGAGATGATTGCGTGCAACATCGAGGAGGGCAACCGTCCATTCGGGGGCCCTGTGCAGCGCTCCGGGATTGATCCACCGGGTAGGTCCCTTTTGCTGGTCGCTGGCCCGGTGAGTATGCCCCGAGAGCAGATAATCAGGTTCAAGCGCCCCAAGGCGACGTAACTCCGCGCTCGAGTCGCCGTGCGTAACAGCGATTCGACGGCCCGCCAAAGTGATGAGTCCGCCGCGACCAAGACAGGTTCCTCTTATCTGGTCGATCGCCCGTCGCACGCTCTCGCGGTCAACGTCACAATTCCCGAAGACAATATAGGCAGGCAGCTTGCTGCATTCGTGAACGATCTGGGCAGTCGTCAGGTCGCCGCAGTGGATCAGAACCTGCGCACCGGCTGCCACAAGACGATCGACAGCCGTTCGGGTTCGGTCCAGCTGGTCATGAGTGTCTGATAGTATACCGACAAGCATAATTGTTCGGTCCTTACGGGGAGCCATGGCCGGTGCATGGGAGCCCATGCGAGAACGACAGACGACTTACACGCAACGACACAGACGCAATTGCATGATGCTGGAATACGGTCGAGGGTACTGGTCAGTTCGAAGATTTGCCGCTAAACTTGTTCACGGAGTCAGATGCCTGAATTACGGGATTGATTGCCCCTCGG
Organism: Isosphaeraceae bacterium; assembly: GCA_052146555.1. GTDB lineage: Bacteria > Planctomycetota > Planctomycetia > Isosphaerales > Isosphaeraceae > Aquisphaera. Next base: position 38,549 of record JBKQMU010000216.1, read on the forward strand.
CAAGACCGATCTTCCCGCAGCATTTGGGCCAAGGCTCTGCACTCGGTCGCGTCGACCGTGTGCTCGATCGGTGCATAAGATCGCCGATCGCGGGAAGGGTTGAAACGACCTGGCAGCTTCGGACTGGCCAGCCGTGTTGGATTCTTCCCTGGCTTTTCCCGCGTCGCGCGGGGAGGTGTCAAGTGGCCGCCGTCACACGAAGTCGGTCCGCGCAACGAAAGCATAGCGCCAAGTCCGCCAAGTCTGGACACATTTCCGATCGCCCTGGGCCTGTCGAATCAGGTCTCAATCCGGCTCCTGGACCTCATCTCTCTCGCGAGCCGGAACCACTCGAGAAAGCCCAGCGCCGCCAAGAGGAGCCTGAGGCCTCGCAAACGCGCCAGTCGGAAGCACCCGAGGCCGGAGGTTGCTGCGAAGAGTCGCCAGCGGAACCGAGCAGCCGCGGTCGGAGCAGGAGCTGAGCGGCCGGGCCAGGTCTCCCCTTTCCCCGAAGGCCCAACCGCACCGTTCTTCCCCATCCTTCGGTTTCTGCCGTCAATGCCCCGCGGATGCCTGCCGTGAGCGCCGGGACGTACGCTAGCATGCGTGCGTCTCGGCCAAGAGTCAAGGCCGCGGGGCCTCCAGCGCGCGTTAGGCTGACCCTTTCGCGGGCATGGAACCCTTGTCCAGCGCTGCGACTCGACCGGCAGCAATGTGAGCCTTTTGACTTATATTCTTGTGTTCATGAGAGCGATGACGCGAGCGGTCAGAGCCGGCCAGGCTTCGACGCCCTCCCAGCGGTCAATACGCAAACCAGCCGGAGGGGGATCAAGAGCGACAGCGGAGAAGGATCCGGCCTAAACTGGCGACGAGCGATTGGACATCCGGTACGGTCACCGCGGCCATCGTCTTCAGGGGCGCACCGCTGCTTATTCAGGCTAACGGCGCCGCGTGGGTGTTCAGGCGCAGCAGAGCCGCACCCAGCGGTTGAAGGCCAGATTCACGTGAAGGCTCCCAAGCCGATGGCGCCACGACCGACTGGAGCCGGCGATCAGCCGGGAGCCTTGCGGCGACAGAGGCCCTTCATCACTCGAGGGGTCATTACCTGCTGCGACGCTCTGGCGACGCGCGAGCAACAATCGAATTGCCCAGCCCCCTCGACCGGTGCGTTCCGTGCACCATAAAGACCAACGCCCCGTAGAGATAGTACCCAGCGGCTGGAACCGGCTGGCGCCTTGTCTCCAGGCGGACTGAGTTCGCATTTAGGGCGGTGTCGTCTTGACCAACTGCACCGAAAGGAGTTAGCTATTGATATCGCTCGCACTGACAAGCGGCGAGATTGGCATGGCGACCGGGTAAGGAGTCTCGGAGTGCAAATCGAGATCTCGACGCGGCACGGCGATCTGAGCCCTGAGCAACATCGTTACTTGCACGACAAAGCAGAGAAGTTGTGCAAGTATTTTGGCCGGCTGATGGCCATTGAGGTTGCCGTAGCTCAAGGCAAGCAAGTCTGGGATGTCGAGATCTTGGTGTCGGCCGAACACAAACATGATTTCGTGGCCCGTGAGCAGGGTCCGACTCCCGAGTCGGCGATGGATCAGTGCGTGCACAAAATTGAGAACCAATTGCGACGTTACAAGGAGAAGGTGCAGAACCACAAGGGCGATGTCTCTCATCAGGGGGGCGGCGAACCGAGGTCCGGGGGCCAGACCCCTCCTGGGGAGACGAGTTGAACCCGTTCGAGAGAGTTCCAATCCGGCGTGGGCTTTGAGTGAGACATTTCCCCGCAGTCGCCATGACACGTATCGCCGCGGGTTGGTGATCCGCCGTCCCCCCGGCGCAAGTACCTCTTGAGCGTTGCGATCCCGGTGCAGGGTCCAGGACCGTGAGCCTGGTGGCACGTCGATGGAGGGGCGGATGAAGCTATCGGATTTCGTGATTCGAGATTCCATTATTGTTGATCTGCAAGCGACAGGCAAGGAAGAAGCGATCCGGGAGATGGTCGGAAGCCTGCACAAGGCTGGCCATCTCGCCGTCGGTGACGTCGAGAGCGTGATTCGAGCGATCCTCGGACGCGAGGAGCTGGGCTCGACCGGAATCGGGATGGGGGTTGCCGTTCCCCATACTCGCCACCCCACGCTGACACGGTTGGTCGGGACGGTCGCCCTGTCGCGTCGAGGTGTCGATTTCGCGGCCCTTGACGGCGAACCGGTCACTATCTTTTTCTTGCTCGTTTCTCCACAGAACCAGCCTGGAGATCATCTCAGAGCACTGGAGAATATCTCGCGGCATTTGAAGGACGAACGCTTTGTTAGCTTTCTTCGGCAGGCCCGAACCCGGCAGGACGTGATCGATGTGCTCGAGGAAGCCGACCAGAACCTGTCCTGACGACGGTTCTCCTGTGGCTTTGCTGTGGCGGAGCCCCGGTGGGTCGCTTGCGAGCTTTCCGTCCCCTGCGTACAGAGTTCGCGGCGGCTTTGCTGCCCGGAGCGCAACGAAAAGTGTCAAGAGGGTCGCCGTCGGGCCATTGCAACGAGGCACCAACGATGAGCAGTTTCTTGTGTGACTGCTTGGGTCCAAGGGTTGCAGCCTAATGTTTTGAGATCCCCGGCCAGTCCGCTGGTCGCTTGTCCCCGGCCCAATCGATCGAGCCATTGATGAGCCACGATACGACTGTCGCCCGTCGCCAGGTTGAGATCACCAACAGCCTCGGGCTCCACTTACGCCCCGCCGACAAGTTCGTCAAGCTTGCGCTTCGCTACCAGGCCGAGGTGCGGGTTCACTACAATGGAAATCAGTATAACGGCAAGAGCATCCTCGATTTGACGACGCTGGCCGCCGAGTGCGGTACGCGACTGGACCTGGAGGCGCGCGGGATCGATGCCATCGAGGCCATTGAGGCCCTGGCCGATCTGGTGCTCGCGCGGTTTTACGAGAACGAAAACGGAGACGTGCTACGGGACTCAGCGAGTTCGGAGCCCGGGGGATGAGCTCCTCCGAGTGGAGGTGTCCGGGGCGACCGGCCGCCGGCGGTCTCGACCGTCACGGACAGAAAGGCATCGGGCTCTTGCGGCCGTCGCACACAGGCGTTTATCACGGGAACCTCCGCATGCCGTCATCGGCCTCACCGAAGTCTGCTTCCCCCGTCGTGTCGGCAATCCCACCGATGCGTATCTTGCGGGGAATCGCCGTGAGTCCGGGAATTGCCATCGGTCCAGTCCTCGTGCTCGACCGCAAGGGTATGCGGCTCCCTTCTCGGCTGATTTCCGCCGACTCAGTCGCTGCGGAGCAAGCCCGACTCGATCAGGCGCTGGATGTTGCCCTCCACGAGGTGGAGCTGGCGGGGACCGAAGCTCGTGACCGCCTTGGTCCCCAGTACGCCGACATCTTGTCGGCTCATGCCCGCATGATCGGCGATCCGACCTTGCGACAGGAAGCCCACCTCCGGATCGAGCGCGAGCACGCAAGCGCCGAGCATGCCGTTCTGGAGGTACTGGAGGCCCACGCCACTCGCCTGGAGCGGATGACCGATACGCATCTGGCGGCGCGAGCGGCTGACGTCCGCGACATTCAGGCCCGGATCCTCTTTCAACTGGTTGGCCAGCGTCCCAAGTCGTTCCAGGATGAGCTGTCGACCCCGACGCTTGTGCTGGCGCAGGATCTCTCGCCGAGCGAGGCCGCGGGGCTCGACCCTTTGCGAGTTCCCGGGTTCGCCACGGAAGCCGGCGGCAGAGCCAGCCACACGGCGATCGTGGCGGCCGCCCTCGAGATTCCAGCGGTTGTCGGCCTGGGCAAGTTTCTCGACATTGCCCGCAACTGCCGGATGGCGATCATCGACGGCGACGAGGGCCTGGTCATCCTCGACCCCGATGCCCCCACGCAGACGCGGTATCATGCAGCAGCCGTGGAACGCTCGGCCCGGTTTCAGGTGCTCTCGCGTCAGGCCGATCTTCCGGCCGAGACGCTGGATGCGGCCAGAATCGATCTCTGGGGGAACATCGAGTTTGCCGCCGAGGTCGGGGCCTGCTTGAGCTACGGCGCCGTGGGCGTCGGACTCTTCCGTACCGAGTTTCTGTTCCTGCGTGCCGAGACCCCGCCCAGCGAAGAGCAGCAATACGAGGCCTATGCCGCCGTGATCCGGGCGCTTGCGGGCCGGCCGATCGTTTTCCGCACGCTCGATCTGGGCGCCGACAAGCTGGGAAGCTTCCGCGAGTCGGCTTTCGTCGAGCCTAACCCATGCCTCGGGCTGCGCAGCCTGAGGCTGTCGCTGCGCAATCCCGGGTTGTTCCGCCCCCAGCTCCGGGCGCTTTTGCGGGCCAGTAGCTTAGGCGATGTCCGCATTCTTTTTCCCTTGGTGTCCACGATCGCCGAGTTGCGAGCGGCCCGGGCCGCCCTCCGCGAGGTGGCCGCCGAGCTTCTGGCGGAGGGGCACTCCGTACGCGAAAACTTACCCTTGGGCATCATGGTCGAGGTCCCGGCGGCCGCCCTGATGGCTGATCACCTGGCGAAGGAGGTGGACTTCTTTTCGATTGGAACCAACGACCTGATTCAGTACACGCTGGCCGTAGACCGGACCAACCAGACCGTCGCCGAACTTTACTCCGCCGCCGATCCTGCCGTGCTGCGACTGATCGCCACGGTGGTCCAGGCCGCTGCGGCTGCCGGTATCGGAGTGACCGTCTGCGGAGCGATGGGAGGAGACCCGCTCTATACGATGTTGCTTTTGGGCCTAGGCGTGCGTGAGTTGAGCATGCCTCCGCACCAGCTTCCCGAGGTGAGGCGCGTCATCCGCGGCATCCGAATCCGGACTGCAAGAGAGCTCGCCGAGCAGGCGCTGCGTCAGGAGTCCGCCGAGGCCGTCACGGCCTTGCTCGAAGCCGCGCTGCACGAGGCACTCCCCGATACGCCGCGGCAGGCCGCCAGGCTCGGCTCTTCGTGAGTCGATCCGTCGCGACAGCATGCCCGAGGGCTGGTAGGGCTGGTACTCCCCGACTCTTCCGTCCGACCCGGCATAAGCTCAAGAGCTGTGTCCTAAGCTCGCGCCGGGACTCTCTTGTCCCGACTGTCATACACTAAGTGCAATCGTCTCTTGAAAGGACCTCTGCGAAGCTGATCCACGCTCCGCAAATCGATCGATTGCTCCCTATCGGATCAAGTTCGTTCCGGGCGCTCTTGCGGGCTGCCTCGCAGCCGGGCCAAGTGTACCCTGGAGGCGACCCCAGCCCCGACTAGGCCAAAGAGCAGGGAACTCGGTCGCCGGAAAAGCGTCGATGGCCCAGGGTCCCAATAAGCCCAGCAAGTCACAGGAAATGTCCACAGCCATAAAGCAGCGTCTCCGGTTCGCCAAGCGTGGAGAGCTTCGCCTCGTCAGCCATCATGACCTCATGCGCTGTCTAGAACGGATCGTCCGCCGGGCGCGCCTTCCCCTGGCGATGAGCCAGGGGTTTACGCCGCGGCCCAAGATCTCTTTTGCGCTGGCGCTTGGGCTGGGTATCGAAGGCCATGACGAGGTCGTCGACATCGAGCTCTGCCAGCCGGTCGAATCGGCAGAGTTGCTGCGCAGGCTGACCGAGACATCACCGGCAGGTCTCGAGTGGCTCGAAGCCCGTACCCTCCCCGGAAGTGCTCCGGCTCCCCGGCCGGTCGCCGTCGAGTATTGCATCTGCGTGCCCCAGGAGCGACTCGCTGCCGCTTTCGCGGCGGTCAAGTCGCTGCTGGCAAGCAAGAGCTGTTTTGTGACCCGCCGGCGGGCCGATCGCGGCTCTGAGCACACCTACGACCTGCGCACCAGTGTCTGCGACGCCGCAATCAGCGAAGCCGGCGTGCTCAGGGCCACCCTGATCATCCGTCCGGAAGGCTCGGCTCGCCCCGAGGAATTGCTCGAATGCCTGGGGCTCCGGGACCTCCTGGATCGCGGCGCCGTTTTGATGCGAACACACGTGGAGCTTGACTGCGATAGGAACCGTATCGAGTCGGAAAAAAGGCCAGAACGCACTGCCGGATCATCGTGAGGCGAAGCGCGGCCATCCCGAGCTGGTCGATACCAGGACTCCGTGGAATGCCGCTAGAGTGCCTCCCGAATCCGGGACGAGTATTGCGATTCCGGCCCATCGAATACCCTCCCCAACACAACCACGCGACCTGCGTGAGTCCGGGAAAGAAACCGCATGAAAAAAGAAATGCTGATCAACGTGTTGCAGCCCGAGGAGTGCCGCATCGCGATCGTCGAGAACGGCGTCCTTGAGGAACTCTATGTCGAGCGCACCAGTCACGAGAGTTACACTGGGAACATCTACAAGGGAAAGGTGGTCAATCTCGAGCCAGCCATCCAGGCCGCCTTCGTCGATTTCTCCGTCGGCCGCAACGGCTTCCTTCACGTTTCGGATGTCGAGCCCCAGTATTACGGTCGTCATCAGCCGCAACTTGAGGATATCGAGCCGGAGGCCGAGCCTGCGGCGGGCCCGCCGCCGGGTCCGCGATCACGCGATCCGCGGCGAGAACGGGAGCGAGATAGGGAGCGGGAACGCGAGGATCGCCGTCGGGCCAAACCCGATCTTCTCGGCGAACCGCTTCCCCCTTCGCTTCCCGCCCCGCCTCGCGTCGAGGATCGGCCGCGCGAGCGGGAACGAGAGCGAGACAGGGAGCGAGAGCGGCCGGACCTATCCGTCCGAGGACGTCGCGATCGATCCGAAATGCCGCGGCGGTTCGGCGAAGGGCTAAGCGAGGAGCAAACAGCGGAGGCCGAGCTCGGCGAGACGCCCCGCAAAGGGGACTCAAGCGAGCCCCGGGGGCCTATCCCCGAGAAAACCGTGGAGGACCTCCTTGAACCCGAGTCGCCGCCGTGGGATGAGACTGTCGGTGCCGACTGGGACGACGACCGAGAGCGGGAGAAGGGACGACTCCGCGAGCCCTCGTTCCACGACGATGAACACTCAGAGCCGCGCTGGCGACCCTCGCGATCCGTGGAACCATTCGATCCTGATCTGCCCCCTAGCCGCACGCAGCGAACGAGGTTGCCCCAGGGCCCTCCTCCGGCGGTCGAGGATGACTTCGACGAGCGCGGCCGCTACCGGCTCTCTCCCGCCGCGTCCGAACCCGCCGGACCTGAAACCGGGCGTGAGGAGGCGTTCGGGGAAGGGCTAATGGCGGAGCCACCGGCCGCTCGAGAACCACGCCGCGTGCGCGGACGAGGCCGGCCAGTCCCCCCCCCCGCAGCCGCTCCCTCCTCGCGTCCGCTTCCCGGTTTCGACGAAGAGGATCTCCAGCGGGCCGAGGTTGAAGACGCAGCCGAAGCGCCACCCCTTGCCGAAGCCGATGAGTATGGTCCGGTCGAAGAGGAGCCGAGGCTGCCAGAGCCGCCGCGGAGGCGCGGAGGACGCGCGGCGATCAGGTCCCGTGGCGGCGATCGTAGCGGCGAGCCGGAGCGATCTCGTGAAAGCAGCCCGCCCTACAGCCCTAGCCCGGCTCGGCCCCCTCGCGACCTGTCCGACGCGGAGAACGAGCCATACCGTTCTTTCGAGCACGAGCCTCCTTCTGCCCCGGAACGCGGCCGGGCCGCCGAACCCGCCGATTACCCGCGAGATCGATCGCGGCCCCATGGCCGGGCCGGTGAGCCCGGGTACATCCCCCGCAGGGAGCGGCTGCGGTCTCTCGATCAAGGGGCCGGTGAAGAGCTGCCGCCATCCGACTATGGTTGGTCCGAGCAGCACGCCGAGCTCGAACCGGACATCGAGTCGCCTGAATTCCTGGCTCCCGAGGAAGATCTTGAGAGCCGCCCGGAGCCCGGCAACCAGCGCTCCGACCTGCGGGAGGGCAGGCGGCGACGAAAGCGGCGGGGACGGCGGCGGGAGCGCGAACGTCCGGGCCCGGAAACCTCACCCACCGCGGAGGGCTTCCCAAGCGAGCTTGACGACATGGCCCCCGCGCCCGAGCCGGCTCCATCCCAGCCCCGCCGCCTTGACGACGACCTCGACGAAAGCGAGCTCGACGAGCTCGACATCGACTTGGTCGAACCCGAGGAGGCCGAGGACCTCGAGATCGAGGACGACGATGTCATCGAGGGCGAGCTTCGCCCCGAGCCAGCCCGCGTCATTGAAGAGGAGATCGACCCCGAGCTCGAGCAAGAGATCCGCAAAGAGATCGAAGAAATCGAAGAGCTGGAGCGCGAGATGGGCCTGCGCGGGCCGGTCGAGGCCCGGCCCCGCCGCGGCGACGATCTGGGACGCGGCGGCCGCGCGGGGCGAGGTCGCGGCTTGGTCAAACCCCCTATCCAGGAGATCTTCCTCCGCGGCGACGAGGTCTTGGTCCAGGTCATCAAGGAAAGTATCGGAACCAAAGGGCCAACCCTCTCCACGTACATCAGCATTCCCGGCCGTTACCTCGTGCTTATGCCGGGGCTGAACCGGGTCGGGGTCTCACGCAAGATCGTCGACGAAAGCCAGCGCCGTAAGCTCCGGGAAATCATGCACGAGCTGAACCCTCCCAAGGGACTCGGCTTCATCGTGCGGACCGCGGGACTGGAGCGCACCAAGCGCGAGCTGGCACGCGACTTGGCCTACTTGCTGCGGCTCTGGAAAGTCATCCTGCGGAGGATCAAGCGTACCCGAACTCCCGGACCTATCTACCAGGAATCGGACATGATTACCCGGACTATCCGGGACATTTTCACGTCCGAGATCGACACGATCTGGATCGATGAGCCGGCCGCGTTCGAGCGAGCCCAGGAGTTCCTCCGCGTCGTCATGCCGCGGTTCGTCAGCCGCATCAAGCTGTATGGAGAAAAGGTACCGCTGTTCCACAAGTACGGGATCGAGGACGAGATCGCCAAGATCCAGCGGCGGCACGTGCCGCTGCCGGAGGGGGGCTCGATCGTCATCGATCAGACCGAGGCCCTCGTGGCCATCGATGTCAACTCGGGCAATTTCCGGGTCGAGGACGACGCCGAGAAGACCGCCTATGAGATGAACCTTCGCGCCGCCAAGGAAATCGCCCGGCAGCTTCGGCTCCGTGACTTGGGCGGTGTGATCGTCAACGACTTCATCGACATGCGTGAGGAGCGGCATCGCCGCGGCGTCGAGCGTGCCTTGCGCGAGGCCATCAAGCGGGATCGGGCGCGGACGAAAATCCTCCGGATGAGTGCTTTTGGCTTAATCGAGATGACCCGCCAGCGGATCCGCCCGAGCCTCAAGCGATCGATCTACGAGGACTGCGGGCACTGCGCCGGTTCGGGGGTGGTCAAGACCGCCGAGAGCATGGCAATCGACGTCATGCGCCTCTTGGCCCTCGCTTCGCACCGCGAGGACATTCGCCGCATCAACGTCACGGTGAGCGCCGGCGTCGCTAGCTATCTGAATAACCGAAAACGCAAGGAGATCGCCCGGCTCGAGAACGACTCGAGCATGAGCGTCGCGGTCGTGTTCAAGGAGAACGTGCCGGCCGAGCATCTTCAGATCGATTGCTACGACGCCAACAGCAGCGAGGTCCGGCTCATCCCCTTGCCTGCTCCCGGCCACAAGCGCGGCCACTAGGCCGCGCATCCCTAGCGCTAAGGACTCACCGGAGAGAGCCGAAGTCGCACCTCGGCGCTCTCCGGTGAGCGGAATCCCCGCCCAATAGTTCCCGCACCCTGTTGGGAAAACGCTTCATGCCCTTCCAGCCTGCCTCGGGTTACCCGCTTCATCGACCCCGCCGGCTCCGGAGCCATCCGCGGCTCCGCGACCTGGTTCGGGAATCGAACCTCGTCGTCAGCGACCTGATCTATCCCCTGTTCGTCCACCACGGGACGAACCTTCGCCGCGAGATACCAGCAATGCCGGGCCAGTACCAGCTCTCTACCGACCGGCTCGGCGAAACCGTGGCGGAGGTCGCCGAGTTCGGCATCCCCGGCATCATCCTCTTCGGGATCCCCGAACATAAGGACGCTCTGGGATCGGCCGCCATCAGGGACGACGGAATCGTCCAGGAAGCCACCCGGATCGCCAGGAAGATCGCCCCGGACCTGCTCGTCATCACCGATCTTTGCTACTGCGAGTACACCGACCACGGCCACTGCGGCCCGCTCTGCGAAACCGGCGGCCGACTCGATGTGGACAACGACGCGACCTTACCGCTACTGGCACGGCAGGCCGTCAGCCACGCGCGCGCAGGCGCTGGCCTGGTCGCCCCCTCCGGCATGATCGACGGCATGGTCCAGGCGATTCGCAACGGACTCGATCAAGCCGGATTCACGCAAATTCCGATCATGTCTTACGCCGCCAAGTTCGCCAGCGGCTATTACGGGCCATTCCGAGAAGCAGCCGACAGTGCGCCAAACTCTGGCGACCGCCGAGGCTACCAGATGGACCCCGCCAACGGCGATGAAGCCATCCGCGAAGTGGCCCTCGACCTGGCCGAGGGGGCCGATATCGTGATGGTCAAGCCGGCGATGGCGTACCTCGACATCGCCCGCCGCATCAAGGAGACCTTCGGCGTTCCCCTGGCCGCGTACAACGTCTCGGGCGAGTACGCCATGGTCAAGGCCGCCGCCGCGCGCGGCTGGATCGACGAGCGGCGAATCGTCCTGGAGACCCTCACCGGCTTCAAACGCGCCGGCGTCGACATGATCTTGACCTATCACGCCATGGACGTGGCGCGGTGGCTGAAACAGGGATGATCGG